>CALMIL010000181.1 GCA_937864005.1 uncultured Burkholderiales bacterium
ATCAACGACAACTACGCCCGCCCCCAACCGGCCAGGATAGTTGTCGTCAAGCGGTCAGGATAATTGACGCCGGCCACAGCGGCCAGCACCCGCGCGCGGCGCAACGATGGGCGGGGTGTCGGGCTTGTAGATGCCGCGCTGGCGCTGGCTGTCCTGGTATTCCAACTCGGCCCTCAGGCGCAACAGCTTGGCGCGCTGGGCGTCGCGGGCGCGCTCGACGCGAGTGTTGAGCGTCTTGGCGTCGGCGCCCTGGCGATGCGCCGGCGCGTCGTGCAAGCCATGGCCGCGCCAGCGCAACGGCTGGCCGCGGTAGCTCAGATGCAGGCTGGCGTCGGCGTGCTGGGCGATGTCGATCATGGCGCGTGCCTTGGGGGCGTGGGCCTGGCCGGGCAGCAACTGCAGAATCCGGCCCTCGAACCTGCACGCTCCTTGCGCGCTCAGGCTGCGCTGGTGGTGCAGGCTGCAGATGTCGGCCAGCGCCTGGGCCGAACCCGTCCACGGCCGGTGCATGTCCTCGGGCTGCTGCGCTTGCACCGCAAAGCGCCTGTTGTGCTCGAGCAGGTAGCCCTCGAGCCAGGCGTTGGCCTCTTGCAGCGTGTCGATTCGCTCGAGCCGCATGGCCTTGCACAGCCGATCCTGCAGCGTCTGAAACAACCGCTCCACCCGCCCCTTGGCCTGCGGGCTGCGCGCGCAAATCGGCTCGATCTCGAGTTGCAAGAGCGCACGCTCGAACTGCGTGGGCTTGGCGTCCTCGGGATCGGCCTTGGTGAAGATGGCGTGGCGGTCGCTGTAGACGGCAAGCGGCGCCCCGTGGCGCTGTACCTGCGCGTGCAGCAGTTGCAGGTAGCCATGGGTCGTTTCCTCCTCGAAAAACCGCGCCGCCAGCACCCACCCCGTGGCGTCATCGATGAAGGCAATCAGACAGCACGCGGGCGAGCGCCCCTCGAACCAGTCGTGGTGGCTGCCGTCGATCTGCACCGGCTCGCCCAGACACGGCCGCCTCGCCCGGGCTGGATGCACGCGCTTGGCGCGGCGCTGGCGCACGCGCCACAAGCCCTGCGCGATCATCCACTGGCGCAAGGTCTCCTCGCTGCGCGCAAAGCCGTGTTCGCGCCGCAGATACTCGCACGCCAGCAGCGGGCCAAAGTCGCCGTAGCGGCTGCGCACCAGCGCCATGAAGTGCTCGCGTTCCTCGCGCGCTACGCGCCGGTTGCTGGGCCACCCCCGCCGGCGGCCGATCAGCCCGGCCGCGCCCGACTCGCGTACGGCGCGGCACAGCCGCTTGACCTGACGCACCGACAGCCCCAGCTTGCGCGCCGCTTCGCTCTGCCCGTGCACCCCATGCAGCACTGCCTGTACCACCGCCAGCCGCTGTGCCTCGCGCTGACTCATCAACGCCTCCTCCTGACCCATCTGCCTTCCCCCTCGACAAACTCCAAAGGGGACACTTCTACTTGGGTCTCAGGGGACATTACGACGTTGGCGCCACACAAGTCTCCCATTTGTAGCCCATGCACTACACTCGCAACATGCGGGTCGAGAAGACAGACGCGTACCGCGACTGGATTGACAACCTGAAGGATGCCGTCGGCCGCGCGCGCATCCTGATGCGCGTTGATCGCCTCGTCCATGGCAATCCGGGCGTTCACCGGAATCTGACCGATGGGGTCTCGGCGCTGAAAGTCGACGCCGGCCCGGGCTACCGCGTCTACTACTCGCTGCGCGGAGATCGACTCCTGCTCCTCCTTCTGGGTGGCGACAAGTCCACCCAGTCCAAAGACATCGCCAAGGCCATTCGATTGGCTCGTGACTATGAAAGCTGAAGGCATGGCTGCCTCGCCTCGCAAGAAGGCCCCCAGGGTCAGGACTTCGACCTACGACGTCGCCGAACATCTGCGCACGCCCGAAGACATGGCCGCCTATCTGGATGCCTGGCTCGAGGAGGCGCCCGACGACATCTCGGGGATTGCGCGCGCGCTCGGCGACATCGCCCGCGCCAAGGGCATGAGCATGGTGGCGAAAGAAGCGGGGCTCAGCCGCGAGAGCCTGTACCGGGCGCTCAGTGCCGATGGGAACCCGAGCTTTGCCACGGTCCTCAAGGTTGCCAAGGCGCTCGGCGTTCGGTTGCACGCGCAGGCGGCGTAGGCACGAGCAGGTCGCGGGGTCAACTCGCACGTTGAACCGCGTCGAGCCCGTCTGACGCATCGCGGCAAGCTCCGTCGGCGTCGCCGAAACCGCCCGCCTTCGTTCTTCGACATGGCGGCCGGGCGAGATCGCGCTGGCCCGCTGACAATCGGTTGCGGCGTAAGGTCCGTCGCGCGGTCCGCTGCCGAAGCTGCGCGTCGTGGACCGACGAAGATGGGGCGCTGTTCTTGAAACCAAGCATCGTGATCGCCAGCGTTGCCGCACTCGTGACGTTCTTCGTCCTGTGCCGGCTGTTCTCCGGCACCCCCGACAACGCGGGTCTTCTTGCATCCGTCGATCCGGTCAGTGCGGTCAAGGGTCTGGCTTTTGCACTGGCATTCGGCGCCGGCATGCCAGCCACGGTTTCGATGCTTGCCGCCATTGCAGCACTGAGCATCGCCCCGGCCGCCGTGTTTCTTGTCGCCCATCGTCTTGCGCGTCGCTTCGACGGCTAGGCTGCTGCGCATGACGCGGACGGCTCTCGCGGTTGTGCGGCCGATGATTCGAAGCAAGACAGGTGCAGCTTTCCGGGCGGCATCCGGCGTATGCTGGCAAAAGCATGAAGGCATGGGTCATTCGTGAGCCAGGCGGCCCCGAAAAGCTTCGGCTCGAGGATATGCCCGTGGCGCAGCCTCGTCGGGGCTGGGCGCTGATTCGGGTTCGCGCATTCGGATTGAACCGGTCCGAGTGGTTCACCCGAAGGGGCGAGTCGCCGACGGTGAAGTTTCC
The DNA here is from genome assembly GCA_937864005.1 of uncultured Burkholderiales bacterium. Lineage (GTDB taxonomy): Bacteria > Pseudomonadota > Gammaproteobacteria > Burkholderiales > Burkholderiaceae_C > CAIKUF01. The sequence continues at coordinate 2,914 of CALMIL010000181.1, forward strand.
GCGTGTCCTGGGTATCGAATGCGTCGGCGAACTGGTCGACGCGGGCGGCCTGGACCTGCCCACCGGAACGACGGTCGCCGCCATGATGGGCGGCATGGGCCGTCAGTTCGACGGCTCGTACGCCGAATACACGCTGGTGCCGCATGCATGCCTCTTTTCGCTTCATACCGGGCTGCCATGGGACAGGCTCGCCGCATTGCCGGAGATGCTTCAGACCACCCACGGGTCGCTCTATGCGGGACTGGAAGTCGACCGCGCACGATCCCTGCTGATCCGGGGCGGCACCTCGTCGATCGGAATGGCTGCGCTTGCCCTGGCCAAGAGGGCCGGCCTGCGCGTCGGGGCGACCACCCGCAACCCGGACAAGGTTGCGGCTCTCGCGGCGGCCGGCGCCGACGAGGTATGGATCGACGAGGGAGCGCTCGCACAACGGGTCTCGGCCGCGACGCCGTACGACCGGGTGCTCGAGCTCGTCGGCACGCAGACCCTGCTCGATTCGCTGCGCTGTGTCGGCCGCGGCGGGATCGTCTGCATGACGGGAATGCTTGGCGGATCGTGGGTGCTCGATCGATTCGATCCGATGATCGATATTCCAACCGCGGTCAAGCTCACGTCCTACAGCGGCGAAGCCGCGGACATGTCGCCAGCGCAGTTGCAAAGCTACGTCGATCTGGTGGAAGCCGGCAAGCTTGACGTGAAGACCGGCCCCGTCTTCGATTTCGACAGCCTGCCGCAGGCGCATGCATTGATGGACGAGAACCGGGCCGGCGGAAAGATCGTCGTGCACGGATCGGGCGGGCCATGAACGGGGGCGCCGCGCCGCGTGAATCAGGTGGCGCAGGCCTTGGCCCCGGATGCAAGTCACCGCTTCGCCCGTGGTTGCGGCGAGAAATCGCACTTCCCGGCGCAATTCCTGTCGCCGGCGCAGGCTGTCCGAGGATCACCCGCGATCGTCGTCGCGCGCCACGATGCGCCGCAGCAGATGCGCGAGCACCGCGTACGGCCAGAGCCAGCCTATCCACTGCGCAACGCCGTGGAAGCGGATGAAGCGGCCGCGCTCCCAGGCCTGCAGGGCGTGGGCGAAATACGGGTCGCCCGGCGCCTGCGCGGCGAGCACGGCGAGCACCGTCGCGACGACCAGGCCGAGCGCCGCGGCGGTGCGGCGCGATACGCCGGCGCAAGCCGCGGCGAGCAGCATCGCGGCGAGCACCGCCGGCTGGGTCGTCGCGGTGCGCCAGGCGAGCGCGTGCTCGGGTCCGTAGTTGAGCGCGGCCGACAGCGTCATCGCCGCAAGCCCGAGCACGCTCGCGCCGAAGACGAGCGCGATGCGACGCCAGCCCGGCAGCGAGATCGAGAAGGCGAGCAGGCAGGGCGCGAGCAGGCCGAACGCCGTCAGCGTGCCTTCGGCGAGCGGCGACAGCGGCGCGGCAGGCATTGCCGCCGGCTCGAGGAGCACCTCGCCCCACGGCGCGGCCCACGGGATGTCCTGCAGCCATGCGCCGACATCCGCCGCGGCCTCGCGCAGTTGCAGCCCGATCGCGCCGAGGCCGAGCGGCACCGGCGTCGGAAACAGCATGCCGAACGGCCACAGCAGCAGCAGCGTCAGCGCGACCGCGCTGCGGCCGGCGAACCAGCGGTCGCGCAGCGCATGCCAGCGCAGCGTCAGACCGAAGCGATCGGCGAGCGCGGCGAGCAGCATGCCGATCGCCGCACCGGCGCTGTTGAGCGCCCAGTCGGCGGCCGAAGGTACGCGCTGCGGCAGGTAGTTCTGCAGCAGTTCCATCGCAAGCGACATCAGCGACGGCAGCGCAAATCCGAGCAGCGCCGCCATGGCACGACGGCTTCCCGAGCGCAGCGCGGCGATATAGACGAGCGCGCCCAGCGGCAGGTAGCCGACCAGATTCGCGACGATGTCGAAGCGGTCCCACCACTTCGGCCAGGGCAGGCTCAGGAAGGCAAGCGACCACAGGCCCTGCGGATGGTGCCAGCCGCTGAAGGGGTAGAGCGTCGCATAGACGACCAGCGCGCCGTAGGCCGCGGCGAGCGGCACCGACGAACTGGCCGCACGCTTCATCAGAACGGCTTGACGACCACTAGCACGACGATCGTGGCGAACAGCAGCACGCTCGTTTCGTTGAATACACGCAGCCAGCGCTCGCTGCGGCGGTTGCCGAACTGCTCGAAATCCTGCAGCAGGCGCCGGCACTGGAAGTGATAGGCGATGACCGCGGCGACGAGCACCAGCTTGACGTGCATCCAGCCGCTGCCCGGCCCCATGCCGATGCGATAGCCGAGCCAGAGCCACAGACCGAGCGCGATCGCAACGGCCATCAGAATCGTGCTGAAGCGATACAGCCGGCGCCCCATGACGAGCAGCCTTTCGCGCTCGGCGTGGCTGTCGGCCGGCACCTGCGCCAGGTTGACGAAGATGCGCGGCAGGTAGAACAGTCCCGCAAACCACGCGGCGACGAAGACGATATGAAAGGCCTTGATCCAGAGCATGCGGGCATTATCGCCAGCACCAAAAGAGGGGCCCTGACGGATGAGGCCAGGGCCCGCAATGTCCGTGCGCCTTCGCGCGCGGGCACCTGCTCAGGGAGGAAAAGCAGGGAATGACTGCCTCGCGGCTATCATTCAAAGGTAACTTTAGCAGACGCGCCGCGCGAATCCAAGCCGCGGTCGCGAAGTGAGCGCCGGCCAGCGTCTGCCGCCCGCCGCTCCCCCGCGCGAAGGAGCCAACCCGTGATCGACCTGCCCCCGTTTCCTGCCAGCCGCCCGCGCCGCCTGCGCAAGGACGCCTTCAGCCGCGCGCTGGTGCAGGAGCACCGGTTGCATCCGAGCGACCTGATCCTGCCGGTCTTCGTCGTCGACGGCGAGCGTCAGCGCCAGGACGTGCCGTCGATGCCGGGCGTGCAGCGCCTGAGCCTGGACAATTTGCTGCCGGTCGCCGAGGAGTGCCTCGCGCTCGGCGTGCCGGTGCTGGCCCTCTTTCCGGTCATCGCGCCGGAACTGAAGACGCCCGACGGCCGCGAGGCCCTGAACGCCGACGGCCTCGTGCCGCGCGTCGTGCGCGAACTGAAGCGCCGCTTCCCCGAGCTCGGGCTGCTGACCGACGTCGCGCTCGACCCGTTCACCTCGCACGGCCAGGACGGG
>CALMIL010000182.1 GCA_937864005.1 uncultured Burkholderiales bacterium
TCGTTCGAGCAGCTCGTCGATCCGCGCCGCCCGCTGCCCGAGGCCGGCATCGCGATCCACGGCATCACGCCCGAGATGCTCGCCGGCCAGCCGGCGATAGATGCCGTGCTGCCGGCGTTTCATGCCTTCGCGCAGGACACCGTGCTCGTCGCCCACAACGCGGCGTTCGACATGCGCTTCCTGCAGCTGAAGGAAGAGGCCTGCGGCGTCGTCTTCGACCAGCCGGTGCTCGATACGCTGCTGCTGTCGGCCGTCGTCCATCCGAACCAGGCGTCGCACAGCCTCGAGGAGATCGCCGCGCGCTTCGACGTCACGGTGCTGGGCCGCCACACCGCGCTCGGCGACGCGATCGTCACCGCCGAGGTCTTCCTGAAGATGATCCCGCTGCTTGCGGAGAAGGGTATCCACACCCTCGCTCAGGCGCGCGAGGCGGCGCAGCAGACGTATTTCGCGCGGGTGAAGTACTGAACTGGCCGCAGCGCGCCAGCGGGGCTGCGCGGCGCCGTGCGCAGGCGCGACCCGTGCAGACGATCAGGCCGAGTCGTCGAGCCCCAGCCTGCCGCGCAGCCAACCGAGCGCGGCGGCCAGCGGCAGCGCCGAGCGCGCGCGGTAGGCGCCGGTCCACAGCCCGCCGTGGCAGGCGTTGTCCATGAAGAGTTCGTGCGGATGCGCGAGTTCGCGCCGCGGGTCGGCCGCCGAAGCGTCGGATCGCAGGTCGTGCACCCACAGCGCGGCCATGATTGCGTTCGTCGTCGCCGGCTCGAAGACCTCGATGCCGAAGGCGCTCGCACCGGCGAATCCGGCGGCGAGCGCTGGGTTCCTGACGACCGTCTCGGTCGTCGTCGAAGGCGCGATATTGAGCACCGCGCGATGCCCCGCGTCGCGCGCGACGATGGCGCGCCACTGCTGCAATCGCTTGGCAAGCGCGTAGTTCGGGCCCTGCTCGACGACGAGGCTGTCTGCGAGACCCCAGGCGAACCCGGCGTCGTTGTGCGCGATGCGCTCGACATTCGGATGAAACAGCCGCTCGCCCGCGGCGAGACGCAGCGGCGCCTGCAGGCCGCGCTGCAGCGCGGGCCGCGCGTCGTAGGCGACGAGCGCGCGCCGCGCGGTGGCCTCGGGAATGGCGAAGACGTCGGTCGGCGTCGCCATCCAGGCGAGCGTGGTGCGTGCATCGGCGCCGCAAAGCACGGCCTGCACCATGTCCATCGCAAGCGACAGACGCACGTGGCGCTCGCCGTCGAGGTAGCCGAGGGCGGCGATGTCGAGCCCGCCTTCGCGGGCGGCGATCGCGCGCAGCCACGCCGCAGCGGCCGGCGCGTCGGCGAGCAGGTCGACGCCGGCGTCGGACGCCCACTGCGCGGGCCCGGCCTGCTTCGCCGCTGCCCGCCGCAGCGGCGCGACGAGGCGCGCGTTGCCTTCGGCCACGATGCCGGCGATGCGCTGCCAGACCGGCTCGCGCGCGACGTCGATCGCGACGATGTTGGCGCGCCAGCGCGCGAGCCAGCGCAGCGGCCCGGCCTCGCTGCCGGCGCCGAGCAGCACGAGCCTGCGGTCCGACAGATCGAACCATTCGGGATGGCGCCGGCAGCGCTGCAGCGCGGCCGCTGCGCTCGCTTCGATGATGCCGCGCGCCAGCCAGTCGTCGATCTGCCGCGCGAGCGCGTCGCCCTCGAGCAGCGCGCCGCGCAGCGGCACGCGCCAGGGTTCGGGTCTCGCGTCGCCGCGGCCCTGAAACGTCGTGCTGTGGAGATCCGGTGCGGCGTCGTCGAGCGCCTTGCGCAGCGTCGTGCCCGTGCCGTCGGCGCGGGTGAAGGCAAGCTCGTTCCAGGCCGCATCCAAGCCGGCGCGGGCACTCGCGAGCGCGGCCTCGTGCGAATGCATCGCACCCGCGACGAGCCGCCTGAAGTGCAGCGGGTACGCGTGGCGCCAGCGCGGTTCGGCGAGCGCTTCGCTCGCGTGGCCGGCGTCGAGCGCGCCGAGCGCAGCGGCCATGATCCGCGTCCCGGCAATGCGCGAACTCGCCTTCCCGTCCGGTCCCGGAGGAAAACAGATACCTGGCGCTTGCGTCATATCGCCTCCCCGGCTTGTCAGCGTCGAATGTAGCGGGTCCGGGGCGTCGCCCACATGCCTGATTTCGCCCCCGCGCCCGCCTCGGCTCCGAGCGCATGCCGCTTGGCTTCATGCGGCCCCCAGCGCCTCGATCGGGTCGAGCCCGCGCCACGCCGCGCCCGGTTCGCCGGCCTGTCCGCGACGCCGTCGATCCTCTCGTACCGGCTGCGCCCTACCTGATCTCCGCCATGTTCTGCAGCGCGCGCTCGAAGGGCAGGCCGTCGATATGCACCCAGCCGCGAAACGGGCTGCCGACATCGGCGATCGCGAGCATCGCGAGCGTGACGAGGAGCGTGACGGCGAATACCTGGAAAGCGTGCAGCTTCGGGCTCACCGAGCCGAACATCGATACCGACAGCGTCGTCATCAGGCCGCCGGCCAGCAGCACGCACCAGAAGATGGCCGGCAGGCCCTCGCTGCTTTGCAGCAACCGGGTGCGCCGGTGGGTCGTAAGCGAGACGACCTCGGACAGTGCGTGGTCCAGCGCCATGCTCTCGGCGCCGCTGCCGGCGCGCACCGCGAGCAGGGTCTTCCACATCCGCTCGTTGAAGGCGTGGCTGCCCTCGGGCACCACGCCTTGCTGCATCTGCGGCCAGTCCTGCTCGATGGCGACCTTCGCATAGCCGCGCGTGAGCGCCTCCATCTGCTCGCGCTGCGGCTGCGGCAGCCCCTCGGCGAGGCGGAAGACATTGCGTAGCGCGCTAGCCTCGAGGTCGACGTTGAGGCTCGCGGTGCGAAAGTTGTTCCACTCGCTGTTGAGCATGAAGCCGAGGATGACCGCGTAGGTCGTGCCGAGCACGCTGAGCTGCCAGCCGATCTGGTCGTTGCCCGAGTAGCGCTTCCTGATCGGCCAGACGCGGTTCAGCCCGATCATGAAACCCATCGAGACGATCATCACCGCGATGACGACGGCGAGATTCTGGGTCAGGGTCAGCATGGTGTCGCGGCTCCAAGTGCCCGGCGGGCACGGCTTGGTCGGGACTGCATTCTCGCGCGTTCGCCGCGGCGCGATCGACGCGATGCCGGGCCGCGAGGCCATGGGCCTGCGCCAGAACTTCTTGGTGTCGAAGGCCCTGAACATGAGGGCCGGTGCGCGCGATCTGTGGATCGGCGCGGTGCGCTCCATCCGGGTCGGTGCCGTCAATGACCAGATCGAACTCGGACTGCCCGGCGGGCGCGGCGCAGCGCTACCGCGACGCACGAAAGCACCGTGACGGCCGTGGCGCCGGGCGCGGTCAACGCCGGCGCGACGGCCGAGGTCTAAGGCGGCACACCGGCGATGGCGGTGGTCACCCGGCCTCGAGGACGGGACTCGGGCTCGAGCCTCGCGGGGCCGTCGGCGTGCCGATCGACGACGCGAGCCTCACGCGAAGGCGGCCTGAGCAAGCGGCTCAGAGCCCATCGGTCATGACCGCTCGTCCTCCGCGAACAGGCCGCTCTGCGTTGCAGATGCTGGCCATCGTCCGAGCCATGGCTGCGCTTTGCGCCTTGATTGGACCCGCCTTGCAGAGCCTGCTCGGCCGCGCTCGACTACCTCTGCGCCTCCGAACGCCCGCAAGGCCGGGCCAAACCAGGCCCGCTCTCGTGGGGAATCAGGCAAAGTGGCAAGACCACACTTGCTCGAGAACCGCCGGCCTTCAGCTGCGGCCGCGCCGCGCGCGCCAGCCCAGCGTCAGCAAGCCGAGCGCAAGCAGTGCATAGGTCTGCGGCTCCGGAATGGGGGAGGCGTGGAATACCTCCAGGCTGATCAGGTTCGACACGAAGCGTCCGCGCTGCCCGTCGTGGGGCACGATCAAGCGCGCGAACCCGTTGAACGACAGGGGCTCGTCGTTGATGTCATAGGCGATGAGGTCCGGGTTGTTGCCGAAGGAGGGGCTGAGCTCGCCCATGGAGAAGGCCACCTTGTAGCCGTCGCTGCCCGTCGCGACCACGTACATGCCCAGCAGGTCGTTATGCACGCCGGGGTTGGTCTTGATGCCGACCACGTCGTTCAGCAGGCCCCAGAAGCTGACGCCGGTGTAGACGTCAGCGCCCACCAGCTGCGTCGTCGACGGCAGCGCCAGCAGCGCATCCCGGTCGAAAGTCATCGGGTTCAGCACGTCGCCGCTGACCGTGAAGCTGGTGGACGGGCCGCCGCCGATGCCGGTGACGGTCGATGCCGTGCGCTGCAACTGCACGTCGGTCAGGTTGGATACGTAGCGTCCGCCACGGACGTCGCCGGGCGCCGTGCTGCGCGCGAAGCCGCTGTCGCCCAGCGGTACCGTCGAGCCATCGATCACCGCCGCATAGGCTGCCAGCGACTGCACGTTGCCGAAGCTCGGGTTCAACTCGCCCAGCGAATAGACGCCGCGATGGCCGTCGCTGCCCTGGGCCACCACGATACGGTTGTTCCGGTCGTTGCGGATTGCCGGGTCCGTCTGGATGCCGGCCGAGTTCAGCATTCCCCACAGCGAGGCGCCCACGAAGGTGTGGGTCTGCTCGCCCGACCCGCTCTGGTACGTCACCGTCTGCTGGATCGCCGGTAGCGCCTCGAGCGCGGCGAGGTCGAAGGTCCCTGGCCTATCGATGGCGCCGCTGAGCTTGAACTGGGTCGTGGTCTGGGCATGGGCGCCGAAGACGACGGCGAGGGCGCAGGCGGTCAGCGCGCGACCGATGACGAGGAACTTGGAGGACGGGTGCATGGCGAATACCGGAAAAGTAGAGACAGCGTTATATTAGTACGAATACATCGAAAAATATCGCCTTGTTACATGTCGATCATCGTGGACACGACCAGCGATGTATCGGCGCGGTGATTTCGATCGCTCCGTCCGAAGGTGATCCCCGGGCCGGGGCGGCGCGCTCGACGGGGCTCGCGGGGCGCTGGCCGTCGAAGTGACACCACCAGTCGGCGTTTGCCGCCGCCGCGGCGGGCGACCCGGACGGCGGCGGAGCGGCTTTCGGGGGCTGGTGGTGCGGGCCCACTGCGGCGCGAAAGGGGAGGCGAGGCGGATCGGTTCCATCGCCGGCGCGCAGGCGGTGTCGCCCGCCCGTGTGCGGGCTGCCTGCGCTTCGTAGAGCCGTGCGTCGCCGGCCCGCGCCCTGCCGCCCTAGAGCAGCCAGGTCACCGCCACGAAACCGGTCAGCGTCATCGCCACCGTGTAGGGCAGCGCCATCAGCGTCATGCGCACGTAGGACAACCGGATCAACGGTGCCAGCGCCGAGGTCAGCAGGAACAGGAATGCCGCCTGCCCGTTGGGCGTCGAGACGCTGGGTACGTTGGTCCCGGTATTCACCGCCACCGCCAGCAGGTCGAACTGCGCGCGGTCGATGCGGCCGCTGGCGAGCGCGTCGCTGACCTCGGTGATGAATACGGTGGCGATGAAGACGTTCTCGGTCATCGTCGAGAGAATGCCGTTGACGATGTACAGCGCCGGCGGCTGCAGCTCGCGCGGCAGTTCGAGCACCATGCCGAAGACCGGCCGCAGCAGGTGCTGGTCGTGGATCACAGCGACGACGGCGAAGAACACCACCAGCAGCGCGGTGAAGGGCAGCGCCTCCTCGAACGCGCGGCCGAGCCGCCGCTCGTCGACGATGCCGAGGAACGCGGTCGCGAGGATGATCACCGAGACGCCGATCAGCCCGACGGCGGTCAGGTGCAGCGCCAGGCCGGCGATCAGGAAGACGAGCACGCCGGCCTGCGTGACGAGCACCGCGGTATCGCGCCGGTTGCGCCGCAGGCTCTCGGCCTGCTCGTAGGCGACGAGCACCGCACGCACTGATTCGGGCAGCTCGGCGCCGTAGCCGAACAGGCGCAGCCGCTCGAGCAGCACGCACGTCAGCAGCCCGGCAATGACGACCGGGATCGACACCGGCGCCATGCGGACGAAGAACTCGCGGAAGTCCCAGCCGGCCAGCGAGCCGATCAGCAGATTCTGCGGCTCGCCGACGAGCGTCATCACGCCGCCCAGCGCGGTGGC
>CALMIL010000183.1 GCA_937864005.1 uncultured Burkholderiales bacterium
ATCGAGGCCTACCAGCGGCGCTTCAAGGTCGCGCTGCGTCCGGGGCTGCCGCGTTTTTGCGGTGGCCTGGCCGGCTATTTCGGCTACGACGCGGTGCGCTATATCGAGCCGCGGCTCGCGAAGACTTGGAAGGCGGGCGGCATCGATACGCCCGACATCCTGCTGCTGCAATGCGAGGAACTCGCGGTCATCGACAACCTCTCGGGCAGGCTGTACCTGATCGTCTATGCGAATCCCGCCGAGCCGGAGGCCTACTTCAAGGCCAAGCGCCGTCTGGCCGAACTCGGCGACAAGCTCAGGTACAGCGTGACCGCGCCGCCGGTGCGGCGGGCCGCGGCGCAAGGCGTGCTGCGCGAGTTCGCGAAGGACGACTACCTCGCCGCGGTGGAGAAGGCGAAGGACTACATCGCCGCCGGCGACATGATGCAGGTGCAGATCGGCCAGCGCCTGACGAAGCGCTATGCCGAAAGCCCGCTGTCGCTCTATCGCGCGCTGCGCTCGCTCAATCCGTCGCCGTACATGTTCTTCTACGACATGGGCGAGTTCCAGATCGTCAGCGCGAGCCCCGAGATCCTGGTGCGCCACGAGCACGTGCCCGAGGGCGAGAAGGTGACGATCCGCCCGCTCGCCGGCACCCGGCCGCGCGGCGCGACGCCCGAGCAGGACAAGGCGCTCGAAGCCGAACTGCTCGCCGACCCGAAGGAGCGCGCCGAGCACGTGATGCTGATCGACCTCGCGAGGAACGACATCGGCCGCATCGCCAGGACAGGCACGGTGAAAGTGACCGAGGCGTTCGTCGTCGAGCGCTACTCGCACGTGATGCACATCGTCAGCAACGTCGAGGGCCTGCTCGAAGACGGCATGACGAACCTGGACGTGCTGCGCGCGACCTTCCCCGCCGGCACGCTGACCGGCGCGCCCAAGGTGCGCGCGATGCAGATCATCGACGAGTTGGAGCCCGTCAAGCGCGGCATCTACGGCGGCGCGTGCGGCTATCTCAGCTTCGCCGGCGACATGGACGTGGCGATCGCGATCCGCACCGGCATCGTCAAGGACGGCATGCTTCACGTGCAAGCCTCGGCAGGCATCGTCGCCGATTCGGTGCCCGAGATGGAGTGGAAGGAGACCGAGGCGAAGGCGCGGGCGCTGATCCGCGCGGCGGAACTGGTCGAGGAGGGGTTCTGATCATGCTGCTGATGATCGACAACTACGACTCGTTCACCTACAACCTGGTGCAGTACTTCGGCGAGCTCGGCGAGGAGGTGCGCGTCTTTCGCAACGACGAGATCACGCTCGATGGCATCGCCGGGCTCGCGCCCGATCGGCTCGTGCTCTCGCCCGGGCCGTGCACGCCGGCCGAGGCGGGCATCTGCATCGACGCGATCCGCGAGTTCGCAGGCAAGCTGCCAATCCTTGGCGTGTGCCTCGGGCATCAGGCGATCGGTGCGGCGCTCGGCGGCACGGTCGTTCGGGCGCAGCGGCTGATGCACGGCAAGACGAGCGTCGTGCGCCACGACGGGCGCGGCGTCTACGCCGGCTTGCCCGACGAGTTCACGGTGATCCGCTACCACTCGCTCGCGATCGAGCGCGAGTCGCTGCCGGCGAGCCTCGAGGTCACGGCCACATCCGAAGACGGCGAGATCATGGGCGTGCGCCGGCGCGACCTCGCCCGCACGGCGACGCCGCTCGAAGGCGTGCAGTTCCATCCCGAATCGATCCTGAGCGAGCACGGGCACGCGATGCTGAAGAATTTCCTGGAGGCGGCCGCATGAAGCGAAGGGCGAGGGGCACCGTTTACGGGGATCGACCCGCGCAATGCGGCCGAGCCGCCGACCGCGCGTGTCGGCAAGAGGCAACGAACTTGTGGGAGGCGGCCGCATGACGAAGCTTGTCGATCTGCGCAGCGATACCGTCACCCGCCCGACGCCGGCGATGCGCGCGGCGATGGCGCGCGCCGAAGTCGGCGACGACGTGTTCGGCGACGACCCGAGCGTCAACGCGCTGCAGCAGCGCATCGCCGCGATGCTCGGCTTCGAGGCGGCACTCTTCGTGCCGAGCGGGACGCAGAGCAACCTGGTCGCGATCATGAGCCACTGCCAGCGCGGCGACGAGTACATCGTCGGCCAGATGGCGCACACCTACCGCTGGGAGGGCGGCGGCGCGGCGGTGCTCGGCAGCGTGCAGCCGCAGCCGATCGCGCACCAGGCCGATGGCACGCTGTTGCTCTCCGACATCGAGGCCGCGATCAAGCCCGACGATGCGCACTTCGCGAAGAGCCGGCTGCTGTGCCTCGAGAACACGCTCGGCGGCAAGGTGCTGCCGCTCGCCTACCTGCGCGACGCGACGGCGCTTGCGCATGCGCGCGGGCTCGCGACGCACCTCGACGGCGCGCGGCTCTTCAATGCGGCGACCGCGCTCGGCGGCGACGTGCGCGTGCGCGCGCTCGAGATCGCGCAGCATTTCGACAGCGTGTCTGTGTGCTTCTCGAAGGGTCTCGGTGCGCCGGTCGGCTCGGCGCTGTGCGGCAGCCGCGGCTTCATCGCCCGCGCGCACCGCTGGCGCAAGATGGCGGGCGGTGGCATGCGCCAGGCCGGGGTGCTGGCGGCCGCGGCGCTGCACGCGCTCGACCATCACGTCGATCGCCTCGCCGCGGACCATGCCAACGCGCGCCGCCTCGCCGCCGGGCTCGAAGACCTGCCGGGCGTCGCGGTCGAGACGCCGGCGTCGAACATCGTATTCGTCGATGTCGCTGCCGATCGAGCCGCCGGGCTGCTGGATCATCTGAAGTCGCGCGGCGTGCTCGCGACCGGCCTTTATCGGCTGCGCTTCGTCACCCATCTGGACGTCGATGCCGAAGGCGTGGACCGCGCCGTCGCCGCGATGCGCGAATACCTGACGCGAGAGGACCCGAAAGCATGACGATCACCGATACCGAAGCCCTGACGCGCGTCATCGAGCACCGCGAGATCTTCCACGACGAGATGCTCGCGCTGATGCGCCGCATCATGGGCGGCGAGATGTCGCACCCGATGATGGCCGCATTCCTGATCGGCCTGCGTGTGAAGAAGGAGACGATCGGCGAGATCACCGCGGCGGCGCAGGTGATGCGCGAGTTCGCGACGCATGTCGAGGTTGCCGACAAGACGAATCTGGTCGATATCGTCGGCACCGGCGGCGACGGCTCGCACACTTTCAATATCTCGACCTGCAGCATGTTCGTCGCCGCCGCCTGTGGCGCGCGCGTCAGCAAGCACGGCAACCGCGGCGTGTCGAGCAAGTCCGGCAGCGCCGACGTGCTGGAATCGCTCGGCGTGCCGCTCGCGCTCACGCCGCAGGCGATCGCGCGCTGCATCGCCGAGACCGGCATCGGCTTCATGTTCGCGCCGAACCACCATCCGGCGATGAAGAACGTCGGGCCGGTGCGGCGCGAACTCGGCGTGCGAACGATCTTCAACATCCTCGGGCCGCTGACCAATCCGGCCGGTGCGCCGAATATCCTGATGGGCGTCTTCCACCCGGACCTGGTCGGCATCCAGGTGCGCGCGCTGCAGCGCCTCGGTGCCGAGCATGCGCTCGTCGTCTACGGCCGCGACGGCATGGACGAGGTGTCGGTCGGTGCGGCGACGATGGTCGGCGAACTGAAGGACGGCGCGGTGCGCGAATACGAAATCCACCCCGAGGATTTCGGCCTCGCGATGGCGAGCAACCGCGCCTTCAAGGTCGATACGCCCGAGCAGAGCAAGGCGTTGCTGCGCTCGGTGCTCGACGGCGAGCCGGGGCCGGCGCGCGATATCGTCGTCTTCAACAGCGGCGTTGCGCTCTATGCGGCGAACGTCGCGCCGTCGATCGCCGACGGCATCGGGCTCGCGAATGAGGCTCTCGACTCGGGCCAGGCACTGGCGAAGATGCACCAGTTCATCGCCGGCGCGCAGGCGCTTGCGGCGGCATGATGAGCCCCGTCCGGCCGCCCTGGCCCCGAAAGGGCCACTTGCGTGCGCCGTGGGCTCGATCTCGCTCGGCGGGACCGGCCGAAGGCCGCAGGGTGCGCCAGTGAGCGACATCCTCGAACGCATCGTCGCCGTCAAGCGCGAGGAGGTCGCCGCCGCGCGTCGCCGGCGCGACTACGCGTCGCTGCGACGCGACGCCGAGGCGCTGGCCGGCGTTCGCGACTTCGCCGCCGCGCTGCGGGCGCGGATCGGCGTCGGGCAGGCGGCCGTGATCGCCGAGGTGAAGAAGGCGAGCCCGAGCAAGGGCGTGCTGCGCGAGCACTTCGTACCGGCCGAGATTGCGGCGAGCTATGCCGCGGGCGGCGCGGCGTGCCTGAGCGTGCTGACCGATGCGCAGTTCTTCCAGGGCTCGGCCGCCTATCTGGCGCAGGCGCGCGCCGCCTGCACGCTGCCGGTGCTGCGCAAGGACTTCGTGATCGACGCCTACCAGGTTGCCGAAGCGCGGGCGATGGGGGCCGACGCGGTGCTGCTGATCGTGGCGTGCCTCGACGATGCGCAACTCGCCGATCTCGAAGCGCAGGCACATGCGCTTGGCATGGCGGTTCTCGTCGAGGTGCACGACGGCGCTGAACTCGATCGCGCGCTCGCGCTCGCGACGCCGCTCGTCGGGGTCAACAACCGCAACCTGCGCAGCTTCGAGGTCTCGCTCGATACGACGCTCGAACTGCGGCCGCGGCTGCCGGCGGACAGACTGCTCGTCACCGAGTCGGGCATCCTCGCGCGCGGCGATGTCCAGCGCCTGCGCAGGGCCGGTGTCGACGCGTTTCTGGTCGGCGAGGCGTTCATGCGCGCCAACGATCCGGGCGCCGCGCTGGCGGCGCTGTTCGGCTGATGGGCTCGCCGCATTTGCAGCCCTGCCCGGGCGCGACGGTCGGCTTCGTCTTCATCTGCCCTGGGCGCTTCGAAGCGAGCCGCGGCTACCCCTGCGCCGCCGGTACCGGGGCGAATCTGGCGCGGGCGCTGATCGAACTGAACCGCAGCCTGCCCGACATCTTCCGCAGCAGTTCGCGATCGGAGTATGTGATCACCAACTCCTGGCCCACCGTCGAATATCCGAAACTCACCGGCCGGTCGGTGCCGACCGAGGCCGAAGTGCTGGCCGACGTCAATCTGGATCGGTTGCGCGCCGAGATCGACGGCTTGCAGGTCGTCATCGCCTGCGGCGCCCAGGCCCACGCGGCGCTGCGCGCGCTGGCCGACTGCCGCCGCGACGGGCCGCGCGTCGCCTATGCCCGGCATCTGAGCCAGCGATCGGTCAATATGATTGCCGGCGCCACCGATACGCCGGGGCGCATCCGGGCCTGGTGCGATGGTGTGCTTGCCCAGCTGTCGGGCGTGGCATCGCCGACATCCGCGGCGTCGCCGCAGTCGTGATACACTCGCGGGCTCTGCGTGGAGGGGTGCCCGAGTGGCTAAAGGGGGCAGACTGTAAATCTGTTGGCTTACGCCTA
>CALMIL010000184.1 GCA_937864005.1 uncultured Burkholderiales bacterium
CGTAGTCGCAGTCTGCCCGGCGCGCCGTTGCAATGATCGGCCGGCGTGGTCGTCCGATTCAGCTCGCGTGCTTTCACCCTAAAAACAGCAGCTATCCAGGCGCCGCGAGCGTCGGCGGCGGGGTTGGCAGGCTGATCTGGCCGACGATGCGCAGGCAGATGTAGTCCAGGAGTGCTCGCCAGCGGTCAAGCTTTGGCAACTGCTCCGCAGCCGACCTGACATGCCGGATAGCCGCATGAACGTTGGCGATCATGGACTTGATCAACCCGGCTTCGGCGTGCATCGGCGTGAGGTACAGCGTGGTCTGGTTGCCGCTGCTGGTGGCTCGACCCACGGCGGCCAGCAGCAGCGGGCGGCTCGTCAGCGCCTCGCGCCGCGCCTGCGGATTGGCCGCGCGCACGTACCAGCTCCACCAGTTGTAGACCAGCGCCACGGCGCGTGCGGTGAGCTGGCTGCGGTGCATGTCGTGCGTCGTGAAGCCGCCCCAGCCCCATTGGTTCTTCAGTTCGTCGAAGCCGTTCTCGCAGTCGCAGCGGTCGCGGTAGAGCTGGCCGATGGCGGCAATGTCGTAGCTCGCGTTGGTCGCCAGCACGGTGTACTCCCACAGATGTGCGTTGTCCTGCACCTCGTCGTACGGCAGTGCCAGCACGAGTTGATCGCCGCGATCGTTCTTGCCCTTGCGCTTGACCGTCAGCGCGATGTCGCGCTTGATGCGCCGGCGCAGCACCACCACGCGGCGCGCACGGCTCCAGCCGCTCAGGCGCAGTTCGTCCTCGATGGCCTGCCAGCCCTGGCTGGCTTCGCTGGCGCGCGTCCAGTCCTCGCGCCGGAACAGCCGCTCGATCAGCCGCTTCACGTTGGCCGTCTTGCGCAGCCGCAGCAGGTAGCTCAAGCCGCGCTGCTCGCACACGTCGATGATGTCCTCGTTGCCGTAGCCGCAGTCCCCGCGCACCAGCGCCGGGGCCCTGTCGCCCAGTTCGTCGAGCAGCCGCGCCATCGCTGCCTTGGCGTGTCCCGAGGTGTGCTGCTTGCCCGAGCCGAGCACGGCGTCGAGTACCAGGCGCAGGTTGCCCACCCAGAAGGTGTGCAGCACGTGGCTGGGGCGTCCCGGCTTGTGCGGGTTGTAGCCGATCTCGGCACCTTGCTGCCGGCCGTACAGCGGCTTGATGGTGGCGTCGATGTCAAGCACCCAGGGCCGATCCAGCGCGCCGCGCACGCTGGACATCAGCGCGCTGCGCATCCAGGGTTCGCTGGCTTCGGGCTTCATCGCCGCCAACGCGCGGCGCACCGAGTCTTCGCTGACCATGCCATGCAGTCCCAAGGCCTTGGCCGCCACGGCGTCGCCGCGAACGCCGGCGATGTGCGCGTAGCGTTTGCTGCCGGCCAGGATGCCCAGCATCAGCGTGCCCAGCACGTCGCGAGGTCGCGATGCGTTGGGGCTGCTGTAGCTCAGTGGGCAGCTGTCTACCCAGCGATCGAACACACCGGCCGTGGCCAGGAATTCGGCAAAGAACACGATCTGTCCGTGCGGCGTGGCTTGGGCCGTGTCGTCCCAGCGCACGTGCACGCGACCGCCCATCGTGTCGATCGCCATCGCCTGCGCGCTGGCCTGCGCCAGCGCGGTCTTCCTCGGTTCGTCGGCTTCACTCATCGGGTGAGTGTGCCAAATAGCGTCAACCCCGCGCCAGCGTTGAAAAAATCGGCGTCGATGAGCGTTCAACTGCAGTACTTAGGTTCACTCAAGGCGAGGCGTGTGCCTGGGAATTCCGGCTCATGGCGATTCGGCGCGCCGCGTCAGGCGTCACCCGCCAGCGGCTCATGCTGCGGCGGTCGCCGCTTGGCGGCGACTGCACTGCGGTACTCGCACCGGGGTCGTGCCGCGTAACTCACTTCGCGCCCTGCGGGCGCGAAGTGAGTTGTGCGCCGTGGCCCTGGCTGCGAGCACCGCAGGGCAGTCGGCGCAGCCGACCGCCTCGCCGAAGCGTCGCGGCTTGCCCCGCGCCGGCTTCGGCGCCACCGCGATCGCGCATGCCGGGCGGCCGTTGCGATTCAGCGTCGCAGGGAGCCGTGGCCGCGCCCCGAGCGACATCGTCGCGTTGCGGTGAAAGTCTGACCGCGCAAGTTCCTACTTCGCCGGCAGCGCGCCGCCCGGCGGCTCGCGGTGGGCCGCTTCGCTGCCGATCGGCGCCGATGCGGACTTGCGTTCGCGCACGAGATAGCTCCAGAGCACCGGCACGACGACGAGCGTGAGCAGGGTCGACGTGATCACGCCGCCGATGATCGCGCGCCCCATCGGGGCCTGGATCTCGCCGCCGTCGTTGAGCGCGAGGGCGAGCGGCAGCATGCCGAAGACCATCGCCGCGGTCGTCATCAGGATCGGCCGCATCCGGATCTGGCCCGCGCGCAACAGGGCTTCGGGCACCGACAGACCCGCCTTCAAGCCGTGATTGGCGAAGTCGACGAGCAGGATCGCGTTCTTCGTCACGAGCCCCATCAGCATCACGAGGCCGATCATCGAGAAGATGTTCAAGGTGCTGCGCCACAGCAGCAGCGCGAGCATGACGCCGATCAGCGCGAGCGGCAGCGAGGCCATGATCGCGATCGGCTGCAAGAAGCTCGCGAACTGGCTTGCGAGCACGATGTAGATGAAGATCACGGCCAGCGCCATCGCGCCGAGCATCGCCGCGAAGGCCTCTTCCTGGTCGCGCGTCGCGCCGCCGACGTCGAACGAGAAGCCCGGCGGGAGCGTCGTTTCCTTGACGAGCTTTTGCACTTCGGCGCCGACGTCGCCCGCCGGCCGGTCCTTCACGCCGGCGAAGATCGCCTCGCGCCGCTGCAGGCTCTGGCGCCGGATCACGGCCGGGTTCTCGACGCGCTCGATCGTCGCCACCGAGTCGAGCGTGATCGGCGTGCCGTCCTTCGCGAAGGCCACCGGCAGGTTGCGCATCTGCTCGACGCGCTCGCGCCGCTCCTCGGGCAGCCGCAGCAGCACCTCGACCTGCTCGCCATCGGGGGTCGTCCAGTAGGTCGCGACATCGCCGGTGACGTAGGCGCGCATGTTGGCCGCGAGCTGCTGCGCGGTGAGCCCGAGTTCGCGTGCCGCGCCCGGCTTGACGCGCACTGCGTAGGTCGGCAGCCCCGGCTTGTACGACAGTTCGATGTCGGTCGTGCCGGGGATCTGCGCGATCTTCGCGGCGAAGTCCTGCGACAGCTTGGCGAGCATCTCCGGGTCGCTGCCGAGGATCGTGACGAAGATCGGCCGGTCGAAGCCGACCGAGACGTCGATGCCCGGGATCTTCGCGATCTTCTCGCGGATCGCATCCTCGATCTGCTTCTGCGAGCGCTTGCGCTCGCTGCGGTCGACGAGGCCGATATTGAGCGATGCCTGATTGCGTCCGACCGACAGGCCGGTGCCCTCGCCGCCGACGCTGGTCGCGACATTCCTGACTTCGGGGAAGGCTGCAACGATCTCCTCCACCTGGCGCACCTTGGCGTCGCTGCGTTCGAGGCTCGCGCCGACCGGCAGGCGGATGCCGAGCTGGGTGAAGCTCTGGTCGGTCTGCGGAATGAATTCGGTGCCGACGAGCGGCGCAAGCCCGAGCGCGGCGACGAAGCTCGCGACGCCGATCCAGAGAATCGCGCCGCGCGGCGTCAGCGTCGCCCGGCGCAGGCTGCGCGGTGCGGTCTTGTCGCGCTTCGCATCGGCATCGAACGGGCGGCCGTAGGCGGGCAGCCAGAGCCGAAAGCGCCTGGCGCTGAATGCCCAGCGCAGCAAGGTTTCGTAGAGCGCGTGCATCCGTTCGAGCCCGCGATCGGTGGCGCGGATCAGGTGGCCGACGCCCCAGAGCTTCTTCAGGTGCTCCGAGGGCGGATCCTTCCAGACGCTCGATAGCATCGGGTCGAGCGTGAAGCTGACGAACAGGCTGACGAGCACCGCGACGGTGACGGTGATGCCGAACGGGAAGAAGAAGCGGCCGACGATGCCCTTCATGAACGCGACCGGGACGAAGACGGCGCAGATCGCGAACGTCGTCGCCATCACCGCCAGGCCGATCTCGTCGGTGCCCTCGAGCGCGGCGCGCCGGTGGCCCTTGCCCATGTGGACGTGGCGCACGATATTTTCGCGCACCACGATCGCATCGTCGATCAGCAATCCGATGCACAGCGACAGCGCCATCATCGTCATGAAATTCAGCGTGAAGCCGAATGCATAGACGGCGATGAAGCTGGAAATCACCGAGATCGGCAGCGTGAGGCCGGTGATGATCGTCGAGCGCCACGAGTGCAGGAACAGGAAGACGATCGCCACCGTCAGCAGCGCGCCCTCGACGAGCGTGTGCTGCAGGCCGACGAGCGAGCTCTTGACGAAGTCGCTCGACGCGTAGATCAGCCGCAGTTCGACGTCGGACGGCAGGCTCTTGCGGATCTCCTCCATCTTCGCCTGCACCGCGTCGCCGGTGGCGACGACATTCGCGTCCTGCTGCTTGAAGACGTTGAAATTGATCGCGCGCTGGCCGTTGATGCGCGCCATCGAATCGGGCTCGCGCTCGCGCTCGACCACCTGTCCGAGGTCGGCGAGCGTGAGCGCCAGGTCGCCGCGGTGCGCGACGACGACATTGGCGAACTGCTTCGGGTCGCGCACCCGGCCCTCGACGCGCAGGATGGTGTCCTGCTTCGCATTCGTCAGCAGCCCGACCGGCTGGTCGGCGTTCGCCGCGGCGAGCGCGGTCGAGATCTCGCCCGGCGTGATCGCGTAGGCGCGCAGCCGCGCCGGGTCGAGGTCGACGCGCACCTCGCGCGTCGCGAGCCCCGAGATGTCGACGCGCGCGACGCCCTCGACGCTTTGCAGCCGCTTGCCGACGATCTGCTCGCCGAGGATCGACAGCTCGCGCGCGCTGCGCGCCGGCGAGACGAGCGCCATCGTCACGACCGGCTGGCTGTTCTCGTTGTCGAAGCGGCTGATCGTCGGCGGTTTCGCATCCTGCGGAAACGCCGACTGCACGACGGCGATGCGGTCGCGCACATCCTGCATCGCCTTGCCCATGTCGGCGTTCAGCGTGAACTCGACGCTCGTCTGGCTGCGGCCCTCGAAGCTGCGCGACGTGATCTGCTTGACGCCGGCGATGCTGTTGAGCGCCTCCTCGATCACCTTCGTCAGTTCGCGCTCGACCGCCTCGGGCGACGCGCCCGGATAGACGACGTCGACGAAGGCGACCGGCGGCGCGACGTCGGGCAGCTGCTCGACCCCCAGCCGCACGTACGAGAAGATGCCCAGCACGCACAGCGCCACCATCACCATCGTGGCGAAGACCGGGTTGTTGATCGAGACGCGGGTGATCCACATGCCAGGCCCCTCAGCGCACCACGGTCGATGCGGCGGCCGAGGCCGTCGGCCCGGTGCGCTCGACGACGACCGCCTTCGCGCCTTCGCGCAGGTTGTCGTAGCCCGCGGCGAGCACCTGCGCCGCCGGCGTCAGTCCGGCGATCACCTCGACCAGGCCGCGTGCATCGTCGCGGCGGCCGGTCGTGACCGCGCGGCGCACGAGCGCGCCGCGATCGATCAGCCAGACGTGATCCTGCCCGGCGACATTGACGATCGCGAGCGCCGGCACCGTCAGGTGCAGCCCGCTGTCGGGCAGCACGATGCTGGCGAGCGCGTACTGCCCGGCGCGAAATTTCTCCTGCGGATTGGCGATCGCGATCGTGACGCCGATCGCGCGCGTTCCCGGCTCGGCGGCGGGCGAGATGCGGATCAGCTTGCCGGCGACCGGCTGGTCGACGCCTTCGACGCGCACGTCAACCGGCATGCCCGGCGCGAGCAGCGACACTTCGTGCGTGCCGACCGCGCCGGCCAGCTCGAGCTCGGCGAGATCGACGATCGTCAGCACCGGCTGCTCCATGCTGAGCTTCTCGCCCGGCACGACGCTGCGCTTGGCGACGACGCCGCCGATCGGCGCGACGAGGTTGGCCTCGCTCACGCCGATGCGGGCGGTCGTGAGCTGGGCCTGCGCCGACTTGAGCTGCGAGCTCGCCGCGTCGAGCTTGGATTGCGAGGTCTGCAGCGCCGTCGGCGAGATGAAATTCTGCGCCGCCAGGCCGGTCGCGGCCGTATGCTGGCGCTGCGCTTCCTCGAGCGCCGCCTTGGCGGCATCGACCGCCGCGGCGCGGTCCGCCACGCGCGCCTGCAGATCCGACAGGTCGATCGCGCCCAGCACCTGCCCGGCGCGCACCCGGCTTCCCTCGTCGACCTTCAGGTCGAGCAAGGTGCCGGCCGCCTTCGCACGGACGATCGCGGTGCGCGGCGCGACGAGCGAGCCGGAGAACTCGATGCGCCGCGGCAGCGCGACATTCTTCGGGCTGACCACCTCGCGCGACGTGAACTCGAGTGTGACCTCGGGCTTCTTTGCCTTGCCGTCGGCGCCGTGCGGGGGGCTCTTGGCACCCGACAGCACCACGAAGGCGGCACCCGCGGCGATCACCGCGGCGGCGCCTCCGAACAGCCACAGCTTTCGCATGGGCCTTCCTTTCATATTTCGGATCAAGCCGGCAAGTGTATGCAGATGTCGGTTCGGGGCGAGGGCGGTGCGACGAACTGCACGAGACGCGGCGTCGAATGCGATTGGGTGCGATGCACGGCGCCACGGGGCGTTGGCTGGCCGTTACTGACCGGCGCGGGGCGGGCTCCCTAGAATCGCTCCCTTGTTGTTTGCGGGAAGGTACCGATGAAAATCAAGAGCCAGCGCGATTTCTGGTCCGGTCTGATGTTCGTCGCGGCGGGCCTCGGCTTTGCCTGGGGCGCGACCCTGTACCGCTTCGGCGATTCGGCCCACCCCGGCCCGGGCTTCTTTCCGTTCGGCCTCGGGCTGCTGACGGCGCTGCTCGGCGCCGTCATCCTGTTCAACGCGCTCAGCGTCGAGCGCGCCGACGGCGACCCGATCGGCGCCATCGCCTGGCGGCCGCTCGGCTTGGTCGTCGGTGCGGTGCTGCTGTTCGGCTGGCTGCTGCCGCATCTGGGGCTCGTCGTCACGCTGCCGCTGGTCGTCGTCGCTGCCGCGCTCGCGGGCGACGAATTTCATCCGGTCGAGGTGATCGTCAACGCGATCGTGCTGACGGCGTCGAGCTGGGCGATCTTCATCTGGGGCCTGAACCTGACGATTCCGCTCCTGCCGTCGTTGCCGCTTCCCTGATCCCGGCGCATGGACCTGCTTGCCAATCTTGCGCTCGGCTTTGGCGTTGCCTTCACGCTGCAGAACCTGCTGTATGCGTTTGCCGGTGCGGTACTCGGCACGCTGATCGGCGTGCTGCCCGGCCTCGGCCCGGTGGCGACGATCGCGATGCTGCTGCCGTCGATCTATGCGCTGGACGCGACGCCGGCCCTGATCATGCTCGCCGGCATCTACTACGGCGCGCAATACGGCGGCTCGACGACCGCGATCCTGATCAATGTGCCCGGCGAGTCGAGCTCGGTCGTGACCGCGATCGACGGCTACCAGATGGCGCGCAAGGGCCGTGCCGGCGCCGCGCTCGCCGCGGCGGCGCTCGGCTCGTTTTTCGCCGGCTGCGTCGCGACCGTCGTCATCGCGATGTTCGCGCCGCCGCTGACCGCGCTCGCCTTCGAATTCGGCCCGGCGGAATACTTTTCGCTGATGGTGCTCGGGCTGATCGGCGCCGTCGTCCTCGCGTCCGGGTCGCTGCTGAAGGCGATCGCGATGATCCTGCTCGGCCTGCTGTTCGGCCAGGTCAATACCGACGTCATCTCGGGTGTCGCGCGCTACAGCTTCGACATTCCCGAACTGACCGACGGCATCAATTTCGTCGCCATCGCGATGGGCGTGTTCGGGTTCTCCGAAATCATCGCCAACCTCGGCAAGCCGGCCGAGCATCGCGAGGTCTTCGCCAAGCGCGTCTCGGGCCTGTGGCCGACGCGCCAGGACTTTCGCGACGCCTGGCCCGCCGTGCTGCGCGGCACCGGGCTCGGCTCGGTGCTCGGCGTGCTGCCGGGCGGCGGTGCGCTGCTGTCGTCGTTCGCCGCCTATACGCTCGAGAAGAAGATGCCCCGCCGCGCGGGCGAGGTGCCGTTCGGCGAAGGCAACATCCGCGCCGTCGCGGCGCCGGAATCGGCCAACAACGCCGGCGCCCAGACCTCGTTCATCCCGATGCTCACGCTCGGCATTCCGCCCAATGCGGTGATGGCCCTGATGATCGGCGCGATGACGATCAAGGGCATCCAGCCCGGCCCGCAGGTGATGACGAGCAACCCCGACCTGTTCTGGGGCCTGATCGCGTCGATGTGGGTCGGCAACGCAATGCTCGTCGTCCTGAACCTGCCGCTGATCGGCATCTGGATCCGGCTCTTGAGCGTGCCGTACCGCTTCCTCTTTCCGGCGATCGTCGTCTTCTGCTGCGTCGGCCTGTATACGCTGAACAACAATCCGTTCGACGTCTACGTCGGCGCCGCCTTCGCCGTCGTCGGCTACCTGTTCTACAAGCTCGGCTGCGAGCCCGCGCCGCTGTTGCTGGGCTTCATCCTCGGGCCGATGATGGAGGAGAGCCTGCGCCGCGCGCTGCTCATCTCGCGCGGCGACTGGAGCACCTTCGTCACGCGCCCGCTGTCGGCGGGGCTGCTCGTCGCGGCGACGCTGTTGATCGTCGTCGTCATGCTGCCGTCGATCCGCAGCAGGCGGGAGTCGGTCTTCGTCGAGGAAGCGTAGGGCCGCCACTCCGGCTGGAATAATCGGCGCGAGGAGACTGTGATGCTCACGCCACACCCGCAGCGCGCCGCGCTGCACAACGAAGTCCACGCCCGTCCCTACGAGCAGATGACGGCGCCCGCGATGCTGACCCATCTGGCGCTGCTGACGACGAACGCCGCGGCGCGGGCGCACCTGCAGGTCCTGCTGAGCGCGCACGGCCTGCCGGCGCCGGCCGAGGGCGCCAATCACCTGAGCATCGACCTCGACGGCCTGCACCTGCGTTGGGAGGCGCACACCGAGTTCCAGACCTACACCTTCTGGCACCTGCTCGAGGAGCCGGCGACGACGTTCGAGGCACGGCCGCTGCGCGCGCCGCCCGCCGACTGGCTCGCCGCGATGCCCGGCGAATGGATCGTCGGCCTGCGCATGCTCGTCACGCACGCGGACGCATCCGACGGCGAAGCGCTGGCGCGCGCACTGCTCGACGAGAACAGCCTGGTCGGCGCCGGCCTCGGCGACGGCCAGGCGCACGTCTACACCGATTTCCGGCTGCACGCCGACGGCCATGCGCGCCAATTGCTCTGTGTCGGCCAGATGAACCCGCGCCGCCTCGGGCGCATGGTGCAGCGCCTGCTCGAGGTCGAGACCTACCGCATGATGGCGCTGCTCGGCCTGCCCGTCGCACGCGAGGTGGCGGCGACGCTGGCCGATGCCGAACGCGACCTCGCGCAGGTCGCGGCCGAGATTCGCAGCGCGGCGCGCGACGAGGAGCCGGCGCTGCTGCGCCAGTTGACGCAGCTTGCCGGGCGCGTCGAGAGCCTCTATGCGCGCACGCACGCCCGCTTCTCGGCGAGTTCGGCCTACTTCGAACTGGTGCGCTGGCGGCTCGACGAACTGCGCGAGGTGCGCCACGCCGGCCTGCAGACGCTGGCCGAGTTTCTCGACCGCCGCCTCGCCCCGGCGATGCAGACCTGCCTCTGGGCGGCGCGCCGCCAGCAGGCGCTGTCGGAGCGCATCTCGCGCACCAGCAACCTGCTGCGCACGCGCGTCGAGATCGAGCAGCAGCGCAGCAGCCAGGCCCTGCTCGACGCGATGAACCGGCGCCAGAAGGCGCAGTTGCTGCTGCAAAGCGCGGTCGAGGGGCTGTCGGTCGCCGCCGTCACCTACTACGGCGCGGGGCTGGTCGGCTATCTCGCGAAAGGGGCGAAGGCGGCCGGGCTCGGCGTCTCGCCCGACGTCCTTGCCGCGTTGTCCATCCCCTTTATCGCGCTGACCGTCGGGTGGGGCATCCACCGGCTGCACGCGCGCGTCGGTCTGGACCTCGATTGACGCAGCCGCCGCGACCCGCACCGCCGCCGCCACCTGGAGACCCCCGCATGTCCACGCACTTCGAATGGAGCCACAGCTACCCGAGCACGCGCACGCCGGTCTTCGGCCATAACGTCGTCGCCACCTCGCATCCGCTCGCCGCGCAGGCCGGACTGCGCATCCTGCACGCCGGCGGCAATGCGGTCGACGCCGCCGTCGCCACCGCAGCGGCGATGACGATCGTCGAGCCGTGCAGCAACGGCCTGGGCAGCGACGCCTTCTGCATCCTGTGGGACGGCCAGGCGCTGCACGGCCTGAACGCGAGCGGCCCGGCGCCGGCGGCATGGTCGCCCGAATATTTCCGCCGCAAGTACGGCAGCGACGCGCCGGCGCCGCCGATGCGTGGCTGGGATTCGGTCACCGTGCCCGGCGCCGTCGCCGGCTGGGTCGCGCTCAGCCGCCAGTTCGGCAAGCTGCCTTTTGGCGACCTGCTGCAGCCGGCGATCGCGATCGCGCGGCGCGGCTACGCGGTGCCCGTCGTGGTGCAGCAGAAGTGGGCCGCCGCGGCCGAACTGCTCGCCGATCAACCCGGCTATGCGCAGACCTTCATGCCGCACGGCCGTGCGCCGAAGGTCGGCGAGCGGTTTCGCTTCGACGCGGCGGCGAGAGCGCTCGAGGCGATTGCCGCGAGCGAGGGCGAAGCCTTCTACCGCGGCGAGATCGCCGCCGCCGCCGCAGCGCACGCGCGCGCAAACGGCGGCGCGATGACGGCGGCCGACTTCGCCGCCTACGCGCCCGAATCGGTCGCGCCGCTCGCGCAGGACTATCGCGGCCACACGCTGCACGAGATCCCGCCCAACGGGCAGGGCATCGCGGCGCAGATCGCGCTCGGCATCCTGTCGCACTTCGACCTCACCTCGATGGCGGTCGACAGCGCGGCGTGCCAGCACCTGCAGATCGAGGCGATGAAGCTGGCCTTCGCCGACGTCTACCGCTTCGTCGCCGAACCGAAGGCGATGCAGGTGACTCCGGCGCAGATGCTGGACGACGCCTACCTCGCGTCGCGCGCGAAGCTGATCGACCGCCGGCGCGCGCAGGACTTCGGCGCCGGCAATCCCGTCAAGGGCGGCACGATCTACCTGACCACCGCCGACGAGAGCGGCATGATGGTGAGCCTCATCCAGAGCAACTACATGGGCTTCGGCTCGGGCGTCGTCGTGCCCGAGTTCGGCCTTTCGCTGCAAAACCGCGGCCACGCCTTCTCGCTGGCCGCCGCGAGCGCGAACCTCGTCGCGCCCGGCAAGCGGCCGTTTCACACCATCATCCCGGCGTTCCTGACGAAGGACGGTGCGCCGGTCATGAGCTTCGGCGTGATGGGCGGCAACATGCAGCCGCAGGGCCACCTGCAGACGCTCGTTCGCATGCTCGACCACGCCCAGCATCCGCAGGCCGCGTGCGACGCGCCGCGCTGGCGCTTCAACCAGGGCCTCGAAATCAACGTCGAGCCCGGCATGAGCGCGGCCACCGTCGAGGGGCTGGCCGCGCTCGGTCACCGCATCGACGCCATCGCCGACTCGTACCAGGACTTCGGCGCCGGCCAGTTCATCTGGCGCCTGGGCGACCCGGCGCACGACGGCTACGTCGCCGCCAGCGACGCGCGGCGCGACGGGCTGGCGGCGGCGTTTTGACAGTCTGGGCATCGCGTCGCGCGGCGTCGAGCCGCCGCGGAAGGTCGCGCTCGAGCGAATCGAGGGGGATGGCCGATCGCGGTGCTTCGGTGACTCTCGGCGTCGGGCTTGAACCGCGTGCTGCCGACCTTCTACGGGCACAGTCGCTGTGACCGTCAACGGTCGCTTTGCAGCGGGTGCTGTAGGTCGTTCTTCGTGGGCCCATTCACGTTGACGGCCACAACCTGACGGTCGCGAACAGCCGGCATTGAGCACCAATATCGCTCCACCGATGTAGCCAGCGACCTAACCAGCACGCATTCGACGATGACGGCGGTCAAGCCGATCGGCAGGCAGAGGGGCCGATCCGTCCCGCAGCGAGATCGGCGGGCATCGGCCCGTCGCCGGCGATCGTGGCGATGCCCGGCCAATGGGGCTACAGCGTCGACTTGCCGCCCTCGGTGCGCCAGACCTCGAGCTTCGGAAACTCGCCTCCCTTGCAGCCTTCGACCAGCACCAAGTCACAGGGCGAGGTGTGCCCGAGCAGCACGTCGGGCGACGGTTCGGGCTCGCCGCCCAGCTCGTGCATCACCGCCCAGCGATAGTTGCCGAGCAGCAGGACGTCATTGCTTGGGCAGCGTGGACTTGCCCATGCAGGGATGGCCGGCGAGGCAGAGCTCCTTCACGTCCGCGCCCCTTCTACATTCAGCCACAGCAGTCCTTCTGGCCTTGAACGGGTGGGCACGGCACCGAGCCGTAGGAGCAGAACACGCAGCAGTCGCCCGGCTTCGGTCGCAGCATCGCTCCGCAATGCTCGCACTCGTAGAAGAACTGGCATGCATCGGTCGGCATGACCTCCCGCTTGCGGTGACCGCAGTGCGGGCAGGTGAGGACCGATTCAGTGACGAGTCGGGTCATCGCGGGACGGACGCCGTCGACCGGAGCTTCATCCACCCGGGCCGACCGGCACGGTGCCGTCGTCGACAAGCTTGCTCAACGCAGCGACGCCGACGGGAGGCCGTGGCACCCACGGCACGACGTAGGCGCGTCTGGCCAGGCCGCCAGTGACGCGGGCCAGTTGTTGCGCCTCACCCGCCAGGCGCGCTGCGAGCACCGGATCGTGCGTGCCCGATGCCGCCAGGCTGCGATTCACGACCCAGGCGCAAGGCTCGATGCGCGCACGGCGCAGGTCGTCCTGCAGCGCCGCGGCTTCCGACACCGGCGTCACCTCCGGCAGCGTGACCAGCACGATGCGCGTGTACTGCGGGTCCTGCAGGCGCATCAGCGGCGTGACGATGCGCGCGGCGCTGCTGCCCTCGAACTCGCGCGTCATCTGGCGGTGGTAGGCGCCGGTGGCGTCCATCAGCAGCAGCGTGTGGCCGGTCGGCGCGGTGTCGAGCACGACGAAGGCGCTGCGCGCCTCGCCGACGATGCGCGAGAAGGCGTGAAACACCGCCACCTCCTCGGTGCATGGTGAGCGCAGGTCCTCCAGCAGCAGCGCGCGCCCCGCATCGTCGAGCTCGCGGCCGCGGCTGGCCATGATCTTGTCGACGTAACGCTGCGTCTCGGCCGCCGGATCGATGCGGTCGACCTGCAGGCCGGGCACGCTGCCGTCGAGCGTGGCCGCCAGATGCGCCGCGGGGTCGGTGGTCGACAGGTGTACCGTCTTGCCACGCGCGGCCAACGCCAGCGCCAGCGCCGCCGCGATCGTCGTCTTGCCGACGCCGCCCTTGCCCATCACCATCACCAGGCCGTGATCCTGTTGCGCCAGCTCGTCGGCGAGCACGCGAAGCGGCTGCGCGTCGGCCGGCAGGCTCGCCAGCGGCGCGGCGGCCGGCAATGATGCGGCGTTCGGATCGGACAAGGCGCGCAGCGCGCGCAGGCCGATCATGTCGAAGGGCTGCAGCGGCACGCGGTCCTGCGGCAGGCGGCGCAGGCTGTCAGGCAGCGCGGCAAGCGCCTCGTCGCCCAGCGCCTGCAGCGCGGCGGCCACAGCGTCGTCGGCCGCGCTGGCGCGGAACACGGCGTTGACCACCAGGCGCTGGTTC
This sequence comes from uncultured Burkholderiales bacterium, assembly GCA_937864005.1. Taxonomy (GTDB): domain Bacteria; phylum Pseudomonadota; class Gammaproteobacteria; order Burkholderiales; family Burkholderiaceae_C; genus CAIKUF01. The sequence goes on from CALMIL010000184.1 coordinate 13,717, forward strand.
GCCAGGCCCAGGGCCCGCAGTTCGTCGTGCGTGCGCGCCGCCTCGCGCAGCGCCGCCGCGTCGGCGCGGGTCACGAGCACGATGGCGGTGCGCACACCATCGGCCAGCGCCTGCATGCCGGCCAGGAAACGCTGCTCCTGCATCTTCAGCCCCGAGTGCGGGCCCAGGCACGATGCGCCGCGGTCGTTGCCTTCGAGGAAGCCCGTCCAGGCCTTGGGCAGGCTCAGCAGGCGCAGCGTGTGGCCGGTGGGGGCGGTGTCGAAGACAACATGGTCGTAGCCCTGCGCATCGCCGGCCAGCAGGCCGATGAACTCGTCGAAGGCGGCGATTTCGGTGGTGCAGGCACCCGAGAGCTGCTCGCGCACCGTGCCGCGATCGGCCTGGCTGCTGTCGTCGGGCATCTGTGCGATGACGCGCTGCCGGTAGGCCTCGGCCGCGGCTTCGGGGTCGATGTTCAGCGCGTCGAGGCCGGGTGCGCCGGGCACAGCGCGCGGCCGGTCCGACAGCGCGACGCCGAGCATCTCGTCGAGGTTGGACGCCGGGTCGGTGCTGACCAGCAGCACGCGCTTGCCGGCATCGGCGAGCGCGAGCGCGCAGGCGCAGGCCAGCGAGGTCTTGCCGACGCCGCCCTTGCCGGTGAAGAACAGGAAGCGCGGCGGGTCGCGCAGCAGCGACAACGGTGCGGACGGCGAGACGGGTTTCGGATCGTGCATCGGGTTCAGGCGCAGCTCTTCGTGCAGCACGGCGCGGCAGGCGCTGCGGTCTCTGGGCCGATCATCCGTGATGCCGCGATGACGGCGGCCTTGACGATCAGCTCCTGCGGAATGGCCTCGTAGCTGCGGCCATCGACTTCCATCGTCCGGCACGACAGGTCGCCGCAGACCTCGCAGCACGGGCTGCTGCCGGCGCGAGCGCCCAGCCACTCCTCCATCGGCCGGCCGCCGATCCAGATGCGGTTGGACTGCGCGGGGTCGGCGCGGAACGTGGCCGCGTCGATGGTCCGGGTCTCGAGCACGGGCCGGATGCCCAGCGGCTGCAGCGCCGATCCCAGCTGGGCGAAGGCGTCGGCCACGTTCTTCTGGGTCGAGCCGCAGCGCCGACAGGTCTCGCCTTCGCTGACCAGGCGCTTCCAGACGATGGGCAAAGTCTTCATGCAAGCCCCTATACGCGACGGCCTTGCGCGTCGATCACCGGTTCGCCGTCTTCCTTCGCGAACGGCGCGAGCTGTGGCGACGGCAGGATGTCGAGCACGAGCTCCGACGGGCGACACAAGCGGGTGCCCAGCGGCGTGACGACGATCGGCCGGTTCATCAGGATCGGGTGGGCCACCATGAAGTCGATCAGCTGGTCGTCGGTCCACTTCGGGTCGTCGAGTTGCAAGTCGTCGTACGGCGTTCCCTTGCGGCGCAGCACGCTGCGCACCGGCACGCCCAGGGCCGCGATCAGTTTCACCAGCTGATCGCGGCTGGGAGGCGTCTTCAGGTACTCGACGATCACCGGCTCGATGCCGCTGTTGCGGATCAGCGCCAGCACGTTGCGCGAGGTGCCGCAGGCCGGGTTGTGATAGATCGTGATGGCGGGGTTGTTCATGTCTTTGGCTGTGCGGTCAGGCCGGCTTCGTACCAGCCCTTGCTGCGGTTGACGACGTGGACGACCAGCAGCATCACCGGCACTTCGATCAGCACGCCGACCACGGTGGCCAGCGCGGCGCCGGACTCGAAGCCGAACAGGCTGATCGCCGCGGCCACGGCGAGTTCGAAGAAGTTGCTGGCCCCGATCAGTGCCGATGGGCAGGCCACGCTGTGCGATTCGCCCAGGCGCTGGTTCAGCCAGTAGGCCAGGCCCGAGTTGAAGAACACCTGGATCAGGATCGGCACGGCCAGCATGGCGATGATCAGCGGCTGCTCGAGAATGGCCTTGCCCTGGAACGCGAACAGCAGCACGAGCGTTGCGAGCAAGGCGGCAATCGACCAGGGGCCGATCCTGGCGAGCGCAGCGTCGAACGCCGCTTGGCCGCGGCGCATGAGCGCCTTGCGCCACAGCTGCGCGATCACTACTGGAATCAAGATGTACAGCGCCACCGAGGTGATCAGCGTGTCCCACGGCACGACGATCGACGACAGCCCGAGCAGCAGGGCCACGAGGGGCGCGAAGGCGAAGACCATGATGGTGTCGTTCAGCGCCACCTGCGACAGCGTGAACAGCGCATGCCCGCCGCTGAGCCGGCTCCAGACGAAGACCATCGCCGTGCAGGGCGCCGCGGCCAGCAGGATCAGGCCGGCGATGTAGCTGTCGGCCTGGTCGGCGGGCAGCCAGGGCGCGAAGACGTGGCGGATGAAGATCCAGCCCAGCAGCGCCATCGAGAAGGGCTTGACGGCCCAGTTGACGAACAGCGTGACACCAATGCCGCGCCAGTGCTGCCCGACCTGCGACAGCGCCGCGAAGTCGACCTTCAGCAGCATCGGGATGATCATCACCCAGATGAGCAGGCCGACCGGCAGGTTGACCTTGGCGATCTCCATGCGCCCGATGGCCTGGAACAGCCCCGGCAGCATCTGGCCGAGCGCGACGCCGACGACGATGCACAACAACACCCAGAGGCTGAGGTAGCGCTCGAAGACGCTCATCGCCGCGGTGGGCGCGGCCGGCGCGGGAAGGACCGTCGCAGTCATGGTTGTTGGCGCATCGGCTCGTCGCTCGCGCTCAGCAGCAGGACGCGGCGGGCCTCTTGGCTGGAGCGGCGACGGGCTGCTCGCGCGGCGTCGCTGCGCAGCAGGCTGCGGCCTCCGTGCCTGATGCGGCTTGCTGCGCTGCGGCTTCATGGAACACCGTAATGTTGCCCAGCGTGTGGAAGTGCTCCCAGGCGATGCCCTGCGGGTCCGTGACCCAGTGCTTCGCGCTGCGCGCATAGCAGCAGGTGGTCTCGCCTTCGTCGAGCAGCGCCAGGTCGGCCGCCTCGGCCTGCGCCTTCATCGCCGCGAGTTCGGCAGCATCGTCGGTCTGGATGCCCAGGTGGTCGATGCCCGGCCGCGCGCCGCGCGTGGAGATCGCGAAGTTGAGCGGCGGATCTTGCAGCAGCCATTTGGCATAGTCGCTTTCGAGGCGGGCCGGTGCGGTGGCGAACAGCTTGGAATAGAAGCCGACGCTCTGGCCAAGATCGTCGACGTGCAGGTGGACATGAAAGCGCTTCATGGGGGTCTCGCTTCAGCAGGTGGTGCAGCCAGGAACCGGAACGACCTCGCAGTCCGCGCCCTGGCAGCAATGCGCGGTGAGGTAGGCGAGCAGCGCGTTCATTTGCGCGATGGACGGTCGGTAGATGAGGTTGCGACCCTCGCGCTCTTGCGTCACCAGGCCGGCGTGCAGCAGTTCCTTCAGGTGGAAGGACAGCGTCGAGCCGGGCACGCCCAGCGTGGCGCATAGCTCGCCCGGCGTCATGCCCTGGGGCGCGGCGCCGATCAGCACGCGAAAGATGCGCAGACGCATGCCCTGGGCCAGGGCTGCGAGGGAGACGACGGCTGCTTGTTCTTCCATAATTCCATTCTGCTGGAAAGATAGATTGACGTCAAGCGATGCTTGGGGCGAAAGGCGATGAGAGTCGTCAGGCGTTAGCGATCACAGCTACCCGTCCTGCAGCCGAGGGCAGCTATCGGACACGAAGTCTGCCGGTCTTCTATCTGCTGCGGTCCAGTGCCTGTTCGCGAACTTCGCATGCAGTCGTTCGGCTGCGAACTCGTCGCGTTTTCGCTCGGCACGCGGGTACTACCGCTTCGCTGACTCTGACTTACGCCGCGGCTTCGGCGACGGTCAAGTTCCAAGGTGGAGCGGTCGATCGCTCAGAAATGCACCACGGGCTCATTTGGGTCAACAGCAGGCGTAACTCGGCGCACGGCGAATGGCTCCTATCAGTCTGAAGCCGACACTCGGCCGGGCTCTATCGGAGACCGCGTCTGAGCGTCAGGTCGCGTTCACGGATCGGGCCTGTCGAGCGCGTCGCTGATCGCAAGTGTGATCGCGAGCTGCGGGCCAGAGCACCTTACGATCCATCGAACAGGTAAGAAGTCTCGCAATCATGCTCGTCACCGTCACGTCCAAGCGGCACGTCACGTTCCCGCCCGCGTGCTGGACGCGCCGGGCGTCGAGCCCGGCGACGGTCTCGAGCTGCAACCCGGCCCGCAGGGTTTCGTGCTGCGGGCCAAGCGCGTCGACGCCAGCCGCCTGGCGCCGCTGCGCGGCACGTTGAAGCCGGCGCCTGCCTTCAACCTCCGCGCCTTGCGCGAGCAGGCCCATGACCCGGCGCTGCGGGCTTGACACCTCGATCCTGGTGCACCTGACGACCTGCGAGCCGGCACAGGATTTCGACCGTGCCGTCGCCGCACTGACGCATCTGGTGGCAGTCGAGCATGTGGCGCCGTTCGCCAGTCACATGGTCATCGGCGAGGCCCGCGTCGCCTTGCAGCACCACTACGGCGTCGGGACGCGCGATGCGCAGGCCGGATTGCGCAGCGTGCCGAGCAGCGGCCTGGTGGCCCGCGGCGCGTCGATGCGGAGTTGGATGCGCTTGCCACACACCGCGGCTGCGGCTTGCTCGATCGGCTGATCGTCCTGCAGCACGGCAGCGATGATCTGGGCACGCTGACGCTGGATCGGAAGATGGCGGCCCTGCCCAGCGCGGACCGCTTCGCCATCCGGGCCGCGGGCCGATGGCAGGAGCAGGGGGCGCTCCGCGCGTGCGGTAGAGCCGATCGCATGCCTACCGACGCGCCGCCCGCGCCTTGCGCCAGCGAAGGTAGGGCACCGTGACGATCGCCGACGAGAGGAGATAGGCGCCGATCAGCACCATCGTGCGCGGGCCGGGGAAGGCCGAGGCGACGAGCACCGCGACGCCGACGTGGCGGGTGGCGCGGGCCATCGCCAGCGCAGTGCGTCGAGCCGAGGCCGATCGCGAAGGAGCGAGGTGATGCGCAGGCGATGCGCAGGGTGATTCGCAGGTTGACGCTGTTTGCGGGCCGCGTTCCAATCCGGGCGGCATGCCGCAGATCGCCTCGACGCTGGACCCGCGCTGCGACGCGTTCGCGGCCAATGCCGCGCGCATGCGCGAGCGGCTGGCCGAGGTCGAGCGTCTGCAGTCGCTGGTGGTCGAGGCATCGCAGGCCAGGCGCGAACGCTTCGAGTCCCGCGGCCAGTTGCTGCCGCGCGAACGCGTCGCGCGATTGATCGACCGCGGCTCGACCTTTCTCGAACTCTCGCCGCTCGCCGGACTCGGGATGCACGACGACGACGGCAAGACGGCGGTGCAGGGCGGCGGCTCGATCGTCGGCATCGGCGTCGTCGCCGGCAAGCGCTGCATGGTTTCGGCGAGCGACAGCGCGTTGAAGGGCGGCACCGTCGCGCCGATGGGGCTGAAGAAGGCGCTGCGCGCGCAGGAGATCGCGCGCGAGAACAAGCTGCCGTTCATCCATCTGGTCGAATCCGGCGGCGCGAACCTGATGTACCAGGCCGAGATCTTCGTCGACGGCGGGCGCAACTTCGCGAACCAGGCGCGCCTGTCGGCCGCCGGCATTCCGCAGATTGCCGTCGTGCACGGCGCGTCGACCGCGGGCGGCGCCTACCTGCCCGGCTTGTCGGACATCGTGATCCTGGTGCGCGGCCGCTCGAGCATCCATCTCGCCGGCCCGCCGCTCGTGAAGGCGGCGATCGGCGAGGACGCAAGCGACGAGGCGCTCGGCGGCGCGGCGATGCACGCCGAGGTCACCGGCCTGGGCGAATACCTTTGCGAGGACGACGCGCACGCGATCGCGATGGCGCGCGAGGTGATCGACAAGCTGCGCTGGGATGCGGTCGCCGTGCCCGCGGCCGCGGCGCGCGCGCCGCTGTGCGACGAGCAGGAACTGCTCGGCATCGTGCCGGCCGACGAGCGCGAGCCCTACGACGTACGCGAGGTCATCGCCCGCATCGTCGACGCTTCGGACTTCCTCGACTTCAAGACGCGCTACGGCGCCGAGACGGTCTGCGGCCACGCGCGCGTCGGCGGCCAGCTCGTCGGCATCCTCGGCAACAACGGCCCGATCCAGCCCGAGGGCTCGACGAAGGCGGCGCAGTTCATCCAGCTCTGCGACCAGAGCGCGACGCCGCTCGTCTTCCTGCAGAACACGACCGGCTATATGGTCGGCTCGGTGGCCGAGCGCGGGGGGGCAATCAAGCACGGCTCGAAGATGATCCAGGCGGTCGCCAACGCGCGGGTGCCGAAATTCACCTTCGTCCTCGGCGGCTCGTACGGCGCCGGCAACTACGGCATGTGCGGGCGCGGCTTCGATCCGCGCTTCATCTTCGCCTGGCCGAGCGCGCGCACCGCGGTGATGGGCGGCGCGCAGGCGGCGAAGGTGATGGATATCGTGAACCGCGCGAAGCTCGCGCGCAGCGGCGCGGCGGCGAACGACGACGCGCTGAAGGCGATGTCCGACGCCCTCGAGAAGCGGCTCGACCGCGAGTCGGCGGCGCTCTTTTGCACCGCCCGGCTGTGGGACGACGGCATCATCGACCCGCGCGATACGCGGCGCGTGCTCGCGCTGTGCCTTGCCATCGCACGCGAGGCCGACGCCCGCGTGCTGCGCCCCAACACCTTCGGCGTCGCGCGCTTCTGAGCGCGGCGCCGGCGTCACGCCACGAAAGGACGAGCATGCAGTTCAGCGCCGAACACGAACAGATCGCCGATACCGTTCGCAGGTTCGTCGCCCGCGAGATCAACCCCTTTGTTGCCGAGTGGGAAGCGGCGCAGCAGTTTCCGGCCCACGCGCTGTTCAAGAAGCTGGGCGACCTCGGCCTGCTCGGCATCAAATACCCGGTCGAGTACGGCGGCATGGGGCTCGACTTCAGTTACTCGATGGTGATGGCCGAGGCGCTCGGCGAGTGCAACTGCGGCGGCGTGCCGATGGCCATCGGCGTCCACACCGACATGTGCACGCCGGCGCTGGCGCGCTTCGGTTCCGACGAGCTGCGGCGCGAGTTTCTCGCCCCCTCGATCGCCGGCGAGATGGTCGGCTGCCTGGGCGTGAGCGAAGCGGGCGGCGGCTCCGACGTCGCCGCGATCAGGACGCGCGCGCGCCGCGACGGCGACGACTGGGTGATCGACGGCGGC
>CALMIL010000185.1 GCA_937864005.1 uncultured Burkholderiales bacterium
TGCGCGCGCGCGGCGGCGTGCCAGATCAGATCGACGCCGTCACGCTGTCGGGCGCGCCGCTGGCGATCGGCGCGTTGCTGAAGAACGCCGGTCTTGCCCCGTCCAGCAGCGAGGCGCTGCGCTTGGTCGATGGCGGCGGCGTGCGCATCGACGGCAGCGTGATCAGCGACAAGGCGCTGCGCCTGGCCGCCGGCTGCTACGTCGTGCAGGTCGGCAAGCGCCGCTTCGCGCGGGTGACGATCACGGCATGATCCGCCGACGCCGGCTGCCTGCCGTGCTGCTGCTCGCCGCGGCGGCGCTTGCGCGGGCGGCGCCGGACGAGATGGAGGCGGCCCGCATCGAACGCCTGATTCACTATGTGGAGACCCGCAAGAACCTCGTCTTCGTGAGAAACGGCAAGGATCATTCCGCCCGCGATGCGGCGCTCTTTCTGCGCGCGAAGTACGCCAAGATGGGCGCGCATGTGACGACTGCCGCGCAGTTCATCGATCAGATTGCCACGCGCTCGAGCACGACCGGCGAGATCTACAACGTGCGCCTCGCCGATGGACGCTTGATGCCGGCCGGCAAGCTCCTGCGCGAGGAACTCGCGCGCATCGACCGCGAACGTTGATGCGCGCCGTGTGCCGCAGCGCGATCGGTTCGCGCCCACGAGGTTGAACATGGCCTCGACGCTGTCGGTCCAGACCTTCCTGAAACTGTCGGCGGCGGCGGCCGTCGCGACCATCGTGCTCAAGACGATCGCCTGGTGGATCACCGGATCGGTCGGCCTGCTTTCCGATGCGATGGAATCGTTCGTCAATCTCGCGTCGGCGCTGTTCGCGTTCACGATGGTGCGCATCGCGCAGCGCCCGGCCGACGAGGACCATCCGTTCGGGCATACCAAGGCCGAGTATTTCTCGAGCGGCTTCGAGGGCTTGCTGATCCTCGTCGCGGCGGTCGCCATCATCGGGTCAGCGCTGCCGCGCTTCATCGAGCCACGGCCGCTGGAATCGCTGAGCTGGGGCCTTGGCCTCGCGCTCGCGAGTTCGGTGTTGAACGGCGTGCTCGCCTGGCACATGCTCGCCGCGTCGCGCGTGCACCGCTCGATCGTGCTCGAGGCCGACGCCCGCCATCTGTTCACCGATGTCTGGACCTCGGTCGGCGTCGTCGCCGGCCTGTTGTTCGTCCCGCTGACGGGCTGGCTCTGGCTCGATCCGCTGCTCGCGGTCGGCGTTGCGCTGAATATCCTGCGCGAGGGCGGGCGTCTCGTCTGGCGCTCCGTCGATGGCCTGATGGACAGTGCGGTCGACCCCAAGGTCCAGGTCAGGATCGACGCCGTGCTGGCGCAGTTCAAGCACCACGCGATCCGCTTCGACCACCTCGGCACGCGCCGTGCCGGACAGCGCATCTTCGTCGACCTGCACATGCACCTGCCGGCCAACTGGTCCCTGGGGCGGGCCGCCGCTTTGCGCGCCAGCGTCGAGCAGGCGCTGATGAGCGAAGTGCCCGGGCTGCGGGCGACGATCCAGTTGCTGCCGCTGGACGTCGAGGCGCACTTCGACGACGTGAAGGACCCGCTGTGATCGCGCTCCTGCAGCGTGTGGCGCAGGCGCGGGTCGAGGTGGTGGGCCGCGTCGTCGGTGCGATCGGGCACGGCCTCGTCGTCTTCGTCTGTGCCGAGCCGGGCGACGACGATGCGATCGCCGACCGGCTCGTCGCGAAGCTTCTCAAGCTGCGCGTCTTCGCCGACGCCGCGGGCAGGATGAATCTCGACCTCGGCGCGGTGAATGGCGGCGTCCTGATCGTCAGTCAGTTCACCCTCGCCGCCGATACGTCGAGCGGCAACCGGCCCGGCTTCTCGGGCGCGGCGCCGCCCGAAGTCGGACGCCGGCTCTATGAACGCGTCGTCGCCACGGCGCGCGCGACGCATCCAGACGTCGCGTGCGGCGAGTTCGGCGCCGACATGCAGGTGCATCTGGTGAACGACGGTCCGGTGACGATCCCGATCGCGCTGCGCCGTTGAGGCCGAAAATATCTGTTCGCGCGCCTTGCGCGGGTGGGCATAATTCGCCTTTGCCGGCAGCGCTATCTTGTTCGGACGCTGCATCAAAGTGAATCGAGGAACGACGATGTCCTGCTCTGCGCAACTGCGTTCATCAAGTCGATCTGCCGTGGCCGGGCCCGCGCCGCGCGCGGCGCTCCTCGTCGGCGCAATGGCGCTGGCTGGCGTCTTCGCCGGCTGCGCGCCCGACGCGTGGAAGCCCAATCCGACCTACGACGCCTTCCTCAACAAGGTCGACAAGAACTGCGGCACGATGCGCATCGGCGAAGCGTCGATCAGCCAGCTGATGAATCCGGGCTCCAACCTGTACAGCGCCTACTTCGTCGACATGACCTCGCGCTTCGAATCGGGAAGGATCTCGACCGAGGCCTACATGGAGGGCATCGCGTCGACCTTCACGACGATCCTGGATACGGCGGGCATCCGCTGCATCATCGCGCAGAAGAATCCCTGAGGCGCCGACCGGGCCTGGCCCGGCCGTGGGGGCGCTCAAGCGTGGCCGCGCTGGTCGTCGATCACCTTGCCGTCGTTGGGCAGGCTGCCCGGCGCGCACAACGCGATCTCGCAGCGCAGCTTGGTCACGTCGCGCACGCTTTGAGCGACGCGCTCGGCCAGGCCATCGGGCGTGCCGTTCACTTCGATACGCAGCAGCATGTGGTCGTTTGCCATCTCGCCGCTGACGACGAGGCGTGCGCGCGCGACGTCCGGATGCCGGCGCACGATCTGCGCCACCTGCTCGGCGCGAACGAACATCCCGCGCACCTTCGCTGACTGGTCGGCACGTCCCATCCAGCCCTTGATGCGCCCGTTGGTGCGCCCCGTCGGGCAACTGCCGGGCAGGATCGCCGACAGGTCGCCGGTGCCGAAGCGGATCAGCGGATAGTCCGGATTGAAGACGGTGACGACGACCTCGCCGACCTCGCCCGCAGGGACCGGATCGCCGCTGCCGGGGCGCACTATTTCCAGCAGCACGCCCTCGTCGATCACGAGGCCCTCGCGCGCGGACGTTTCGTAGGCGATGAGGCCGACGTCGGCAGTCGCATAGCACTGTGTTCCTTCCACGCCGCGCGCGACGAGCCAGTCGCGCAGCGCGGGGGGGAAGGCCTCTCCCGAGACCAGCGCCTTCGTCAACGACGGCATCGCAAGCCCGGTCTCGGCGGCCTTGTCGAGCAGGATCTTCAGAAAGCTCGGCGTGCCGCAATAGCCCTGCGGATGCAGGTCGGCGATCGCCTGCAACTGCAG
>CALMIL010000186.1 GCA_937864005.1 uncultured Burkholderiales bacterium
GAGGGGGCTCCAGTCAGAAGAACAAAGGCCGGCTTTGCCGGCCTTTGTTCATGTGGCGCGGGCGAGCAATCGCTTGGCGGCGGCGACGAGAGCGGGCGGGGAGCCGTCTTCGAGGCGGACGGTTTCGGCTGCGGCGAAGCCGGCGAAGTTGGCGCGCATCGAGCGCTCGTAGCCGGGGTCGTAGTGGAGCTTCATCAGTTCGTCGAAGACCTCGGCGGCCGCGCCGGCGCGGGCGCGCTGCTGCCAGCGCGCGACGGTTTCGCGCCCGCGCAGCGCGACGAGCGCTTCGAGCAGACGGCAGAACAGTTCGGGATCGGCGGCGAGGAAGGCGTAGTCCTCCTGCAGCAGCGCGAGCCGCCCGGCGTCGGGCATCTCGACGCGCAGGCAGCGCGCGCTCGCGCGCATGCGCTCGATCACTGCCTCGGGCACGCGCAAGTTGCCGATCTTCTTGCTCTCGCTCTCGACGAATACGGGTTGTTGCGGATCGAAGCGTCGAAGCACGTCCCACAGGGCGGTCTCGAACGCCTTCTGCGACGGCTGCGCGCAGCCCGGCACGACGCCGAGCACCGAGCCGCGATGGCGCGCGAGGCCCTCCAGATCGAGCACTTGCGCGCCAGCGTCGCGCAGCGCGCCGAGCAGGCGCGTCTTGCCGCTACCGGTGCGGCCGCAGACGACTTCGAAGGCGATCCGCGCGGGCAGCTCGGCCAGCTCGGCGCGGACCGCGGCGCGAAACGCCTTGTAGCCGCCGATCAGGACGTGGGTGCGAAATCCCATCTGGTCCAGAAACCACGCCATCGATCCCGAGCGCTGGCCGCCGCGCCAGCAGTAGACGAGCGGCTGCCAGTCCTTTCCCTTGTCCATCACCTCGCGCTCGATATGCGCGGCAATATTCTTCGCGACGAGTGCAGCGCCGCGCTTTCTCGCCTCGAAGGCGGAAACCTGCGCGTACTCGATGCCGACGAGCCGGCGCTCCTCGTCGTCGAGCACCGGCCAGTTGACGGCGCCGGGCAGGTGATCGTGCGCGAATTCGGCCGGCGAGCGGGCGTCGATCACGGCGCCGAAGCGCTCGAGTTCGGGCATCGCCTGCAGCGCCGATACGTTCTGTATGGTCATGTGCTCGGGATGCGGCTGCAGCGGGAAGCGGGCGTCACTTCAGCTCGAGCCACCACTTGATGACGAACTTGGCGACATAGCCGAGGAGTCCGAAGCCGAGGCCGACGAGCAGCACGAAGGTGCCGAAGCGCCCGGCCTTCGATTCGCGTGCGAGCTGGAAGATGATGAAGACCATGTAGAGCATGAACGCGCCGACGCCGAAGCTCAGCCCGAACTGCGCGATCTGCTCCTCCGTATATCCGAACATCGCCGACGCAGGGCCCTTCAGTCCGCCGCGGGCAGGTGCCGCGCGTCGACCAGATCGCGGTAGGCATGCCAGCTTGCATGCCCGAGCCACGGGACGACGACGACGAGGCCGAGCATCAGCGCCGCCATCCCCGCCAGCGTCAGCAGCATGATGAGCAAGGCCCACAGCGCGAGCGGCAGTGGATTGGCCAGCACGGCGCGCCAGCTCGTCAGCACCGCGGCGAGCACGCCGATCCGGCGATCCAGCAGGAGCGGAATCGCGATCACGCTCGATGCGAACATCGGCGCCGCCAGCACGCCGCCGAGCGCGAGCCAGGTCGGAAACAGCGCCGAGTGCTCGTGCAGCACGACGATGCGCATGAAGTCGGCCGGATTGCGCACTGGCTCGGCGGCGAACGACGTGATCAGCGCCGCCGAAGTCAGCACCCAGCCGGTGCCGGCGAGCGCGAGCAGGAGGCCGAATGCGACGAGCCGGCCGTCGCGCGGCCGCCAGGCGTCGAACGCGGTCGCGAGGCTGGCGCGCGCACCGCTCTCCAAGGTGCGGCTGATCGCATAGAGCCCGGTGGCGAGCACCGGGGCGACGAGCAGGAAGCCGGAGAAGGCGCCCGCCAGCAGCCAGAATCTGTCGTGCGCGATCGCCAGCAGCGCAAGGCCGAAGGCGGCGAGCAGGACCCCGTGCAGCAGTGCAGCGCCCGGGCCGCAGACCAGGTCGCGCCAGCCGAGCGCGAGCCAGTGCAGCGGCCGCGTCGCCGGCACCGGCCTGACATCGACAAGACGCGACTGCGCGAGCGCTTCGCCCTCACTCATGCGGCGCACCCTTCCGATCGATCAATTCGCACCGCCTTGTCGTCGGCGCCTCGCCGCATTCGCTCGCTTCGATCCCCGCGGCGCGGGGCCCTTCTTTCGCGGCTCATGCGGCGCCTCCGGTCGATCGAGCGGCTTGCACCGCCTTGTCGTCGGCGCCTCGCCGCATTCG
>CALMIL010000187.1 GCA_937864005.1 uncultured Burkholderiales bacterium
AATACGGTCGGAGCGGAGAGAGTCCGTGTTCAGGCGCTTCCCGTGAGAATCAGCAGCGGTCAACTGCCGTTTCCAGGATCAATGAGTCGAAGGGAGAAGTCAACGGCGCATTGACGGAATGAGTGCGAATGATTAGCATTCTTGGATGCAGTCGCCGTCGCAGCCTCTCAAACCACCGTTCGTGGCGCCGTCGCCACCGCGGGTCTCCAGCGCATCCCTGTTCGGGCGCCACAGAGAGCTGGTTGTCGAGCACAACGGGCGCGAATACCGCCTGCAGATGACACGCAACGGCAAGCTGATTCTCACCGCATGACGACAGGGCGCCATTGCGGTGGCGCACAAGCCTTGAACCTTTCCTCCAGCCAGCCAAGGGGCGACCGTTCGCCTGTAGCCAGCCAGCGAGTTCCACATGAACGCGGGTTTTCTACGGGGAATGTCCCTTGGACGCAAACAGATTCGATGCGCGGCCGCTGCTGCGTGCGGTGGTCGTAGCGGGCCTGGCGAGCTGCCTGCCCGCGCATGCCGAGACCGAAGTGCAAAAGCTCAACGCCACGGTGGAAAGGCTCTTGCAGCGCATGGAGCAGCTCGAGGAGGCGAACAAGCGCCTGCAAAGCGAGGTGGAGCAGCTCTCCGCCGAGAAGGCCGCCGCCGCAGACGCGCCGAAGCAGGCCGACGCAGCCGAACTCGACGCGGCCAAGCCCGGCGCGCCGGCCGGCGAGGCACAGGCGGCCGCGAACGCCGGGCGGGAGCCCAGCAAGCTCGAACAGGCGCTCGAAGGTGTCAGCGTCGGTGCCTCGGTCGCGATGGTGTCGCAGCGCGCGTTGCGCGGCACGACCGACGGCAACAAGAGCCAGTTCAACTACCGCGCCGACGTCGAGGTCGAGATCCCGCTCGCCAAGGTGGCCGACGTGGGGGAGAGCAAGCTTTTCTTCCACATTCGCGCCGGGCAGGGCGAGGGCCTGGTGTTCGCCTACCCGACGCTGACGGCAACGCCCAACAGCACGGCCTTCTTCAAGCAGGACAGCGACGATTCGTCGACCGTCATCGGCCAGGCCTGGTACCAGTTCACCCATCCGCTGGCGGCGGGCGAATCCGGCGCGCAGCCGAGCATCGAGGCGACGATCGGCAAGATCGACCTGTTCGGCTTCTTCGACCAGAACACGATCGCCGACAGCGAGACCGACGCCTTCCTCAACAATGTCTTCGTGCACAACCCGCTGCTCGACTCGGGCGGCGCGATCGGCGGTGACAGCTATGGCTTCCAGCCCGGCGTGATCGCGAGCTATGCGAGCGATGCGAGCGACAAGAACCACTGGAAAGCGTCGCTCGGCGTCTTCGCGTCGGGCTCCGGCGCGAGCTTCAACTCGAGCTTCAACCGGCCGTTCGTGATCGGCCAGCTGGGCTACAGCGGCCAGGTGCTTCAGGAGCGCCCCGGCAACTATCGGGTCTACGCCTGGACCAACGGTTCGTTCACGCCGTACAACAACGCGCTCGCGAGCCCGACGGGCCGCACGAGCGGCATCGGCCTGTCGGTCGATCAGGAAGTGGCCGACGGCCTCACCCTGTTCACCCGCTACGGGCATGCGTTCGACGGCGAGGTGCGCTTCAACAACGCGGTCACGCTCGGCGCGCAACTCACCGGCGCGCGCTGGGGCCGCGAGAACGACCGCGTCGGCGTCGCCTTCGGCTGGCTCAATACCAGTTCGGGCTTCAGGTCCGCGGCCGCGACGCTGGATGTCGACGGCGACGGAGTGCCCGATATCGGCTACAGCCCGACCGGTGCCGAGAAGGACTTCGAGCTCTACTACGCCTGGCAGATCAACCCGAACCTGCAGATTTCCCCCAGCCTGCAGTGGATCGGCCAGCCCGGCGGGGATCCGAATGCAAAGGATATCTGGGCCATCGGCCTGCGCGCCGTGGCCGGCTTTTGAGCTCCGGACGGTTCATCAAGCTTCAAGACGAGGAGATCGACCATGCTGAACAAATTGCTCGCCGGCATCGCTGCAACCGGTTTCGTCACGGCCGCACTCGCGGCCGAATACCCGATCGGCAAGCCCAAGGAGATCAATGGCCTGGAAGTCGCGGCGGTCTATCTGCAGCCGGTGGAAATGGAACCGAAGGGGATGATGCGCGCCGCGAAGGAGTCCGATATCCATCTCGAGGCCGACATCCACGCCACCGCCGACAACAAGAACGGCCTGCCCGAAGGCGCCTGGGCGCCGTACCTGAACGTCCAGTACGTGCTGCAAAAGCGCGGCAGCGACAAGGTGCTCAAGGGGGATCTGATGCCCATGGTGGCCAACGATGGCCCGCACTACGGCGACAATGTCAAGCTCGAAGGCCCCGGCAAATACGACCTGACATTCATCATCGGCTCGCCGGAGACTGCGCACGGAAACCATTTCGGCCGCCATGTCGACAAGGAAACAGGCGTTGCGCCCTGGTTCAAGACCTTCGAGCTCAAATACGAATTCGTCTATGCGGGAACCGGCAAGAAGGGCGGCTATTGAAATGAACCACCCCCTACGCGCTTCGCGCGCCCCCTCCAGGGGGCACCGCCAGCGGCCCGGCAAAGCCGGATCCGCGGCGGTCGCTTGGGAAGATCCGGTTCCAGCGCAGTTGCCGATACTTCTGCGGCATGGATCGCCGAGATGAAGTTGTGGCTGAAGGTCGTCGTGTTGCTGCTGGCGGCGTGGTTTGCGCCGATGGCCGCGGTCAGGGCCGAGATGCCGACCTACACGCTGACCTTCAGGCCGGATGGCAGTTTCGAGCCGGCGCGCCTCGAGGTTCCGGCCGGGCGCTTCAAGATCGTTCTCGTCAACCAGAGCAAGCAGGCCGTCGAGTTCGAGAGCCTGCCGCTGCGCACCGAGAAGGTGCTCGGCCCCGGCGTGACCTCGTTCGTCGTGCTGTCGCTGTCCAAGCCGGGCGAATATCCGTTCTTCGACGACTTTCATCCGCAGTTCAAGGGCACGCTGGTCGTCGTACCCAAGCCCTGACACACCGGCATGGATCAGGTCGCCTTCATCGTCTGGCGCGAGAGTGTCGAGGCCTTGCTCGTCGTGGGCATTCTCTACTCGTGGCTGAGCCGCTCGCCGGCCGGCCGCCGCGGCCTGCCCTGGCTCTGGGGCGGCGTCGCGGGCGGGCTGTTGCTGGCCGGCGCACTGGCCGCCGTGCTGCTCGGCGTCGCGTCGTGGCTGACGGACGCCGGCCAGCAGTGGTTCCAGGCGCTGATGGCGCTTGCCGCGTGCGCGCTGGTCGTCCAGATGGTCGTCTGGATGCGCCGCCATGGCCGCGGCCTCAAGCGCGAGCTGGAAACGGGCGCCGCGGCGCAGGTCGGCGAGCAGCAGTGGTGGGGGCTCTTTGCGCTGGTC
The DNA here is from genome assembly GCA_937864005.1 of uncultured Burkholderiales bacterium. Lineage (GTDB taxonomy): Bacteria > Pseudomonadota > Gammaproteobacteria > Burkholderiales > Burkholderiaceae_C > CAIKUF01. The sequence goes on from CALMIL010000187.1 coordinate 3,372, forward strand.
GCGATCGCCGTCGCGCGCGAAGGCAGCGAGACCGTCGTCTTCCTGTACGGCACGATCCTCTCGTCGCAGGAGAAGGGCGATGTCGGCGCGATGCTGCTGGCCGGAGCGGGCGGGTTTGCCATCGCGCTGCTGACCTTCTGGCTGCTGCAGCTCGGCGGGCGCATCATCACCTGGCGGCGCTTCTTCAAACTGACCGAAATCCTGCTCCTGCTCCTCGCGAGTGCGCTGCTCGTGTCGGCCACCGATCGCCTGATTGCGCTCGAAGCCCTGCCGACGCTGGTCGATCCGGTATGGGATACGGCGGCCTTCCTCGATACCACCGGCGGCTTCGGCAAGGTGCTGGCCGATTTCGCCGGCTATCGCTCGACGCCGGCCCTGTCGCAACTGCTGATCTGGCTTGCCTACTGGGGCGTCGTCGGCGGGCTGTTGCGGCGCACCTCGCATCCTGCGGCGCCGGTTGCGCGAGCGACCGGAGCCTCTGCCAATGGACTACCGTCTGAGCGCTGAGAGCGGGCGATCACAGCGATCGATGGCGGCGTCGAGCTCGTTTCGGCGCCGGGTCGCCGCGGTCGGAAATTTTCTGCGCGACCATCAACGCGCGATCCGGACCCTCCAGTGGGTGATCGTCGTTGTCTATGTCGCTCTGCTGGCGATTCCGGCGGCAATGCCGCTGCCGGACAGTTCTGCATCGGTCTTCAACAACCTGACGATCGCGGCCCAGTTCGCGTTCTGGGGCATCTGGTGGCCGTTCGTGCTGGTATCCATGCCCCTGTTCGGACGCGCCTGGTGCGGCCTGTTCTGTCCCGAGGGCGCGTTGACGGAATGGGCCAGCCGACACGGGCGGGGCGGTGCGATCCCGCGCTGGTTGCGCTGGGGCGGCTGGCCTTTCGTCGCCTTCAGCCTGACGACCATCTACGGCCAGCTGGTCAGCGTCTATCAATACCCCTGGGCGGCTGCCGCGGTGCTCGGCGGGTCGACGATTGCGGCGATCGCCGTCGGCTGGCTCTACGGGCGCAACAAGCGGGTCTGGTGCAAATACCTGTGCCCGGTGAATGGCGTCTTCAACCTGCTCGCCAAGCTCGCCCCCTGGCACTACGGCGTCGACGCCGCGGCGTGGCGGGCGCCGGTGCGGCGCACCCAGACGGTCAACTGCGCCCCGCTGCTGCCGCTGCGCACGATGCAGGGGGCGGGCGACTGCCACATGTGCGGTCGCTGCAGCGACTACCGCGGCGCGATCGCCTTGAGCCCGCGCTCGCCCGAGGCCGAGATCGTCGAGATCGAGAAGGGCAGCGGCTGGCAGACGGCCCTGATCGTTCTCGGCCTGATGGGCATTGCGGTCGGCGCCTTTCTCTGGAGCGCAAGTCCGTGGTATGTGACGATCAAGCAGGCCGCCGCAACCTGGCTCGTGAATCGCGACATCTACTGGCCGCTGGCGCAGAACGCGCCGTGGTTCATCCTGACGCACTACCCGCAGGTGAACGACAGCTTCAGCTGGCTCGACGGCGCGATCGTCCTGCTCTTCATCGCCGGCGCGGCGCTGATCGTGGGCGGGTCGGTCTTCCTCGGCCTTTGGCTCGCGGATCGGATCCTGCCGGCTCATGGCCAGCCGCAGGCGGACGCGTCGGCACACCAAGCGCCGCGCGCCGCGTTCGCCGGCGTTCACAAGCTGGCTCAGGGCCTGATACCGGCGGCCGGCATCGGCGTATTTCTAGGGCTGTCGGCAACGACCTTGACGTTGCTGCACAACGAGGGCGTATCCACCGGCTGGGCCAATCCGGTGCGGTTTGCGCTGCTGGCGCTAGCGATTGCCTGGAGCCTGCGTTTCGAGTGGAGGCTCGCCGGGCTGCGAAGCCCGCAGCCGGCGCGCCGTCTGGCCGCCGTCGGCGCGGTTGGCGCCGGCCTGCTGCCGTTCTGCTGGGCCTGGGTGGCCTTGTTCGTGCTCTGGTAGCGTGCGCTCAGGACGCGCCGCCCGACCCCATCTGCGACTGCAGCCAGTTGGGCTCACCCACCTTGGCGACGAGTTCGATCTGCGTCTCGAGCGTATCGATGTGGTCTTCGGTGTCGTCGAGGATGCCTTGCAGGATCGCGCGCGATACATAGTCGCCCACACTCTCGCAGTGCGCGATCGCGTCCTTCAGCGTCGCCTGCGCGCCCACTTCGAGCTTCAGATCGCAGTGCAGGATTTCGACCGCGTTCTCGCCGATCAGCAGCTTGCCGAGATCCTGCAGGTTGGGCAGGCCGTCGAGCATCAGGATGCGCTCGATCAACTCGTCGGCGTGCTTCATCTCCTCGATCGACTCTTCCCGCTCGCGCTTGGCCATCGCGCCAAAGCCCCAGTGCTCGAGCATGCGGTAGTGCAGGAAATACTGGTTGACCGCAGTGAGTTCGTTCTTCAGTTGGTGGTTCAGGAAATCCAGAACCTTGGCGTCGCCTTGCATGGCATGCTCCTCGCGTGGGGGAAGCCCGCATTGTGCATCGCGCAGCAGCGCGGTGCGTCATTGGCATGACGCGCCGCAGGGGCGAGTGCAGTCGTGCGCTCAGGCGAAGGCAAGCTCGCGGGCGGTGGGTGCTGCACTGAAGGCGCCACCCGCGCAACTGCATTCGGCGAAAACCTCGCGTGCGCAGTCGTCGCAGGTGCCGCAACTGGTGCCGACGCGCAGATCGTCCTGCAAGGCCTCGTAGTCGGTGCAGCCGCTTCTCGCCGCGCGCGCGATATCGCGATCGGTGACCCGGTGGCAGAGGCAGACAACCATTACGCGCTCCTAGTCCATGCGAGACCCGCAATGCCGGTTGGTGTGATCCAGTCGGGGGCCTCGATGGATCACAATGTAATACGAACCGTTCGTATTTGCAATAGCTTTCTACAAGTCGACCTGCAAATGGGGTTGCTGCTGCTGCGTCGACGCCGGCGAGCGGCCGTCTTCGAGTCGGGCCGGGCTGCGACGTGGGGCCTCGATCGTTTCCGGGCCGCACGGGTGCGGTGCCTACAATTCAGGCCCCAACCGACCAGCCGCGACGGGCGGCGCCGCTGTCATGCTCGATATCAACCTGCTGCGCAAGGATCTGGCCCACGTCGTTGCCCGCCTCGAGTCGCGCAAGGGCGCGCAGCCGGCGCTCGACGTCGCGCGGTTTTCGGCGATCGAGGCCGAGCGCAAGACGATCCAGTCGAATACGCAGGCGCTGCAGGCGAGCAGAAACAGCCTTTCGAAACAGATCGGGCAACGCAAGGGCAAGGGCGAGGATTGCGCCGCGCTGATGTCCGAAGTCGCGGGACTGGGCGACGCGCTGAAGGCTTCCGAGGAGCGGCTCGAAGCGATCCAGGCCGAGTTGCATGCCATGTTGATGGCGCTGCCCAACCTGCCGCATCCGAGCGTGCCGATCGGCGCCGACGAGACCGCGAATGTCGAACTGCGCCGCTGGGGCACGCCGCGCGCCTTCGACTTCGCGGTGAAGGACCATGTCGACCTTGGCGCACCGCTCGGCCTGGACCTCGATACCGGCGCCAGGCTTTCCGGCGCGCGCTTCTCGTTCCTGCGCGGCCAGGTCGCCCGGCTGCATCGCGCGCTGGCGCAGTTCATGCTCGACCTGCAGACGACCGAGCACGGCTATACCGAATGCCACACGCCCTACATCGTGAACCGCGAAGTGCTCGAGGGTACCGGGCAGTTGCCGAAATTCCGCGACCAGATGTTCTGGGTCTATCGCGGTGAAGAGGGCGAGCCGGGCCAGGCCGCCTCCGGCCAGGAGCAATACCTGATCTCGACCTCGGAGATCTCGCTGACCAACAGCGTGCGCGAGCAACTGCTCGACGCGGCGCAGCTGCCGCTCAAGCTTACCGCGCACAGCCCGTGCTTTCGCAGCGAGGCGGGCAGCGCCGGACGCGATACGCGCGGCATGATCCGCCAGCATCAGTTCGACAAGGTCGAGATGGTGCAGATCGTCGCCCCCGAGACAAGCTACGCGGTGCTCGACGAGATGGTCGGCCACGCCGAGGCGGTGCTGCAGCGGCTCGCACTGCCGTACCGCGTCGTCGAGCTCTGCACCGGCGACCTCGGCTTCGGTTCGACCAAGACTTTCGACCTCGAGGTCTGGCTGCCGGCGCAGGGCACGTACCGCGAGATCAGCTCGTGCTCGAACTGCGAGGCGTTCCAGGCGCGGCGCATGCAGACGCGGTTCAAGAACGCGCAGGGCAGGAACGAATTCGTTCACACCCTCAACGGCTCGGGCCTTGCGGTCGGCCGCACGCTCGTCGCGGTGCTCGAGAACTACCAGCGCGCCGACGGCGGCGTCGATGTGCCGGCCGCGCTGCGGCCCTACATGGGCGGCCTGGCGTTGCTCTCGTCTTGATGCAGGCTTGATCGGCGGATAGCCCCTTCGGGCAGCTTGCCCGCTGGCGCGGTTGGGTGAGAATGACAATGCGCGAAGCTGTGTCAACGGCTGACCCTCGCACCTCGCCCCCCTTTCACTTCAGGAGAGCACGATGCCCGACGTCATCCGCCCCGCGGCGGCCCTAGCACTTTTGTTCGGGGCCGCGAGCCTCGCGAACCTCGCCCACGCACAGGACACGCACCTCGCGCGCAACCTGGCCGCGACCTGCGCCAACTGCCACGGCACGAACGGCCAGGCCCAGGGCAAGATGAAGTCGCTCGCCGGCATGCCGGCCGACAAGCTCACCGCCTTCGTCGCCGACTTCAAGAGCGGCGCGCAAAGCTCGACCATCATGCAGCAGATCGTCAAGGGCTACAGCGACGAGCAGATCAAGCTCATCGCCAGCTTCTACGCCGCTCAACCCGCTGCCAAGTGAGGGCCACGACGATGAACAAGCTTCACCCCTCGCGCCGCACCATCCTCGGCGCCGGCGCCGCGCTCGCCGCCACCTCGCTCGCCGGCTGCGCCGGCACACCGGGCGCCAGCGGGCCGTCGATCGGCCGCGTCGTCGTCATCGGCGGCGGCTTCGGCGGCGCCACGGCGGCGCACTATCTCAAGCTCTGGGGCGGCAACGTCGACGTGACCCTCGTCGAGCGCAATGCCGGCTTCGTCTCGTGCCCGATCAGCAATCTCGTCCTCGGCGGCTTCAAGCAGATCTCGGACGTGAGCTTCGGCTACGACGGCCTGAAGGCGCTCGGCGTGCGGGTCGTGCAGGGCGAGGTGATCGCGATCGACACCTCGACGCGCAAGGTGAAGCTGGTGGGCGGCGGCGATCTCGGCTACGACCGCCTCGTCCTGTCGCCGGGAGTCGACTTCATGCTCGACCAGGTCGGCGGGCTGCAGGCGGCAATCGACAGCGGGCAGATCGCCCATGCCTGGAAGGCCGGGCCGCAGACCGTCGCGCTGCGCCGCCAGATCGAGGCCATGCCCGACGGCGGCGTGTTCGCGATCTCGATCCCGCTCGCGCCCTATCGCTGCCCGCCGGGGCCGTACGAGCGCGCCTGCGTCGTCGCCGCCTACCTGAAGGCCGCCAAGCCGCGATCCAAGGTGCTGATCCTCGACGCCAATCCGGAAATCACGTCGAAGAAGGGCCTCTTCATGAAGGCCTTCGAGGAACACTACAAGGGCATGCTCGAGTACCGCCCCAACTCGGTGCTGAAGAGCGTCTCGGGCAATGTCGCCAAGCTCGAATTCGAGGACGTGAAGGCCGACGTGCTCAACGTCATCCCCCCGCAACGGGCGGGCGATATCGCGCGCACCGCGGGCCTCCTGAACGTCAACCAGCGCTGGGTCGGCATGAACTGGCTGACGATGGAGGCACAGGCGAGCCCGGGCATCCACGTGATCGGCGACGCGACCTTCTCGGCCCCGGCGATGCCCAAGTCCGGCCACATGGCCAACCAGCACGCGAAGGTCGCGGCGGCGGCGATCATCCAGTTGCTCAAGGGTGAGCCGGTGAGCCCGACGCCGGTCGTGATGAATACCTGCTACAGCTACGTGACCGGCACCGACGCGATGCACGTCGCCTCGGTGCACCAGTACGACGCGGCGGAGAAGACCTTCAAGACCGTGCCCGGATCGGGCGGCGTATCGGCCGCGTCGAGCCAGATCGAAGGCCGCATCGCGCTCGGCTGGGCCGCCAACACCTGGGCCGACGCGCTCGCGCTGTAGCCAGACGCGACAGCACTCGGTGCGCGACCCGGGGTTGCGCACCGAGCCTGC
>CALMIL010000188.1 GCA_937864005.1 uncultured Burkholderiales bacterium
TGCCGGGCCGCTGGCGGGCCTTGCAGGCCGCGCCGGGCGACCTCGCCCGGCCCCTCGCCAGGCACGAAACGTCCACTGGACCTTTCGTGTCCGGGCTCGGCCCCCTGGAGGGGGCGCGCGAAGCGCGTAGGGGGTGGTTCACTTCAGCCTACCGGTACGAGACGCAGCAGATCGTCGACCACGGCGTCGGCGGTGACGCCTTCGGCCTCGGCCTCGAAGGACACCAGGATGCGATGGCGCAGCACGTCGTGCGCGACCGCCTGCACATCGTCGGGCGCGACGTAGTCCTTGCCCTGCAGCCAGGCGCAGGCGCGCGCGCAGCGGTCGAGCGCGATCGTCGCCCGCGGGCTGGCGCCGAAGGCGATGCGCGGCGCGAGCTTCGCGTCGTAGCGCGCCGCATCGCGGCTTGCGATGACGAGCTGGACGATGTACTCCTCGACCGCCGCGCTCATGTGCATCGCGAGCACCTCCTCGCGCGCGGCGAGGATCTGCTGGGTCGAAAGCCTGACCGGCGGCGCCGGCGCGCCGGCCGCGGCCTGCGTCGCCTGCGCGCGCGCGAGCTTCAGGATTTCGCGCTCGGCCGCGGCGTCGGGATGGCCGATGCGCACGTAGAGCAGGAAGCGGTCGAGCTGCGCCTCGGGCAGCGGATAGGTGCCCTCGTGCTCGATCGGGTTTTGCGTCGCCATCACCATGAACGGCCGCGGAAGCGGGTAGGTGTTGCGCCCGACGGTGATCTGGTGCTCGCCCATCGCCTCGAGCAGCGCCGACTGCACCTTGGCCGGCGCGCGGTTGATCTCGTCGGCGAGGATCAGGTTGTGAAACAGCGGCCCGGGCGCGAACTGGAAGTCTCCCGTCGCCGGCCGGTAGACGTCGGTGCCGGTCAGGTCGCCGGGCAGCAGGTCGGGCGTGAACTGCAGGCGCCGGAAGTCGCCCTGCAGCGCGGCGGCGAGCTCCTTGATCGCCGTCGTCTTCGCCAGCCCGGGCGCGCCCTCGACCATCAGGTGGCCGTCGGCGAGCAGCGCGACGAGCAGGCTGTCGACGAGATGCTGCTGGCCGATGATCCGTGCCTGCAGGTGCTGGCGCAGGCTTCGAAATGCGAGGTGGTTCAACTCGGACACGTCGTCGCCGGAAGCGACCGATTTCAATGCGTTCATGATAGGCAGGACAGCGTATCGATCAGTGCCGGCGGCGATGCACATGCCCGCGGCATGCCGATCGGCCCCTGGCGCTTCGGTTTTTCATGCGGCGCATTGGGCACGCCGCGCGTTAGCCCTTCGTTAAACCCGCAAACTGCGCGGGACCGCCCGCCCTCAGGTCTTGCCGATCGCATCCGCCGCTGCGGGGTGCGATGACGCCGCGGACGCGGGATGGCGAATCCGGCGTCCGGCCGGCGCGACGGTCTGGCGCAAGCCGTAGACCGACTCCGGGTGCAGCCGCCGCGACAACAGCGTCGCCACGACGCAGGCCGGCAGCAGCACGGCCAGCAGGTGGTATTGCCCGGTCATCTCGAACACCATCAGCGCGGCCATCACGGGCGCACGGGTCGTCGCCGCGAGCAAGCTGGCCATTCCGAGCAGCGCATAGACCGGCTCGAAGACCTGCGTCACGCCGAGCGCCTGCAGGCTGGCGGCGAACAGCGCGCCGAACGCGGCGCCGACGAAAAGAGTCGGCGTGAAGACGCCTCCGGGCGCGCCCGAGCCGGTCGTTGCGCCCACCGCGACCGTCTTCAGCACCAGCACCAGCGCGACCACCCGCCAGCCCAGCGGCTGGCCGAGCAGCCGCTCGATGGTGCTGTAGCCGTTGCCCCAGACTTCCGGCCGCCACAGCGACAGCAGGCCCACGACCAGCCCGCCGAGCGCAAACGCCAGCGGCGGCGGCAGCGCGCGGCGCGCAAACCAGCTGCGCGCGAACCCGAGCCAGCGCAGAAAACCGGCGCCGGCCAAGCCGCCGAGCAGCCCGAGCGGCAGCAGCCAGGCAACCTGTCTCCAGCCCGGCTGGGGCAGCGGCGCAAGCGCAAACGGCGGCAGCGGTCCGTGAATCGCGGTCGTCAGGCCATACGACAGGACGGCGGCGACGGCAACCGGCCCGAATTGCGAGAGCGCGAGCGAGCCGAGCAGGATTTCGGCGACGAACATCGCGCTCGCGAGCGGTGCGTGGTAGGCCGCCGCCAAGCCGGCCGCCGCGCCGCAACTGACGACAAGACGCAGCTCGATCGTGCGCCCGAGCCTGCGCCCGAGCAGCGAGGCGAGCATCGCCGCCGTCAATACCATCGCGCCTTCGCGCCCGACGGCACCGCCGGTGGCGACGACGAGCAGCGAAGCGATCACCTTGCGCAGCCCGCCGCGCAGGTCGAGCAGGCCGCTGCCGACGGCAACCGCCTCGATATAGTCGCCCCCGTGGGCCGGCGCCGCCGCGCCGGCGTTGCGCGCGGCCAGCCACAGCAGCAGCCCGGCGGCAAAGCCGCCGATCGCCGGCGCGAGCAGCCGCGCCTCGGGATCGAGATGCTGCGCCGCCGCGACCAGATGGCCGCCCTGCGCGCCGACGAAAGCGAATTCGAGCGCGAACAGCACGCGCCGAAACGCCTCCACCGCCAGCGCGCCGAGCGCGCCGACGGCCACCGCGACGATCAGGCTGCGCCAGGATTCGTCGAGCCAGCCCAGGCGGCGCCGGGTCAGGCGCCAGGCGCCGCGCGGCAGACCGCCGATGCGCCGGCTCGGCGTCATGTGCCTGCCCGCGGCATGGCAGGTGGCGGGGCCGAAGCGATCACGACTTCGGGCCGCCCTGCCAGTGGAAGAACACCTCGCGATCGGCCTTGCCGTCGAGCGTCACGGCGCGCGTCTCGACCTTGCCGTTATGGCTGGCCGCGATCCGGTATTGCCCCGGCGGCAATTTGACATAGGTGATCGGCCCGGCGCCCGAGATATCCAGAAACGGCACGCCGCGGGTATCTGTCACGAGCAGCCGCACGTCGGCCACATACTCGTTGTCCTTGCGCGCCGAGAAGACCAGGCGCAGCGGCCAGTCCCTGGCGATGCCGCTCATATATTCCTGGCCGCCCTTGCCGATGCCGCCGTTGATGAACATCGGCGAATGCGCCGTCTCGACCGTCACCAGCTCGTCCTGCGCGTGGGCGCCGAGCGCGCTTGCCGCCAGCACGGCGGCCGCCGCGATCGAGTAGAAAAGTCTCTGGCTGGGCATTTTGTCTGGCTTCATGATCCTTCCTCCGCGGCGCGCGCCGCCGCCCGCTTTGGGCGGCGATCCGGGGCCGCTGGAGTGCAATCTAGGCGCGCCACGCGTTTCGCGGCAGTGCCGCGGGTCACGAACCGGGTGTGCCGATCGTCACGCCGACGGCATGGCGTCGACATCGAGCGTCAGTTCGACCCGCGTGCCGCCGCCCTCGCCGCCGCGCACCGCAAGGTGCGCCCCGATCAGCCCGGCCTGCTCCTGCATGCCCTGCAGCCCGAAATGCCCCGGGTATGCCCGCACGGGGTCGAAGCCGACGCCGTCGTCGGCGATCGTCAGGCCGATGCGGGCCGGCGCCGCGCCCTCGCCGGCGCCGGCCGGCTGCCAGTCGAGCCGCAGCATCACGTGGCGCGCGCCGGCATGGCGCTCGACGTTGCGCAGCGCCTCGTCGGCGATCCGGTACAGCGTCTCGGCGCGCGCGTCCGCGAGCGCCGCCGCAGGGGCGTCGGCGCCGAACGACACCTCGATACCGCTGCGTTCGCCCATGCGCAACGCGAGCGCCTGCAGCGCAACGCCGAGGCCGGCGTCGCGCACCGGGTTGCCGCGGATCTGCGCGATCGCCGCACGCGCTTCGGCCAGACCATCGGTGGCGGCGGTTTCCGCCTGCGCCAGCTCGGCGTCGAGCGCCGCCGCGTCGAGGCGGGGGCGCAGCTTGCGCACGAGGCGGATCTGCGTGAGCAGCGCCATCAGCGAGTGAGCCAGCGTATCGTGCAGTTCGCGCGCCAGGCGCAGCCGCTCGCGCGTCACCGCGGCGTCGCGCGACTCCGCGGCGAGCTGTTCGACGCGCGCGCTGCGTTCGGCGACGCGCGCGTCGAGTTCGGCGTTCAGGCGCGTCAGCGCCTCCTTCTCGCGCTGCAGCGCACCGATCAGCGCGGCAAGCGTCTCACCGAGGTGGCTCACCTCGTTGTCGCCGCCGGGCTGGCTCAGGCTGCCGCGCACACCCTTGCGCACGGCCTCGGCCTGCCTCGCAAGGCGGCGCAGATCGCGCATCATGCGCCGCGTGACCCACATTGCGGACAGCGCGGCCAGCAGGCCGGCCAGCAGCACGACGCCGAATACCGCACGCTGCGCGGCACGCGCCGGCGCCAGCGCCGTGCCGGCCGGCTGGCGCACGAGTTCGCGCCACGCCGGCTCGCCGCGCTCGGCGTCCGCCGCCGCGGCGCCGACCAGAAAGCGGCCGTCCTCGCTCGCATCGTCGTCCGCCCGCAGCCGCCGCCCGACCCAGCTCGCCGGACCGGCGAGCACCTCGCCGTCGTGCGCCACCAGCAGCAGTTCGATCCCGCGTTGCGCACCCAGCGCACGCAGCATCCCGGCCTGCAGTTGCACCAGCCAGTCCCAGTCCAGCACGCCGCCGACCGCGCCCTCGGGCTGTCCGTTCGCCGCGCCGAATCCCGCGCCGATCGCGATCGCGCGCGCACCGGCCTTCGCCACGAGCGGCGCGGGCGTCTGCACCGCCACGATCCACGACGGCGGCCGGCCCTGTGCGGTGGGCGCCAGCGCCGCCATCCTGCGGCCCTGCAGCGCGTCGCTCGTGGCGGCGACGATGCGGCCCTCATCGTCGGCGACGCCGAGCCACGCGAACTCGGGGAATTGGGCGCGCACCGCCTGCAGTTGCAGGCGCATCGCAGTAGCGCGGCGATCGGTCGAGGCGGCGATCTGCGCCGCGGTCGACTGCAGCAGCAGACGTCTCGTCGTCAGCCCCGCGGCCAGCATCTGCTGCGACTGCGTGGCAAGCTCGGCGAGCAGCGCCAGGGCGTCGGCGCGCGCATGACGCTCGGCCTCGGCGGCTGCCAGATTGGCGGCGGCGAGCGCCGCCAGCGCGACGATCGCGAAGACCGACCAGCCGATCGCCGCACTGAGCTGGCGGCGCGGATTCCAGCGCGCGAGCAGGCTCATTGATGCCCCCTACGGTGCTGCG
>CALMIL010000189.1 GCA_937864005.1 uncultured Burkholderiales bacterium
GGCGCGCTGCGCATCGAGCTCACGGTCTACGCCGACAACGCGGCGGCGATCGCGCTCTATCGCAAGTTCGGCTTCGAACCCGAAGGCACGCACCGCGCGTATGCGCTGCGCGACGGCGAGTACGTCGACGCGCTGGCGATGGCGCGGCTGCATCCGAAGCCGCCTGCGTTGCCTCGGCGCTGACACGGCGCGCGTTCATTGCGATCGGCCGTCTTGGGCCGCGGCGGTTGATCGGGTCAACAGTTTGTTCGGCGCAGGCTCTGCGTCGATCCATGCGCCGCCCGCGGGTGCAGTGGAGGTTGCGTCGATCGAGCCGGCCTCGGACAAGGGTGCCTTCCTGCGCTGCGCGAAGGCGACCTGGCTGGCGTTGTACGTGCTCTGATGCCTGATGCGCAAATACACGAAGACCGTGTACACTGCATTCGTGTGACTTATTCGAGCGCCATGAGAAATATCACCTTGAGCGCCGACGAGCGCCTTATCGAAGCCGCTCGCGAGCGTGCGCGTGCCGACAACAGCACGCTCAACGAGGAGTTCCGGCGCTGGCTGTCCGCCTACGCCCACCCGCACGAGCGCATGCAGCGCTACGACGAAGTCATGACCCATCTGCGCGGTCGGTTGAAGGTCGGACGCAAGCTGACGCGAGACGAGATGAATGAGCGCTGAGCTCTTCATCGACACCAACGTCTTCGTCTACCAACTGGATGCCACGGACGGACGCAAACACGAGCTTGCCGGGCGCATCGTTCGCGACGCCCTGGCGCACCGCAGCGCCTGCATCAGTTTTCAGGTGGTGCAGGAATGCCTCAATGTCGCGCTGCGCAAGGCCGAGGTCACGCTCGGCGCCGACGAGATGCGCGGCTACCTCGACGCGGTCCTGCTGCCGTTGATGCAGGTGCCGGCCAGCGCGGCGCTCTACCACCGCGCGCTCGACGTCAAGCTGCGCTGGCGCCTGAGCTTTTATGACGCGCTGATCGTCGCCGCGGCGCTCTCCGCAGGCTGCCAGCGTCTGCTGAGCGAGGATCTGCAGCACGGCCAGCGCTTCGATGCTCTGACGGTGATCGATCCGTTTCGCGAGTGAGTGCGGGCGCCGGCACGGCATGTTGTCGATCCGGATCGCGATCCGAAGCAACGTCACCACTGGCCGCCTGCGCACCGAGTCGCGGTGCCGACGCGGCCGCGCGCTGCGTGATCCTGCTACCGCCGGCCGCTGCCCGGAGGCGGCAATTCGTGTGGCACCGGCGCCGCGTCGAGCCACAGCTTGAGATAGCGCGCATACGAGCTTTGCGCATCGAGCGATGCAAGCACGAAGCCGCGGCGGCCGTCGAGAAATCCGCGCCGCAGCAAGTACGACCGCAGAAAGGCCGATAGCCCGTGCGCGAGCGCCGCACCGAGCCCGCCGCTGCGGCCCTTGCCCCGCAGATCGAGCGCGCGGCCCGTCGTATAGCGGTTCATCTTCTCGATGCCGTCGTGCAGGCTCGTGATGCTGTTGTGCAGCAGCAGGCCGGGCAGCGTCGGCCATGGCGCGGCGGCGCCGGCAACGATCAGGCGCTCGTGAACCTGATCGTCGGAGAACCGCGCCTGGCCGCGGCGGAACAGTCGCACGAGGCGGTCCGGGTGCCAGCTTCCCGCACGCATCCACTGGCCGCAGAAGGCCGACAGGCGATCGACCTGGAATGCGGCGGCCTGGCCCGCGTCGCTCGCGAGCAGTTGCCGGATCGCGTCGGCGAGCGTGGCGTCGAGCCATTCGTCGGCGTCGATCGACAGCACCCAGTCGCCGGTCGCGGCGTCGAGCGCGCGCTGCTTTTGCGGGCCGAAACCCGGCCAGCCGGCGGTCTCGATGACGCGCGCGCCGAAGCTTGCCGCCAGCGCCTGCGTGCCGTCGGTGCTGCCGGAATCGACGACGATGATCTCGTCGGCGAAGGCGACCGATGCAAGGCAGGTCGCAAGCCGCTCGGCCTCGTTCTTCGTGATGACGATGACCGACAGGCGGGCCGCCATCACGCTCCCTCCTCGCCGGCAAGCAGCGCGTCGATCAGGGCGCGCGCCGAGTGCGACTCGCGCAGTTGCTGCGACGCGCGTCGGGCGCGCGCCGCGAAGCCTTCGTAGTCGGCGCGCACCGTTTCGATCGCGGCGCGCAGGCTTGGCGCGCCGAGGTCGGCGACGGCGACGCCGGCGCCGTGGGCGTCGATCAGGCGCGCCATCCATGTGCCTGCGGTCGCGACGACCGGGGCGCCGGCAGCGAGCGCGTCGAGCGTCACGCCGCTGACGCGATCGGCGAAGTCGGCCGCGCGATACGGCTGGACGACGATCGCGCCGCGAAACAAGGCGCGGTAGGCGTCGGGCGCGAGCGCTTCGGATATGAGCACGAGCCCGGGAAGGGACGAATGCCGCAGCCGGTCGAGCCATCCCGCCACCTCGGCGTCGCGCGCGTGCTGCGCCTCGGCCGAGGTCTGGATCGTCATCGCAAGGGTCGATTCCCGGGCCTGCATCTCATCGACGAGCGCGACGATGCGGTCGAGGCCCTTGTCCATGCGCGCGCCGCCGGCGACGAGCAGGTGGCGAAACGGCTCGACCGCGGCCGGCGTTTCGTCAGTCGCTTCGACCGGGTAGGGCACGAGTCTCGCCTGAAAGCCGCAGCGCGCGAACAGATCGACGACCGCCGGCGTGGGGCCGAAGATCTGCAGGTTCGGCTGGCGCCGCGCGATCTTCGTGAGCAGCTTCGTCTTCCCTGCCTTCGCACCGACCCAGTGGACGAACAGATGAAGTCTGTGCGGCGCGATCGTGCGGCCGGCGGCGGCGATCTCGGCGAGCGCCAGATCGGTCGTCCCGGCGGTCGCGATCAGGATCCGCCCCGGCTCGCGCAGCAGGCGGCGCAGCAGCCACAGCGCCTGGATGCGGCGAAAGCGCCGATGGAAGATCGGCCGCAACTCGCCCGGCCCGCGCCAGAACGCTGCCGACCCTGCGCCGCCCCAGATCGTGAGCCGCTCGCCCGCGCCGGCTTCGCTCGTTGCGCGGGCGAGCGCGCGCACGAGGCTCAGGCAGTGCCCTACTTCGTTGACGAGCCGGGGCTCGACGATGTGGATCGGTGCCGCGCCGCTCATGGTCCGGCCCCGCGGTCGCGCGCCGCGCGCAGGTCGGCGACGTGGCCGAGCAGGGCGTCGAGATGGGCGTCGACCGACGGGTCGTAGGCAAGCATCGCGCGCGGCTCGGCGACGCGCAGCGCGCCGTCGCGCCAGCGCGCGAGCGCGACATCGATCGCCGCCTGCAGCGAGCCTTCGGTGTCGATCCGGAACGGGATCGCCGCCGGCTCGCGGATCACCTCCATGCAGCCCATGCCGGCCTCGCCGATGAGCGGCGTGCCGCACAGCACGGATTCGACGCCGACGAGGCCGAACGGCTCGAAGCGCGACGCCATCACGGTGCAATCGACGGCGCGGTAGACGTCCTCCATATCGGTGCGAAAACCGAGTTCGCGCAGGTTCGGCGCGGCACGCCCCGCAGGCCGCCCAGCGACGACGAGCAGCACCGGCGCGCTGCTGTGGCCGAGCGCATCGACGAGCAGGTCCAGGCCCTTGCGCGCATGGCCGGTCGAGGCGAGCAAAAAGACGGCGCGGTCGGCCGGCAGCCCGAGGCGCTCGCGCAAGGCCAGCCGCTGCGCGGCATCGACGGGACGAAAGCGCGCCGTATCGACCGGCGGATAGAGCACATGCACCTTGTCCGGCGCGACGCCGTAGAAGGTCTGCACCTGGCGCGCCATCAAGCGGGAATGGGCGACGACGAGCGCCGCGCCGGTAAAGTGGCGCCGCTCGAGCGAGATCGCGAGGCGATCCTTCCAGCGCGCGGTGCGTCCCATCGCGGCGAGAAAGCCGGGGTGGGTGCCGCCGCTGATCGCGATGTCGGCGGCGGCGGTCTGGCTCAGCGCAATGACCGGATACCAGCCGCGCTCGCGCTTCCTGCGGCGCAGTTGGCGGTCGAACCACAGGTCGCGCAGCGCGCCGCCGAGCCCGAGCGTATCGATCTCGACCGCGTCGACCCAGCCAAACTCGGGCAGCTTGCGGTCGAAGCGATGGGCGACGACGGTCGGGCGCACGCCGCGCGCATGCAGCGCATCGACGAGCGTGAGCAGATAGCGCTCGATGCCGCCCGAGTGTCGCAGGCCGTGGTTGGAGAAGACGAGGTCGGCGGCCATGGGGTCGCGGCGGATTATCGGCGAGCCTCCTCGTCGCGATGCGCCAGACGCTTGACGACGAACAGCGGCGCGAGCACGGCGGGGCACAGCGCATAGACGGCCAGGCGCAGGCGCTGCGAAAGCGGTACGTCGCGCGCGCGCAGCAGCAGGCGCGCGCGCGTGCTCCATGCTTCGGCCGCGAACAGGTCATGAACCAGCGTCTCGCGCGCGAGCTGCGCGGTGAGGGGCGCCTCGACCGCGGCGAGCTGACCGGCCAGCCTTGCATCGGCCAGCAGCAGCGGCAGTTCGACGCGGCTGTGCCGGCTGTTGGCGCGCCAGCGCTCGATGACCTGGGCGGCGCTCAGTGCGCGGCGCCGGCGCGACAGGCCGCCGCGCCGGTAGCGCACCAGCGGCTCGGCAAGCGTCAGCGCACCACCGCTGACCACCGCGCGAAAGACCATTACCAAGTCCTCGGCGACGACGCCGCTGGGCAGCGGGCCGAAGCGATCGAAGACGCGCCGCGTCCACGCCTGCGCGGCGCCGATCACGTGCGGCGGGCGCGCGACGAGGTCCGCCGCGCTGCGATACGCGCCGAGATCGCTCGGCGTGATCGTCGCGTGGTCGATGCCGCTCGTGTCGGTATCGACGAGGGCGCTTGCGATCAGGTCGAGCCGCTTGCCCGACGCGAGCCAGGCGCGGGTGACGCGTTCGCAGCGCTGCGGCAGCGAGATATCGTCGCCCGCGGCGACGAACAGCAGTTCGCCGCGCGACATCGCGACGAGCTGGCTCAGATGCGCGCCGATGCCGAGGTTGGCCGGATTGCGGTTGAGCACGATCCGGTGCGGCCCGCGATAGCCGGCGACGGCGGCCTGCATCGCGCCGAAGGTATCGTCGCTCGATGCATCGTCGGAGACGATGATCTCGAGCGGTGTCCAGGTCTGCGCGAGCGCGCCGGCGATCGCCTCGGCAATCGTCGCCTGCTGATTGAAGGCGATCAGCAGAATCGACGTCAGCGGGCGCATCTCTGCGCCGCCGCGCTCGGGCGTGGTGTCGGGGGGCGCAGTCTGCATTCTGGCGGTGGGCGCGAATCGCTATCGCAGCAGCGGCTTGGTCCAGCCCGGATGCCGCCCCCGCAGGCGGGCCTGCGCGATCTTGAGCCACGAGATCTGCTCGGGGTACGAGAAGGTCACGAATTTGCGCAGCCGCCAGCCCAGCGGCAGCGCCGCGGCACCGACGCAGGACTGCCAGCGCGTCCGGTGGTCCGGGGCGTCGATCATCGACGCGAGGTAGCGCTCCCGCGCGAGCGTCGGCGCCAGCGCCGCGCCGACCTGCGCTTCGTATCCGGCGACGCGCGCGTCGCGCGTGTGCTGCTCGATCTCGGCGAGCACGCGCCGGTTCTGGCGCCGCGCTCTGGCGACCAGTTCGACGCCGCTTGCGGCGAGCATCGGGCGCGAACTGCCGCCGCTGCGGTAGTGGACGAGCGCTTCGGGCACCTTCAGCGCGCCGCCGGTCATGATCGCGCGCAAGCCCATCACGATATCCTCGTACCAGAGGTCGGCGACGAAGGGGCCGAAGCGCTGCATCATGCGGCGCGTGAAGGCATGCGTCGCGCCG
This sequence comes from uncultured Burkholderiales bacterium, assembly GCA_937864005.1. Lineage (GTDB taxonomy): Bacteria > Pseudomonadota > Gammaproteobacteria > Burkholderiales > Burkholderiaceae_C > CAIKUF01. The sequence continues at coordinate 5,786 of CALMIL010000189.1, forward strand.
ATCGTGAACGGGCGCCTGGCGCACCAGTTCTCCACGCTGCAGAGGGCGAGGTCGTCGAGGACGATGCGTTCGCCGAGCGTCCCGTCCTGCGCCATCGAGATGCAGTCGCTCGCGATCAGCTCGGCGCGCTCGCCGCTCGCGCGCCAGGCGGCGACGAGGCGCTCGACGCGCTGCGGCAGCGAGATGTCGTCGCCCGCGGCGGTGACGAGCAACTCGCCGCACGTCTCCTCCATCAGGACGTTGTAGTGGGCGCCGATGCCGAGATTGACCGGATTGCGCCGCGCGCGAACGAGGTGCGGCCCGCGATAGCCGTCGGCCACTTCGCGCAGCACGGCGTACGTATCGTCGGTCGACGCGTCGTCGGACAACACGATCTCGAGCGGCTCGCCCTGCTGCGCAAGGCAGCTCAGCGCGGCCGCGCGTACGGTCGACGCCTGGTTGCACGCGAGCAGGATCAGGCTCGTTCGCGGCGCCGCGGTGTCAGACATCGCGTCGAGCGCCGGTCCCCGGCTTGATCGCCTCGAGTTCCCACAGGAAGTAGACCATCTTGCCGCGCCGCTCGCGGCGCCAGCGGGCGATCGACTGCTTCAGCGTGAGCGCGGTCTTCGTATACGAATGCTCCGGAATCACCCAGCGCGCGAGGCGCACCTCGAAGCGCCCGGAAAAGCCGTACATGCGCGCGATCGGCTGCTCGCCGCAGAAATACTCGTGCGTGCGGTCAGTGATGATGTTGACGTGGGTCGGATCCATGAACGCCGGGGCGCTCGGAAAGCACGGCGTCAGCGCGTAGAACAGACCGCCCGGCGCGAGCACGCGCCAGACCTCGTCCATCAGGCGGACGAACGGGAAGCAGGTCGTATTCGGCTCGCGTCCGTTGAGCACGCGCGGCACATGCTCGATGAAATCGAACGCCGAGACCGAGCCGAACAGGTCGCTGGCGAACGGTATCGGCTCGAGCGCGAGGTTGGCCGCCGCGAATTCGAAGTCGACATCGGTCTGCGGCCGGTAGAGGTCGACGCCGTAGAGCCGGCGCCGTCCATACGGGTTGCGCGGGCGCGCACCGCAGCCGAGGTCGAGATGGCGATCGCCCGCCGTTGCGCCGTTCATCGCGCCGCTCATCGCGCCGATTCGCCGGCTCGCCGTGCGGCTCAGCGCGGTGCGCGAGGCACGCGCCCCATCAGGAAGAACTCGTCGTTCGGCTGCATCGACGTCGCGTTGGCCATCCGGTTCGACAGGCCGAAGAAGGCCGTGATCGCCGCGATGTCCCAGGCGTCCTCGTCCGAGAAGCCGTGTGCGCGCAGGGCCTCGAAGTCGGCATCGCCTATCGATGCCGAATCGGTGCAGACCTTCATCGCGAAGTCGAGCATCGCGCGCTGGCGCGGCGTGATGTCGGCCTTGCGGTGGTTCACCGCGACCTGGTCGGCGACGAGCGGCTTCTTCTCGAAGATGCGCAGCAAGGCGCCGTGCGCGACGACGCAGTACAGGCACTGGTTCACGGCGCTCGTCGCGACGACGATCATCTCCTTGTCGCCCTTGGTGAGGCCCGAGTCGCGCAGCATCAGCGCATCGTGATAGGCGAAGAACGCGCGGAATTCGTCCGGCCGGTGGGCGAGGGCGAGGAAGACGTTCGGCACGAAGCCGGACTTTTCCTGCACCGCGACGATGCGGTCGCGGATATCGGCGGGCAGATCGGCAAGTTCGGGGACCGGATAGCGGCTGATCGGCGGTTTGGACATGGCATCAACTCCCGTACTGAAGTTTGTGAAGACGGGCATAGAGCCCGCCGTGGGCGACAAGCTCGGCGTGCGTTCCCTGCTCGACGATACGCCCCGCATCGAGCGCGACGATGCGGTCGGCGCGCTCGATGGTCGACAGCCGGTGCGCGATGACGATCGTCGTGCGGCCGGGCATCAAGCGGTCGAGCGCGGACTGCACCAGACGTTCGGACTCCGAATCGAGTGCCGAGGTTGCTTCGTCGAGGATCAGGATCGGCGCGTCCTTGTAGATCGCGCGCGCGATCGCCATCCGCTGGCGCTGCCCGCCGGAGAGCTCGCTGCCGTTGTGGCCGATCTTCGAATCGATGCCGTCGGGCAGCGTCGCGACGAAGTCGAGCAGGTTCGCGCTGCGCAGCGCCTCGTTGACGCGCTCGCGATCGAGCGGCGCGCCCAGGCACACATTGGCAGCGACCGATTCGTTGAACAGCACGACATCCTGGCTCACGAGTGCGAACTGGCGCCGCAGGGCCTTCACGTCCCAATCGGCAAGCGCGACGCCGTCGAGCGTGATGACGCCTTCGCTCGGCTCGAGGAAGCGCGCGAGCAGGTTGATGACGCTGGACTTGCCCGCGCCGGACGGACCGACGAGAGCGACCGATTCGCCGGCTGCGATCGCCATCGTCAAGTGCTCGAGCGCGGCGCCGGCCTGCTCCTCCTTGTAGCGCAACGTGACGCCTCGAAGCTCCAGTTCGCCGCGCGAGCGGCCGGGGTCGAAGCTGCCGCCGCGTTCGCACGGCGTGCTGTCGATCAGCGCCACGCCGCGCTCGAGCGCGGCCATGCCGCGCGCGATCGGCCCCGATACGCCCGACAGTCCCTTGATCGGCGAGATGAGCATCAGCATGGCGGTGATGAAGGCGGCAAAGCCGCCCACCGTGCCGCCCGAGCTCCCGGCCTGCCACAGCGCGACGACGAGTACCGCAGACAGCGCGCAGGCGGCGAGCACCTGCGTCAGCGGCGTCGTGAGCGAGCCCGCGGCGACGGCCTTCATCGACAGCCGGCGCAGCCGGTCGCTGCTTTGCGCGAAACGGCCCCGCTCGCTCGCTTCGGCGCCGTGCAGGCGCACGATCCGCCAAGCCTGCACATTCTCCTCGACCACGTAGGCCAGCTCGTCGGTGGCCGCCTGTCCGGCAACCGCCAGCCGGTGAACGCGCTTCGTGATGGCGCGGATCGCCAGCGCGACGGCGGGCAACAGCACGGCGACGAAGAACGTCATCTGCCAGTTGAGCCAGAGCAGGTAGCCCAGCAGCGCGATCAGCGAAAAGGTGTCCTTGACGACGCCGACCACCGAGCCGACCAGTTGCGACGCGCCGTTCTGCGCCTCATAGACCAGCGTATTGGTGAGCCCGCTCGCGGTGTGGGTGCTGAAGAGGCCGGGCTGGACCTCGAGCAGGTGGTCGAACATCGCCCGCCGCATGACATCGAGCCCCTGATTGGCGGCCCACGACAAGGCATACTGCGCGACCCAGCCGGCCGCGCCGCGCAACGCGAACAGGCCGACGATGACGATCGGCACCAGCCACAGGGGAATGGCGCCTGCCTGGAAGCCCTCGTCGAGCAGCGGCTTCATCAGCGCCGGCAGTACCGGCTCGGTTGCCGAGCCGACGAGCGACGCGACCGCCGCGACCGCGAAGCCTGCCCGCGCGCTGCTGAAGTATGGTGCGATTCGGGCGAGGCGTTGCTTGAGCGTCGGCATGCGATGGGGAACCAGGACGGGCGCGCCCGATTATCCGCTGCGCGTGGTGCGCTTCGGGCGGCCAAAGGTCGCTCGCAGCGAGGCTGCCTACAATGGCCCCCATTCCATCGCCCAATGACCCGAGCGCCAGACATCGACAAGCTCTCCGTCACCACCTCCGCGCGCGGCGCGGGCTGCCCCATTCTTGCGGGCCTGCTGCCCGTCGCGCGAATCGCGCGGCGCATTCACCGGCGTGGCCGAGCGTGGAACTTTCGATCAGCCATCCGGTCTTGCGGCTGCGTGCCCTGCCCGCGCCTGGGTGGCCCCGGACGGAGCCGCGCGCGGCGGGATTCGCCGGCGAAGACGACTCTGGAACGATCTTGATGCAACGAGAAGGACTTCCTCCCAGCCTCCCTTGGTCGCGCCGCGGCGTGCTCGCGGCGGGCGCGTCGGTCTTGACGCTGCCGTTCGGCGCACCGGCGCAGGCGCAGTTCCGGGTCGAGATTTCGGGCGTCGGCGGCACCCAGTTGCCGATCGCGGTGACGAAATTCAGGGACGAGGACAAGGCGCCGCAGCCGGTGTCGGCGATCATCCGCGCCGATCTCGAGCGCAGCGGCCTGTTCCGGCTCGTCGATGCGCCCGAGGTGGTCGACGAAACGGCGCAGCCGGTGCTGGCCGACTGGCGCGCGCGCGGCGCCGATGCGTTGCTGACGGGATCGGCGTCGCGCCTCGCTGACGGCCGCTTTGACGTCCGGTTCAGGCTGTGGGACGTCGTCAAGGGCCAGGCCGTGCTCGCGCAGAGCGCGGCGGTGCCGGCGGCGGACCTGCGGCTCGCCGCGCACCGCGTCGCGGATGCGGTCTACGAGAAGTTCACCGGCGAGAAGGGCATCTTCTCGACCCGTATCGCGTTCGTGACGAAGGCCGGCAGGCAGTACACGCTGCGTATCGCCGACGCCGACGGCGAGGGCGGGCAGGTCGCGCTGACGAGCCCGGAGCCGATCATCTCGCCGGCCTGGTCGCCCGACGGCCGCGAGGTGGCATATGTCTCGTTCGAGACCCAGAAGGCGGTCGTCTGGATGCAGGAGGTGGCGACCGGCAGGCGCCGCGCGATCGCCAACTTCCGCGGCTCGAACAGCGCGCCGGCATTCTCGCCGGACGGCAGCTCGCTCGCGGTGACGCTGTCGCGCGACGGCGGCTCGCAGATCTACCTGATGGATCGCGGCGGCGGCAACCTGCGCCGGCTGACGACCAGCCCTTCGATCGACACCGAGCCGGCGTTCGCGCCCGACGGCAAGAGCCTCTACTTCGTCAGCGATCGCGGCGGCGGCCCGCAGATCTATCGCATGCCGGCGGGCGGCGGCAGCGCGCAGCGCGTGACCTTCGCTGGCACCTACAACGTGAGCCCGGCGGTCAGCCCGGACGGGCGCAAGCTGGCCTATATCTCGCGCCAGGGCGGCGCGATGCGGCTGTCGCTGATGGATCTGGCCGGCGACGCACCGCCGCGAGCGCTCGGCGACGGCAGCAACGACGAACGGCCGAGCTTCGCACCCAACGGCAGCCTGATCCTGTATGCCAGCCGCGCGCAGGGCCGCGACGTGCTGATGACGACCACGCTGGAAGGCCGAATCAAGACCACGCTCGCAGTGTCGCAGACCGACGTGCGGGAACCCGTGTGGGGCCCTTTCGGGCGCTGACCCACAGTTCACTCGAGGAGGATTGTTCCAATGAAGATGATGCAATGGCGATGGGTCCTGGCGGCGGCGGCCGTGGTGCTGGCCGGATGCGCGTCGCAGACCAAGCTCGACGAAGGGGCGCCGGTCGAGACCCGCACGCCGACCAGCACGAGCGATGCGGCTTCGGCCGCCGGCAGCGCGAGCGGCACATCCCAATCGCAGGTCACCCCGGTCGACCTGAACAAGCAGAACGCCGACGCGCTGAAGGCGACGCCGCGCGTGATCTACTTCGATTTCGACAGCTATATCGTCAAGGATCAGTACCGCGACATCGTCGAGCTGTACGCGAAGGTGCTGTCGTCGGACCGCGGCCGTCGGCTCGTGATCGAGGGCCATACCGACGAACGCGGCAGCCGTGAGTACAACCTTGCGCTCGGCCAGCGGCGCGCCGAGGCGGTCGCCAAGGCGATCGAACTGCTCGGCGCGAACGCGTCGCAGATCGAGTCGGTGAGCTTCGGCAAGGAGCGCCCGGCGGTTCCGGGCAACGACGAGGCAGCGATGGCGCAGAACCGCCGCGCGGTGCTGAAGCTGCAGTGATGACGACGCTGCAAGGAACCGCCGGCAGCCGGGCGCGAGCCGCGGTGGCGCTCGCTGCGCTCGCCGCGGCGCTGGCCGCGCCCGCGGCGCGTGCGGCGCTGTTCGAGGACGACGAGGCGCGCAAGGCGATCCTCGATCTGCGCCAGCGCGTCGATCAGAACAATGCGCAGCTGACGACGCGCCAGACCGACCAGAGCGCGCAGATCGAGCAGATGCGGCGCAGCCTGCTCGATCTGTCGAACCAGATCGAGGGGCTGCGCGGCGAGATCGCCAAGCTGCGCGGCGCGAACGAACAGCTCGCGCGCGATCTGGCCGACGTGCAGCAGCGGCAGAAGGATCTCGCGCAGGGCACCGATGCCCGCCTCGCGAAGTTCGAGCCGCAGGTGGTGACGGTGGACGGCAAGGAGTTCAACGCCAGCCCCGAGGAGCGCCGCGCCTATGACGACGCGATGGCACTCGTGCGCAAGGGCGACTTCCCGGCCGCCGTGGCCGCGTTCACCGCGTTCCAGAAGCGCTTTCCGAAAAGCGGCTATGCCGAGTCGGTGCTGTTCTGGCTCGGCAATGCGCAGTACGGCAAGCGCGACTATGCGCAGTCGATCGGCACCTTCCGCTCGCTCGTGACGGCGGTGCCCGACAGCCCGCGGGCGCCGGAGGCGCTGCTGTCGCTGGCCAACGCCCAGCTCGAGCTGAAGGACACGAAGGGCGCGCGCAAGACGCTCGACGACCTGCTGAAGACTTATCCGAAGTCCGAAGCCGCGCAGGCCGCGCGCGAGCGCATTGCGGCGCTGAAATAGCGGGCGATCGTGAACCCGTCGGCGCCCGACATGCAGGCGCTAGTCTGGCAGGTGCTGGCCTGCGCGTTCGGGCTCGCGGCCATCTTCGGCGCGATCGCGCAGCGCACGCACTTCTGCACGATGGGCGCGGTGGCCGACATCTTCTCCTTCGGCGACTGGACGCGCATGCGCATGTGGGTGCTGGCGATCGGCGTCGCGATGATCGGCTTCAACGCGATGGCCGGGCTCGGCTGGATCGACGCCGCGCAAAGCCTGTACGGCGGCACGCGCTTCATGTGGCTGTCCGCGCTCGCCGGCGGGCTGCTGTTCGGCATCGGCATGGTGTTCGGATCGGGTTGTGCGAGCAAGACGCTGGTGCGCATCGGCGGCGGCAATCTGAAGTCGCTCGTCGTCGCGCTCGTCATGGGGTTGACGGCGATCGCGACGCTCAAGGGGCTGCCGGCGGTGGTGCGCGTCGCAAGCGTCGATACGGTCTTCGTCGCGCTGCCTGCGCAGCAGAATCTGCCGGCGCTCGCTGCGAGGGCCTTTGGCGGGTCGGCGGCTTCGCTCTCGATTGCGCTCGGGCTGCTGATCGGCGGCGGCCTGATCGCCTGGGTCGTCTCGCACGAGCAAGGGCGGCGCCGCGAGACGCTGCTTGCGGGGCTGGTGATCGGCCTCGTCATCGTCGGCGCCTGGTGGGTGTCGGGCCGGCTCGGCTTCGTGCCCGAGGATCCGAACACGCTCGAGCCGGTGTTCGTCGCGACCAACTCGCGCCGCATGGAGGCGTTCTCGTTCGTCGCGCCGGTCGGCTACGGGCTCGACTGGCTGATGTACTTCAGCGACGCCGGCAACCGGCTGACGCTCGGCATCGCCGCGGTGGCCGGCATGGTCGGCGGATCGGCGCTGCAGGCGATCGTCTCCGGCAGCTTTCGCTGGGAGGGATTCCACGGCGCGCAGGACACGACCGATCACCTGCTCGGCGGCGCGCTGATGGGCGTCGGCGGCGTGACCGCGCTCGGCTGCACGATCGGGCAGGGCATCTCGGGCGTCTCGACGCTCGGCCTGACGAGCTTCGTCGCGCTCGCGGCCATCCTCGGCGGCGCGGTGCTCGCGCTGCGGCTGCAGGCCTGGCGCATCGAGCGCAGCGCGTGATCGGCGTGTCGCCGTTCAACGCCCAGCGCGCCGATCCGGAGCGCCGCTTCGGCGGCCTGCGCCGGCTCTACAGCGATCGCGAATACGAGCGCATCCGCACGGCACGCATCGCCGTCGTCGGTCTCGGCGGTGTCGGGTCGTGGGCGGCCGAGGCGCTCGCGCGCAGCGGCGTCGCGGCACTCACGCTGATCGACTTCGACCACGTCGCCGAATCGAATATCAACCGCCAGGTGCAGGCGCTCGGCACGACGCTCGGCATGGCCAAGGGGCGGGCGCTCGAGCAGCGCGTGCAGGACATCCATCCGGGCTGCGCGGTGCATGTTGTCGACGAATTCGTCGGCGCCGACAACTGGCCCGCACTGCTTGTCGAACCGGTCGACGCCGTGATCGATGCCTGCGACCAGTTGCGCGCCAAGCTCGTGCTCGCCCTCTGGGCGCGCGCCACTGGCGCGGCGCTCGTCGTTGCCGGCGCGGCGGGCGGCAAACGCCTGCCGCAAAGCGTTGCGACCGGCGATCTGTCCGAGGCGACGCACGACCCCTTGCTCGCCGCGCTGCGCCAGCGCCTGCGCAGGCATCACGACGCACCACGCAGCGGCGCCCTTGGCCTGGCCTGCGTCTATTCGCGCGAACCGGTGCACCGGCCGCTGGCCGGCGTTGGCGATGCCTGCGCGAGCGACGGCAGTCTGAACTGCAGCGGCTACGGATCGAGCGTCAGCGTGACGGCGACCTTCGGCATGGTGGCGGCGAGCGAGGCGCTGCGTCTCCTGCCTGCCGCGCCGGGCGCACGGTAGCGGTCGCCGGGCGCAGGCCGCACGATACAATCGAAAGCTTTTCGGGTTGTTAGCTCAGCTGGTAGAGCAGCGG
>CALMIL010000190.1 GCA_937864005.1 uncultured Burkholderiales bacterium
CGTTCGAATACTGGAGCCTCGCGCTGTACGCGCTGCTCGCGCTCGGCGCCGCGGTGCTGACGCTGCGCAGCATCCGCGTTCGCGCCGGGTAGTCCGGCGCAAGCTCAGTTCGCCAGGATCTTGTCGAGAAAGTCCTTCGTGCGCGGCTGACGGTTCTCGGGGTGGCCGAAGAACTCCTCCTTCGCGCAGTCCTCGAGGATGCGGCCGCCGACGTCGATGAAGATCACGCGATTCGCGACCTTGCGCGCGAAGCCCATCTCGTGCGTGACGACCATCATCGTCATGCCCTCCTTGGCGAGTCCGACCATCACGTCCAGCACCTCGCCGACCATCTCGGGGTCGAGCGCCGAGGTCGGCTCGTCGAACAGCATGACGATCGGATCCATCGACAGCGCGCGCGCAATCGCGACGCGCTGCTGCTGGCCGCCGGAGAGCTGGCCCGGGAATTTGTCCTTGTGCGCCGTCAGGCCGACGCGTTCGAGCATCTTGAGCCCACGCGTCTTCGCTTCGTCCGCCTTGCGGCCGAGCACCTTGACCTGCGCGATCGTCAGGTTCTCGGTCACCGACAGGTGCGGGAACAGCTCGAAGTGCTGGAACACCATGCCGACCTTCGAGCGCAGTTGCGGCAGGTTGGTCTTGGGGTCGTGCAGCGCAATGCCGTTGACGGTGATCTCGCCCTTCTGGAACGGCTCGAGCGCATTCACGGTCTTGATCAGCGTGGACTTGCCCGAGCCCGAGGGCCCGCAGACGACGACGACGTCGCCCTTGTCGATATTGACGTTGCAGTCGTTCAGCACCTGCACCGGGCCGTACCACTTCGAGACGTTCTTGATGCTGATCATGTGCTCTGCCATGGCGGGCGCTCCTAGCGAATGATGGCGATCTTCCGGTTGATCGCCTTGACGATGCTCGACAGCGAATAGCTGATGACGAAATAGGTCACGGTGGCCATCAGGTAGGTCTCGATCGGCCGGCCGAAATTCTTGCCGGCGGTCTCGAAGCCCTTGAGCAGATCGTAGGCGCCGATCGCATAGACGAGCGACGTATCCTGGAAGAGGATGATGGTCTGCGTCAGCAGCACCGGCAGCATGTTGCGAAATGCCTGCGGCAATACGACGAGCGTCATGTTCTGCTGGTAGCTCATCCCGAGCGCCTGCCCGGCGAAGACCTGGCCGCGCGGGATCGACTGGATGCCGGCGCGCATGATCTCGCTGAAATACGCCGCCTCGAAGGCGATGAAGGTGACGACGGCGGAATACTCGGCGCCGATCGGCCTGCCGATCAAGAGCGGCACGAGCAGGAAGAACCACAGGATCACCATCACCAGCGGCACCGAGCGCATGACGTTGACGTACAGCGCGGCCGGCGCGTCGAGCCACTTCTTGCCCGACAACCGCATCAGCGCGAGCAGCGTGCCGAAGAAGATGCCGCCGGCGGTGGCCACCGCCGTCAGCAAGATGCTGAACCACAGCCCCTTGAGGATGAAGTCCTGGATCAGCGCCCAGTTCAGGATCGAGAAGTCGAGGTTCAACATCTCAATGCCCCCCGGCGCCGGTTCCGGAGGCGACGAAGCCGGGTACCCGCGCGCGCTTCTCGATCCAGGCGAAGACGCGGTTCACGGCGAGCGCCGAGATCGCGTAGAGCACCGTCACCGCAAGGTAGACCTCGATCGGCCGCGCCGTCTCCTCACCCACCTGCAGCGCGTACTGCGTCAGCTCAGGGATCGACACCGCGAAGGCGACCGCCGAATTCTTGAAGATATTCATCGACTCGCTGGTCAGCGGCGGGATGATGATGCGGTAAGCCATCGGCAGCAGCACGTATCGGTAGTACTGCGGCGTCGTGAAGCCGAGCGCCATGCCGGCGTAGCGCTGTCCCCTGGGCAGCGCCTGAATGCCGGCGCGCACCTGCTCGGCGATGCGCGCCGAGGTGAAGAGGCCGAGCGCCAGCACGACGAGGATGAACGGCGGGAAGTGCTTCATCGGCGGCACGAGCGCCGGCACGACGAAGTACCACAGGAAGATCTGCACCAGCAGCGGGATGTTGCGAAACAGTTCGACCCAGCCGTTGCCGAGCCGCACGAGCCAGGGACTCGAGGGCAGCGTGCGAATGACGCCGACGATGGAGCCGGCGACGAGCGCGACCGCCAGCGCCGTGAGCGAGACCGACACCGTCCAGCCCCAGGCCGTGAACAGCCACTGGAGGTAGGTGATGTCGCGCCCCTGACCCAGGCAGCCCGGGACGACCTCCCCAGAAAGGGTGTCCTTGCAAAACAGCGTCCAGTCCATCGCCATGGCCATCCTCCTGACGGCGCCACCGCGCAAGCGTGCGCCTTATGAACGCAAACGCCCACTTGAGGTCAAGTGGGCGTCGCGATGACTCGGGCTGAGAGTGCGCTTACTTGTTGCCGTACTCTTCCATCGGCTTGTTGTTGGGGTTCTCCCAGGCGGCCTTGGTGCTGGCCGACAGCGGCATGTTCAGCGTCACGTTGTTCGGCGGGATCGGCTGCATGAACCACTTGTCGTAGAGCTTGGCAAGCGAGCCATCCTTGATCTGGCGCACGATGCTGGCGTCGATCGCCTTCTTCAGCTTCTCGTCACCCTTGGGCAGCATGCAGGCGATCGGCTCGACCGAGAGCACTTCGCCGACGATCTCGAAGTCCTTCGGATTCTTGGCGCGCGCGATATTGGCCGCGAGGATCGAGCCGTCCATCACGAACGCGTCGGCACGGCCCGATTCGAGCAGCAGGAAGCTGTCGGCGTGGTCCTTGCCCTGCACCGTCTTGAAGTCGATGCCCTGGGCGCGCTCGTTCTTGCGCAGCGTCTGCACCGAGGTCGTGCCGGTCGTCGTCGCGACCGTCTTGCCGTTCAGGTCCTTGATCGATTTGATGCCGGACTTCGCGTTGACGGCGATGCGCACCTCTTCGACGTACGTGGTGTAGGCGAAGTCGACATCCTTCTGGCGCGCCAGATTGTTGGTCGTCGAACCGCACTCGAAGTCGATCGTGCCGTTCTGGATCAGCGGGATGCGGTTCTGCGAGGTGATGACCTGATAGTTGATCTTCAGCGGCTTGCCGACATCCTTGCTCAGGTCGTCGATGATGCGCTCGGCCATCTCGGTGTGAAAGCCGACGTACTTGCCGGCGCCGATCGTGAAGGCAAGACCCGAGGAATCGCGCACGCCCAGATTGACTGCGCCGCGTTCCTTGATCTTGGCCAGCGTGTCGGGAGCCTGGGCAAAGGCGCCGCCGCAGGCCAGGGCGGCCAGGGCCAGGGTGACTACAAGCTTCTTCATGGTCTGAACTCCTTCTTGAAAATCGCAACCGCGATTAGCGCCGGATTCTACTGATCTGGCATTGCGGACTTACCCCTAAACGCGCTGCCTTCAGGCCCGCGCCGCGTCGTCGAGCATCCAGCGCGCCGCGCGCTCGGCGATCATCAACGTCGGTGAATTGGTATTGCCGCTCGTGATGGTGGGCATCACGCTCGCGTCGACGACGCGCAGCGCGCGCACGCCGCGCACGCGCAGACGCGCATCGACGACCGCGCCGTCGTCGTCGGCGCGCCCCATGCGGCAGGTCGCGACCGGGTGGAAGATCGTCGTCGCGATATCGCCCGCGAGGCGCGCGAGGTCCGCGTCGCTCTGGTACTGCACGCCCGGCTTGACCTCGCGCGGCGCATAGCGCGCAAACGCCGGCTGGCCGACGATGCGGCGCGTGATGCGCAGCGAATCGGCGGCGACGCGCCGGTCTTCGTCGGTCGAGAGATAGTTCGGCGCGATGGCCGGCGCATCGGCGGCGCGCGGCGAGCGGATCTGCACGCTGCCGCGGCTCGTCGGATTCAGGTTGCACACGCTCGCGGTGAAGGCGTCGAAGTCGTGCAGCGGCTCACCGAACGCCTCGAGCGACAGCGGCTGGACGTGGTACTCGATATTCGGCCAGACGTATTCCGGCGACGAGCGCGTGAACGCGCCGAGCTGCGACGGCGCCATGCTCATCGGCCCGCTGCGCTTGGCCGCATATTCGAGCGCGATCAGCGCCTTGCCCCAGAGCGACGCGGCGCGCGTATTGAGGGTGCGCGCGCCCTGCACCGCATAGACCGAGCGGATCTGCAAATGGTCCTGCAGATTTGCGCCGACGCCTTCGAGCGCGTGTTGCGTCGCGATGCCGTGGCGTTGCAGCAGATCCCCCGGCCCGATGCCGGAGAGCTGCAGCAGTTGCGGCGAGCCGATCGCCCCGCTGCAGAGCACCAGTTCGCGCGCGGCGCGCACCGTCTGCAGGCCCGCCTTCGTCAGCACCTCGGCGCCGTCGCAGCGCAGCGCACCGTCCGCGTCGCGCGCGAGGACGAGGCGCTGCACCTGGGCGTCGGTCCAGAGCGTCAAGTTGGGCCGCTTGATGCAATCGGGGCGCAGGAAGGCGTCGGCCGCGCTCCAGCGCCAGCCGCGGTGCTGGTTGACCTCGAAATAGCCGACGCCCTCGTTGTTGCCGCGGTTGAAATCGGCGGTTGGCGGGATGCCGGCCTGCTGCGCAGCTTGCACGAACGCATCGAGCACGTCCCAGTGCAGGCGCTGGCGTTCGACGTACCACTCGCCGCTCGCGCCGTGCATCGCGTCGCCGCCGCCGTGGTGGCGCTCGTGCTGGCGAAAGAACGGCAGGCAGTGTTCCCAGCGCCAGGCCTCGTCGCCGCAGGCCGCGGCCCAGGCGTCGTAGTCGCGCGACTGACCGCGCATGTAGATCATGCCGTTGATGCTCGAACTGCCGCCGAGCACCCTGCCGCGCGGATAGCGCAGGCGCCGCCCGTTCAGGCCGGCGTCGGCTTCGGTCTGGTAGAGCCAGTCGGTGCGCGGGTTGCCGATGCAGTAGAGGTAGCCGACCGGAATCCTGATCCAGTGGTAGTTGTCGCGGCCGCCGGCCTCGATCAGCAATACGCGCCTTGCCGGATCGGCGCTGAGCCGGTTCGCGAGCAGGCAGCCGGCCGTGCCGGCGCCGACGATGACGTAGTCGAATGCCGCCGCGTCGGCCATGCGTGCGATTCTTGTCTACCGCAGGCCAACGTTGATCTTGTCGAGCACGTCGATCCCCGGGCACAGCTCGCTCTCGTCGAGCGCATTCAGCGGCACGCGCGCGGTGTTGAGCGCATCGTGCATCTCGGCCTCCTCGTCGGCGACGTAGAGCAGCCCGGTCGCGATCTCGCCACGCGTCTGCAGCGCCTGCACCTGCGCCATCGCGGCGACGCGGTCGCAGGGGTCGTAGTCGGCATGCAGCTTTCTCAGGCGCAGCACCGTGCCGTCGTGCTGCTCGACGTCGATGCACTCGCCGGGTGCGAAGTCGGCAGTGATCTCGCTCTTCGGCGTGATGAAGTCGATCCGGCTCACGGCTTCGTTGTGCTCGCGCACGAAGTCGTAGCTGCGCGTGCTGCCGGCATGGTTGTTGAAGGTCACGCAGGGGCTGATGACGTCGAGGAAGGCCGCGCCGCGGTGCGCGAGCGCGCCCTTGATGAGCGGCACGAGCTGCGCCTTGTCGCCCGAGAAGCTGCGCCCGACGTAGGTCGCGCCGAGCTGCAGCGCGAGGCTCACCATGTCGACCGGACTGTCGGCGTTGCGCGCGCCCTTCTTCGACTTCGAGCCCTTGTCGGCGGTCGCCGAGAACTGGCCCTTGGTCAGACCGTAGACGCCGTTGTTCTCGACGATATAGGTCATGTTGACGCCGCGGCGCATGATGTGCGCGAACTGGCCGAGGCCGATCGATGCCGAGTCGCCGTCGCCCGAGACGCCGAGGTAGATCAGCTCGCGGTTCGCGAGGTAGGCGCCGGTCAGCACCGACGGCATGCGGCCGTGCACCGAGTTGAAGCCGTGCGATGCGCCGAGGAAATAGTCCGGCGTCTTCGAGCTGCAGCCGATGCCCGAGAGCTTGGCGACACGGTGCGGTTCGATGTCGAGCTCCCAGCAAGCCTGGATGATCGCCGCCGAGATCGAGTCGTGGCCGCAGCCGGCGCACAGCGTCGAGATCTTGCCCTCGTAGTCGCGCCGCGTGTGGCCGACACGGTTGCGCTCGAGCGTCGGATGATGCAGGCGCGGTTTCGTCAGGTAGGTCATGCGATATCGGTCAGACGGTTGCGGGGCGGGCCGCGGCGGGCTTGCGGCGCCGCGGTTTGACGGCGAGCGCGGCGACCTTCTGGCGGATCGCGCCGGTGATGAAGCGCGCCGTGATCGGCGTGCCGTCGAAGTGCAGCACCGGCACGAGCCGCGCGGGGTCGATGCCGAGTTCGTTGACGAGCAGCGTGCGCATCTGCGCGTCGCGGTTTTGCTCGACGACGAAGACCGCGTCGTGCGCGGCGATGAACTCAGGCACCGAAGCCGGGAACGGAAAGGCGCGCAGCCGCAGCGAGTCGAGCGCGATGCCGCCCTCCTGCAGCGCATCGAGCGCCTCGCGCAACGCCGGGCTCGTCGAACCGAAATAGATCACCCCGAGGCGCGTCTTCTTCGGCGCCGGGCGCAGCACCGGCTGCGGCACGAGCGTCGCTGCGGTCGCGAACTTCTTCAGCAGGCGCTGCACGTTGTAGACGTAGTCGCTGCCCGCCTCCGAGTAGCGCGCCTGCGCGTCGCGCGTCGAACCGCGCGTGAAGTACGCGCCCTTCGTCGGATGCACCCCCGGCAGCGTGCGCCACGCGATGCCGTCGCCGTCGACATCCTTGTAGCGGGCGAACTCGCGCCCCGCCTCGAGGTCTTCTGCGCTCAGCACCTTGCCGCGGTCGAGCCGGCGCGACGAATCCCACTGGAACGGCGCGCACATGCGCTGGTTCATGCCGATGTCGAGGTCGCTCATCACGAACACCGGCGTCTGCAGCCGGTCGGCGAGGTCGAGCGCGTCGGCCGCGTGCTCGAAGCATTCGGTCGGATCCTCGGGAAACAGCATCACGTGCTTGGTATCGCCGTGCGACGCATAGGCGCAGGCGAGCAGGTCGGCCTGCTGGGTGCGAGTCGGCATGCCGGTCGACGGCCCGCCGCGCTGGATATTGATGATCGTGACCGGAATCTCGGCAAAGTAAGCGAGCCCGATGAACTCCGACATCAGCGAGATGCCGGGCCCCGAGGTCGCGGTGAAGGCGCGCGCGCCGTTCCAGCCGGCGCCGGTCACCATGCCGATCGAGGCGATCTCGTCCTCGGCCTGGACGATCGCGAAGTTGTTGCGCCCGCTTTGCGCGTCGACGCGGTACTTCGCGCAGTATTTCTGGAACGCCTCGATGACCGAGGTCGACGGCGTGATCGGGTACCACGCGGCGACCGTCGCGCCGCCGTAGACGCAGCCGAGCGCCGCCGCGCTGTTGCCGTCGACGAAGATCGCATCGCCGACGCGCTCGGCGTGGCGCACCGCAAGGCCGATCGGCGCCAGGTGGTCGCGCGCGAATTCGCGCCCCGCGGTGAGCGCGCGCACGTTCGAGTCGATCAGCTTTTCCTTGCCGCGGAACTGCTCGGAAAAGAGCGCCTCGATCTCCTGCGCGTCGATCCCGAGCAGCATCGACAGCGCACCGACATACATGATGTTCTTGAAGAGCTGGCGCTGGCGCGAATCCTCGTAGGTCGCGTTGCAGATCGCGGTCAGCGGCATGCCGATCACGTTCACGTCGTCGCGGAATGCGCTCGCCGGCAGCGGGCGGGTGCTGTCGTAGAAGAGGTAGCCGCCGGGCTCGATCTCGGCCACGTCCTGGGCCCAGGTCTGCGGGTTCATCGCGACCATCATGTCCAGCCCGCCGCGCCGGCCGAGGTAGCCCTTCTCGCTGACGCGTACCTCGTACCACGTCGGCAGGCCCTGGATATTGCTCGGGAAGATGTTGCGCGGGCTGACCGGCACGCCCATGCGCAAGATCGCCTTCGCGAACAACTCGTTGGCGGACGCCGAACCCGAGCCGTTGACGTTGGCGAACTTGATGACGAAATCGTTGATTGCTTCGATGCGGCTCATCGCGCTCTCCGCTTCACGCCGCCATCCCTGCCGCCACGCGCGCCGGCTTCCTGCGGCGCGGCGCCTTCGGGTCGCGGCAGGCGGGCCCGGCCTGGGTCGGCAGGATCAGGAATTTCTGCATGTCCCAGGCGCCGGTCGGACAGCGTTCGGCGCACAGCCCGCAGTGCAGGCAGACATCCTCGTCCTTCACCATCACGCGCCCGGTCTTCACCGGCACCGACACGTACAGGTCCTGCTCCGCATTCAAGGCCGGCGCACTCAGCCGGCCGCGCAGATCGGCCTCCTCGCCATTCGCGGTGAACGTGATGCAGTCCATCGGACAGATGTCGACGCAGGCGTCGCATTCGATGCACGCCGGCGCGGCAAAGACCGTCTGCACGTCGCAGTTCAGGCAGCGCTCGGCCTCCTTCAACGCGGTCGCGGCATCGAAGCCGAGTTCGACCTCGACCTTGATGCTGGCGAGCGCCTTCTCCGCCGCCGTCCACGGCACCTTGAAGCGCAGGTCGTTCGAGATCGCGTTGTCGTAACTCCATTCGTGGATGCCCATCTTCTGCGACATCAGGTTGACGTGTGGCGCCGGGCGCGCGTGCACATCCTCGCCGTGCAGGAAGCGGTCGATCGAAACCGCCGCCTCGTGCCCGTGGGCGACGGCGGTGATGATGTTCTTCGGCCCGAACGCCGCGTCGCCGCCGAAGAAGACCTCGGGCCGCGTCGATTGCAGCGTGGCCGCGTCGAGCACCGGCAGGCCGTGGCGGTCGAATTCGATGCCGCTGTCGCGCTCGATCCACGGAAAGGCGTTCTCCTGGCCGACGGCGACCAGCACATCGTCGCATTCGAAATTCACATCGGGCGCGCCGGTCGGCACGAGCGAGCGCCGCCCCTGGTCGTCGTAGCGCGCCTCGACGATCTCGAAGCGCATGCCGACGAGCCGGCCCGCCTCGTGCAGGAAGGCCTTGGGCACGTGGAAGTTGATGATCGGGATGCCCTCGTGCTGCGCATCCTCCTTCTCCCACGGCGACGCCTTCATCTCGTCGAAGCCGCTGCGCACGATCACCTTCACGTCGCTCGCGCCGAGGCGGCGCGCCGAGCGACAGCAGTCCATCGCGGTATTGCCGCCGCCGAGCACGATGACGCGCGCGCCGATCCGCTCGATGTGGCCGAACGAGACCGAAGCGAGCCAGTCGATGCCGATGTGGATATTGGCCGCCGCCTCGGCGCGCCCGGGCAGTTGCAGATCGCGTCCGCGCGGCGCGCCGCAGCCGACGAAGACCGCGTCCCAGCCGCCGGTGGCGAGCAGCGTCTGCATCGAATCGACGCGCTCGCCGGCGCGCAGTTCGACGCCGAGGTCGAGGATGTAGCCGGTCTCCTCGTCGATCACCGATTCGGGCAGCCGAAAGCGCGGGATCTGGGTGCGCATGAAGCCGCCGGCCTTCGCCTCGGCGTCGAATACCGTCACCGCGTAGCCGAGCGGGGCGAGGTCGCGCGCGACGGCGAGCGACGCCGGGCCGGCGCCGATGCAGGCGATGCGCTTGCCCTTGCGGGCCGAGGCCTGCGGCATGCGCGCCCGCACGTCGCCCTTGTGGTCGGCGGCGACGCGCTTCAGGCGGCAGATCGCGACCGGCTCGGGCTTGGCGGCGTCGCTTTCCTCGACCCGCGTGCGCCGGCAGGCCGGTTCGCACGGGCGGTCGCAAGTGCGGCCGAGGATGCCGGGGAAGACGTTGGACACCCAGTTGACCATGTAGGCGTCGGCGTAGCGGCCGGCGGCGATCAGGCGGATGTACTCGGGAACCGGTGTATGGGCCGGACACGCCCATTGGCAATCGACGACCTTGTGGAAATAGGCGGGATCGGCGATGTTCGTTGCTTGCAAGCCAGCCTCCTGTGCAGACCGCGGCCCCCGCGATGCCCGCGCAGTCTAAGGCCAGCGGCGCACCGATGCAGGCCGCAGGGATAACGCGACCCCGGCATTCCGAGACTTCCTGCCAGCGCCGGCGAACCAGTCCGAAGGGAGCACCCTCTAACACTCGCGGTCACAATCGAAGCCTTGCCGATCCGCGAAGGAACGCCCCATGAACGCCCCCGTCTTCAACCTGGACACCGTGATGATGCCGGCCGAGTTCAGGCAATGCTTCGACGCCCAGCGCGCCGACTATCTGGCGCATCCCGAACCCAGCCGCGCCGAACGCAGCGCCGACCTGAAGGCGCTGGCGCGGCTGCTGAAGGACAACCGCGACGCGATCGTCGCCGCGATCGGCCTCGACTACGGCAACCGATCCGAGTTCGAGACGCTTTTCACCGAATATTTCGTCTCGCTCGAAGCGATCCAGGATGCGGACAAGAAGCTCGCGCGCTGGATGAGGCCGCAAAAGCGTCACGTCGACTTCATGACCTACCCGGGCGCGAGAAACCGCGTCATCCCGCAGCCGCTGGGCGTCGTCGGCGTCATCGTGCCGTGGAACTTCCCGCTCAACCTGAGTTTTTCGCCGCTCGCCGCGATCTTCGCCGCCGGCAACCGGGCGATGGTCAAGATGTCCGAGAACTCGCGCCACCTCGCCGAACTGCTCACGCAACTCAGCCCGAAATACCTGCCCGAGGACAAGCTCAAATTCTTCGAGGACGGCGGCGGGCGCGGCCCGGCTTTCTCGTCGCTGCCATTCGACCACCTGCTCTTCACCGGGTCGGGCGCGACCGGCCGCGCGGTGATGGCCAATGCGGCGCGCAACCTGACGCCGGTCACGCTCGAACTCGGCGGCAAGTCGCCCGCGATCGTCGCGCCGGACTTTCCGCTCGAGGCGGCCGCAGAACGCATCATGTGGGTGAAGATGCTCAACGCCGGGCAGATCTGCACGAATGTCGACTACGCCTTCGTGCCCGCGGGCAAGGAGGCCGAGTTCGTCGCCCATTGCAAGCGCCTCGTCGCCGAGCGCTACCCGGACCTGAACGGCGGCGACTACACCTCGATCATCGACGAGCGGTCGTTCACCCGGCTGCAAGCCGCGCTCGACGACGCCCGCGCCAAGGGCGCGACGATCGTCAACCTGGCCGTTGGCCAGGCGCCCGACGCCGCGCGCCGCAAATTCGCGCCGCACATCGTGCTGGGCGCGACCGACGACATGCAGCTGATGCAGCGCGAGATCTTCGGCCCCATCCTGCCGGTGCGCACCTATCGCGACAAGCAGGAAGTCGCCGACTACGTCAACGCCGGCGACCGGCCGCTCGCGATCTATCCCTTCACCAACGACCGCGAATTGCAGAAGTTCTATATCTCGCGCGTCATGTCGGGCGGCGTCTCGGTCAACGAGGCGCTGCTGCACGTCGGCCAGCACGACCTGCCGTTCGGCGGCGTCGGCGCCAGCGGCATGGGCCACTACCACGGGCGCGAAGGCTTCGAAACCTTCTCGAAACTGCGCCCCGTCTTCTACCAGGGGCCGTTCTCGGCGATCCAGATGCTGTTTCAGCCGCCTTACACCGGCCGCGCGCGACGGCTGCTCAATCTGTTGCTCCGGTTCAAGACCTGACACCGAACCGCGAACCGAGGCGCCGCGCAGGACGGCCGCTTGCGGTGCTTGGCCGATGCTCGGCGTCGGGCTTGGGCTGCGTGCTCAGTGTGCCGCCTCCGGATGGGCGCAGCCAAGCGCTGAGGCAATCCGAAGCAGCTTGATGTCGCGGGTCCATAACGTCGCACCCTGCGTCAACGCCACCGATGTCAACAGGTGGACATCGACATAGCCGATGCCTTGGCCGTGAAGGGCATGGCGCTCGATGAACTGCAGGGCCTCGTCGCTGTCGGCCACCACAGCCGGTGGGAGATCCTGCAGGAGTTCGAGGATTGACTTGCGGTCGCGCAGACTTCCGCAAGCGATCTCGCCCACCACGAACGGATGCATCACGACGGAGGAGCGCTCGAGCAGTTCGACGAGCCCGGGATCACCGCGGCGAAGGTGATCGATCCACACGGACGTGTCGACCAGGATCAAGCCGGCTTCTCGGTGCGCCTGCGCGGCACGGTCTTCAGTGCGGGCTGCGTCCCCCCCAACCGGGCGAGGCGCTTCGCGCTCTCCCGCTCGATGAGCGCCTTCAAGCCTTCACTCAAGATGGCGGTCCGATCCATCGGGCCGGCCAATCTAGTCGCCTTGGCCAGCAAGTCGTCATCGATGTTGACTGTCGTTCGCATGTTCTCGCCTTCTCGTGTCGGCACGAATATAGCATCTCTTGATGCCTGTTTTGATGCCGCGCCCTGGCGACGACCCGGTTTCAACTGCAGCCCTGTGTCAAGCGATGACGCTCGACGCACTGAGTTCAATCCCCAATCGAAGTGAGCGCCGATCGAAGCCCTTATCCTCAGCTGCCTGGCCGAACCTGCGCCTCGAGTTGCTGCACGAACTGCCGCAGCCGTGGATCGTCCGGCGCAAGCTGCTGCGCCTTGCGCGCCACCGAGAGCGCATCGGCGAAGCGTTGCTGCTGCGCGTACAGCACCGCGAGCGCATAGGGCGCAGCCGGGTCGTTCGGACTCAGGCGCTGCGCCTCGCGCAAGGCACGCTCGGCCTCGCGCGGCTTGCCGGTCTGCTGCAGGGCGAGGCCGAGGTTGTAGTGCACACGCGCGCGATCGGGCAGCAGTTTCGCTGCGCGCGCGAGCGCCTCGGCGGCCGGCGCCAGCTTGCCCTCTTCGGCAAGCACGAGTCCGAGCGAGTACTGCAGCCCGCCTTGCGCCGGCACGCGTGCGACGCCCTCCGCGAGCACCCGTTCGGCATCCGGCAGGCGGCCGTGGGCGCTGTAGAACTGCGCGAGGTTGGCGCGGGCCGGCGTGAAGTCGGGGTCGATTCTCAACGCCGCAAGGTAGTTCTCCTCGGCCAGCACGGGCTCGCCGGTGCGCTCGTCGATCACGCCGAGGTTCAGGCGCGCGCCCGGCATGTCGAGCGCGGTCTTCTGCGCCGCGATGTATTCGGCCAGCGCGTTGTCGAACGCGCGCTGCTGCGCCGCGTCGAAGGGCGCGCGATCGACACCCGCCAGGCTGCGCGCGGCGCTCGTTCGCACGCCGCGCACCGGATCGCTCAGCAGCGGCGCGAGCGCCCGCACGCGCAGCGCCGGATCGGCGCCTTCGAGGCTGTCGGCGGCTGCGGCGCGAACCTCGGCGTCAGCGTCGCGCGTTGCCTGCAGGCGCAACGCTTCGTATCCTTGCGGATAGGCGCGCAGCGCGGCAAGCGCGGTCGCGCGCACGATCGCCGGCTCGGTCGCGTCGCCGGCCAGTGCGGCGAGCGCTGCATCGGCGCCGGGCTTCCCGGCACGTGCCGCGGCGAACGCCGTGCCGTAGTGCGGGCGCCGCTCGGTGCCGAACCAGCCGGCGATCGCCTTCGCCGCCCAAGCCGGCGGTTTGCCCTTGTGGCATGCGGTGCAGGCGTCCGGCGCGCCGGTGGCCGCATCCAGATCGGGGCGCGGGATGCGCAGGCTGTGATCGGGCCGCGCGTGGATCTGCATGTAGGTCGCGCTCGGCATATGGCAGGCAACGCATTGCGCGCCGGCACTGCCAGCCTTGTGATGGTGATGCGCCGGCGTGTCGAAACTCCCCGCCGCCTGCGGGAAACGCGGGTTCGGCGTCTCGCGATGGCATTGCAGGCACACGCCGTTGCCCGGCGCCTTCAACTGCAGCGTGTGCGCGTCGTGGCAATCGGCGCAGCGCACGCCGTTCGCGTACATCTTGCTCTGGCGGAACGATCCGTAGACGTAGACCTCGTCACGCTGCTGGCCGTCGGCGTGGTAGAGGCCCGGCTCGAGCCGCGCCGGCATGAACTCGTCGAGCAGCGGCGTGCCAGCGGTCTGCGTGCCGGTGAGTTCGCTGCGGCGCGAATGGCAGGCCGCGCAGACCTCGACTTGCGCCTTGTTTCCGGCCGCGGCGAAGTCCATCGTCAACCCGAAGCGCGGCGCGCCCGCCACGGCCGTCGCCACACCGCTTGCCACGGCGCCGGAGGCGGCCGCCGCGTCGGCCGGCCCGGCCTGCCTTGCCCACGCGACGTGCGCCGACCCAGGCCCGTGGCAGGCCTGGCAGCTCACGTTCGGCTCCTTCCAGCGCGAATCGAAGCTGTCGGTCGCAGCGTCGTAGCGCTTCTCGTAGCCCGTCGTGTGGCAGGCGATGCACATCGTATTCGCCGTCTGGTAGCGGCCGGTCCAGTGCATCACGTCGCCGGGCGGTGCCTTCTCGTCGGGGTAGAGGTGGAACCAGCGCTTCTTCTTCGTGTCCCAGGCGATCGTCAGCGGCTGCAGGCGCCCGCCGGGCAGCGCGATCAGGTATTGCTGCAGTGGATCGACGCCGAAGGTCCACGCGACCTCGAAGTCGGCGAGCTTGCCGTCCGGCCCGTCGGTATGGACGAAGTATTTGCCGTCGCGGCGGAAGAACCGCGTCGTCACGCCCTGGTGCTCGAACGTCGCGCCGTCGAAATCGCCGCGCACCGTCTCGCGCGTCGGCCGTGCCATCGCCATGAAGTGATGCGACAGTTTCCACTGCCGGCCGGCGTCCTCGTGGCAGCCGACGCACTGTGCGTTATCGACGTAGGTGTCGCTGCCAGTGCTCGCGACGACCGCGCTCGCCGCGCTCGCTGCCGCAGCGACCGGCTCGGCCTGCGACGGCAATTTCGGCCGCGACAGCCACCACAGCGCGCCGCCGAGCACGATCGCGAGCGCCGCGACGGCGACCCAGACGAGGCCACGGCCTGGTCCGGCGCCCGACGCGGCCGGCGCGTCGGCGGGTGCTGCGGCCGGTGCTACCGCAGCGCGCGGTTGCGCCGCGGCCTGTGCCTTTGCTCGCTTCGCCCCTTTGCCCGATGGGCCCATGCGTGTCGCCGTTGACGGCTACCGAAGCGCGTCGCTCAGGCCGCAGTCAAACGCTGCGCCTTCATGCCCGCAACCACCCTGCCCTTGCGCGCGCGGCGGCCGACATGCTCGGCGAGCGCATTGCCCTTCAGCACCTCGTCCTTGACCTTGCCGCCGCGGCCGGCGCCGATCACGCGCAGCGCCTGGCCAAAGGCGGCGACACTGGCGAGCGAGTCCTTCGCGTCCAGGTCGATCAGCGTCAGCCCGCGCCCGCCTTTGGGCTGGTGCTTGAGTTCGTCGAGCGCAAAGACGAGCAGCCGGCCGCTCGCTGACAGGCAGCCGAGTTGCTGGCCGAGCAGGTCGCCCGTCGGCACCGCGCTCGGCGCGAGCGGCGTCTCGCCTGCTTCGAGCGCGAGGAAGGTCTTGCCAGCGCGCTGGCGGCTTTGCAGATCGCCCATCTTCGCGATGAGCCCATAGCCGCCGCTGCCGGCGAGCACGAGCAGTTGCCCGGCGTCGGCGGCGATGTAGTGCAGCGGCTGACTGCCGGCTTCGAGGTCGATCAGCGACGTGACGGGCTGGCCGTCGCCGCGCCCGCCGGGCAGCAGGCCCACGGCGACCGAATAGACGCGGCCGTTGCTGCCGAAGACGGCGAGCGTATCGACGCTGCGGCAGGCGAAGCAGCCGTAGAGCGCGTCGCCGGGCTTGAACGCGAGGCTCGCCGGGTCGACCTCGTGGCCCTTGAGCGCGCGCACCCAGCCCTTCGCGCTCACGACCACCGTCACCGGTTCGTCGACGACGCGGATCTCGGCCGTCGCGCGCTTGTCGGCCTGCACCAGCGTGCGGCGTTCGTCGCCGTGGGCCTTGGCATCGGCCTCGATCTCCTTGATCAAGGTGCGCTTCAGCGCCGCGGGGCTCGCGAGGATATCTTCGAGCCTGCCCTGCTCCGTGCGCAATTCGGCAAGCTCCTGCTCGATGCGGATCGCCTCGAGCCGCGCAAGCTGGCGCAGCCGGATTTCGAGGATGTCCTCGGCCTGGCGCTCGGAGAGCTTGAAGGCTTCGATCAGCGCCGGCTTGGGTTCGTCGGACTGGCGGATGATGCGGATCACCTCGTCGATGTTCAGCAGCACGAGCTGCCGGCCTTCGAGGATGTGGATGCGCGCGAGCACCTTGTCGAGGCGATGGCGCGTGCGCCGCGCGACCGTCGCGCGGCGGAATTCGAGCCACTCGGCGAGGATCTGGCGCAGGCTCTTCTGCGTCGGCCTGCCGTCGGCGCCGATCATCGTCAGGTTGATCGGCACCGAGCTTTCGAGCGAGGTGTGCGCGAGCAGCGCGGTGATCAGCTCCTGCTGTTCGACGGCGCGCGTCTTGGGCTCGAAGACGAGCCGCACCGCGGCCTCGCGGCCCGACTCGTCGCGCACCGCGTCGAGCACCGCGAGCAGGCTCGCCTTGAGTTGCAGCTGCTCGGCCGAGAGCGCCTTCTTGCCCGCCCTGACCTTCGGGTTCGTGATCTCCTCGATCTCCTCGAGCACGCGCTGGCTGCTGGTACCCGGCGGCAATTCGGTGACGACGAGCTGCCACTGGCCGCGCGCGAGCTCCTCGATCTTCCAGCGCGCGCGCACCTTGATCGAGCCGCGCCCGCTCGCGTACGCGGCGCGGATGTCTTCCGGTGTGCTGATGATCTGGCCGCCGCCCGGAAAGTCCGGCGCCGGCAGCAGTTCGGCCAGCATCGCGTCCGACAGCTTCTCGTCCTTCAGCAGCGCGACGGCGGCGGCGGCGACCTCGCGCAGGTTGTGGCTCGGCACCTCGGTCGCGAGGCCGAC
>CALMIL010000191.1 GCA_937864005.1 uncultured Burkholderiales bacterium
CAGATCGAATCCTTCGTCGCCGCCGTCGCCAGGGGCAGTCTCGCCGCGGCGGCGCGCGCCGAGGGTGTCGCGCCGGCCGTCATCGGGCGGCGCCTCGACGCCCTCGAGCAACGCCTGGGCGTCAAGCTCCTACTGCGCACGACGCGGCGCATCAGCCTGACACACGAGGGCAGCGCCTTCCTCGAGACCTGCCAGCGGCTGCTCGCCGACCTCGCCGACGCCGAGGCGAGCGTCAGCGCCGGCGGCGTGAAGGCAAGCGGCCACCTGCGCATCACCTCGCCCGCCGGCTTCGGGCGGCGCCACGTCGCGCCGCTCGTGCCGCTCTTTCTGGCCCAGCATCCCGAGGTGTCGGTCTCGCTGAACCTGAGCGACCGCGTCGTCGATATCGTCAACGAAGGCGTCGATTGCGCGGTGCGCGTCGGCGACCTCGCCGACTCGTCGCTCGTCAGCGTGCGCCTCGCGGACAACCGCCGGCTGTGCGTCGCGACGCCCGCCTACCTGGCGCGCGCCGGCACGCCGCGCCACCCGGCCGATCTCGCGCGCCACGAATGCCTGCTGCTGTCGTCGGACGCGAGCCAGACGCGCGGCTGGGCCTTCGTCGTCGACGGCGAACTCACCCACCTGCGCCCGGGCGGCCGGCTCGACTGCTCCGACGGCCAGGTGCTGCACGACTGGTGCCTCGCCGATCTGGGCATCGCCTGGCGCAGCCTGTGGGAGGTGGAAGACGCGATCGCCAGCGGCGCCCTCGTCAGCGTGCTCGACGACTTTCGCGCGCCGCCGAACGGCATCCACGCCGTATTTGCCCAGCGCAAGCACCTGCCGCTGCGCGTGCGGCTGTGGATCGATTTCCTCAAGCACACCTACGGCGACGCGGCGTATTGGGCACGCCCCGCGACGCGCTGACAGCCGGGCTGCGGCCCGCGCCGGAGCGGTCTTCTACACTCGGCGCATGATCCTCGAATCGCTGCTCGCCTACCTCCACATCGCCGCCATCCTGACCCTCGTCGTCTTCATGACGAGCCTGGCCGCACTGTGCCGCCCGCTCTGGTTCAACGCCGATGTCGTGCGCCGCCTGCAGCGCGTCGACCAGATCTACTGGGGCTCGTGGGTCGCGGTCTTCGCGACCGGCCTGGCGCGCATGGCCTGGGGCATGAAGGGCTTTGCCTGGTATGCCGAACAGCCGCTGCTGTGGACGAAGATCGTGTTCTTCATCGTCATCGCACTGCTGACGCTGCCGACCTCGCGCGCGCTCGCGAGCTGGCGGCGCGAGCTTGCTGCGACCGGCGCGCTGCCCGCTCCGGCGCAGATCGACACCGCGCGGCGCTGGGTGATGATCGCCGCCCACCTCTTCTTGTTGATCCCGCTCGCCGCGGTCTTCCTCGCCCGGGGCGTCGGCACCGTGTAGCGCCGGTCGGCCGCCGCGCCGCGTGCGGCGCGATGCGCAATGCCAACATGGGGATGGCGCGAGCGCCTGACTT
Source organism: uncultured Burkholderiales bacterium (assembly GCA_937864005.1). GTDB lineage: Bacteria > Pseudomonadota > Gammaproteobacteria > Burkholderiales > Burkholderiaceae_C > CAIKUF01. The sequence continues at coordinate 1,479 of CALMIL010000191.1, forward strand.
CTCCGATCATCCGGACCTCGATACCCAAGGCGCAAGGCGCACGCTGCGCACGCGAAGGAGATCCGATGGCAAGCAAGCAACCCAAGGCCGCCGCAAGCAAACCCGCAGCGAAGAAGAACGCGGCACCCAGGCACAACGCGATATCGCTTCATCTCGGGCTCAACGCCGTCTCGGGCGCGGCCTACGGCGGCTGGACCGGGCCGCTCGCGGCGTGCGAGTTCGACGCCAACGACATGGCCGCGATCGCGGCGATGAAAGGCATGAAGTCGACCGTGCTCTTGACGAAGAAGGCGACACGCGCGAATGCGCTGGCCGCGATGCGCGCCGCCGCTGGCGCGCTGAAGTCGGGCGACCTCTTCTTCCTCAGCTATTCCGGCCACGGCGGGCAGGTGCCCGACGTGACCGGTGACGAGATCGACAAGAAGGACGAAACCTGGTGCCTCTACGACGGCCAGTTGATCGACGACGAGCTCTACGCCGAGCTCGGCCGCTTCGCCAGCGGCGTGCGCGTGCTCGTGCTCTCCGACAGCTGCCACAGCGGCACGGTGACGCGCGAAGTGCCGCAGATGACCGACTTCCCGACGAATCAACGGCCCAAGCTGATGCCCGAGGCGATCGCGATGCGCACCTATCGCGAGCATCAGTCGTTCTACGACAAGCTGCAGCGCGACGTCGCGAAGGCGGCCGGCGGCGAGAGGCTGGTCGACCCCGATACCGCACTCGCGCAAGTCGCGGTGAGCGGCAGGCTGTCGGCGATCGTCAAGCGCTTCAAGGCGCGCGTGATCCTGATCTCGGGCTGCCAGGACAATCAGACGTCGATGGACGGCGACCACAACGGCGCGTTCACCGAGCAGTTGCTCAAGGTCTGGAACAACGGCACCTTCAGCGGCAACTATGCGAGCTTTCATGCGCGCATCCGCGCCCGGCTGCCGCCGACGCAGTCGCCGAACCTGTTCACGCTCGGCGCGGCCGGGCGCTTCCTGACGCAAACGCCGTTCACCGTCTGACGCCGCGAGGCCGCAGGTGGCCGCGACCATCCCCCTCAGGCTCGCCGGCCGCAAGGCCGCGCCCACGCTGCCGGTGCTGCTGCGCAGCGCGCACCGCGGCGCGGGCGAGGCGGACGACCCGTTCCTGCCGGCGGGCTATCTGCAGCCGCGGGCGAGTTTCGACGTCGGGCCCGCCGCGCGCAGCGCCGCGGGCGGCGACGGCGAGCAGCGCCACGACGCGGCGGCCGACGAGGTGCTCGTCCTCGATCTCGCCGACGGCAGCACCTTCGTCACCAGCGCCGCGCGGCTGCAGGCGTCGCTCGCGGCCAGCCGCCCCGAGCTGATCGGCGCCGACGGCGCGATCCTCTTCGAACAGTTGCGGGCCGAAGATTCGGCTTCGCGCGGCCTGCTCGACGATGCCGGGCAGGCGATCGGCGGCCTCGTCTCCAGGGTGTCCGCGCTCGTCCTCGACACGGGGGGCGACGCGATCCTCGATGTCGCTCGCAAGCAGGCCGGCAATGCGGCCGAGGTCGGCGTCAGCTGGGCCGGAACGAAGGCGCTGATGTGGGCGATCGAGTCGCGCCTGGACCGCGCGCCGGGCCTGTACCAGTGGAGCGGCGCGGCGCAGCAGGCGAGCGACCTGACGGTGCCGGATGCGGCGGCGCTGGCCGCGGCGGCGGCAAAGCAACAGCCGCTGCTCGTCTTCATCCACGGCACCGGGTCGAGCACGCTGGGCAGCTTCGGCGACCTGCAATCCGGCGCGCGCGATATCTGGGCCGTGATCGAGCGGCGCTTTCCGGCCGGCGTGTTCGCCTTCGAGCACCGCACGCTGAGCGAAAGCCCGATCGAGAATGCGCTGCAGCTCGCGCGCGCACTGCCCGCGGGCGCGCGGCTCAATCTTGTCTCGCATTCGCGCGGCGGCCTGGTCGGCGACCTGCTGTGCCTCTCCAATTTCGAGCCGCTGATCGACGCCTACGAATCCGGCCTGCCCGGCACCGGCGACGCCGATGCCGCCGAGGCGGCGCGCGTGCAGGGCGAACTCGCCGGCGCGCACGCCGAGCAGCGCGCGCAGTTGCGCGATCTCGCCGCCGAACTGCGGGCCAAGCAGTTCGTCATCCAGCGCTATGTGCGCGTCGCGAGCCCGGCGCAGGGGACGAAGCTTGCCAGCGCGAATTTCGATCTGTTCCTCTCCAGCGTGCTGACGCTGATCGGCCAGGTGCCGTACTTCTTCGGCAACCCGCTGTACTCGGCGTTCAAGCGCGTGGTGCTCGAGATCGCGAAGAACCGCACCAATCCGCACCTCGTCCCCGGCATCGAGGCGATGCTGCCCGACTCGCCGATGGCCGGCCTGCTGCGCGCCGCGCAGCCGGCGCCGGGTGTGCAGATGGCGGTCATCGCGGGCGATATCGAAGGCGGCAATCTGCTTCAGCGCCTGGGCGTGCTGCTGTCGGACTTCATCTTCTTCGACAACGCGCTCAATGACCTGGTCGTCGATACCGCATCGATGCTCGGCGGCGTCGCGCCGCAGGCCGGCTCGAAGGTGCTGTTCGAGCGCGGCGCCGAGGTCTCGCACTTCCGCTATTTCACGAATGCCGACACCCGCGGCGCGCTGCGCGACTGGCTGATCGCCGCCGACCCGGCGTCGGTTGCCGCATTTCGCGCCCTGCCCGGGCGCTTCGAGGAGATCGACGTCCAGACCGAGGCGACGCGGCTGCGCGGCGTTGCGGCGGCGCGTGGCGGAGACGATGCGAAGCTGCCGGTCGTCGTCGTGCTGCCGGGCGTGATGGGCTCGCACCTCGAGGTCGGCGCGGGCGACCGGATCTGGTTCGACCCGGCCGACATCGTGCTCGGCGGCCTCGACAAGATCGCCTGGGGCCGGCCCGACGTCGAGGCCGAGAAGCTGTTCGACATGTTCTACGGCCAGCTCTGCCTGCACCTCGCGCAGAGCCACCGCGTCGAGCCCTTTGCCTACGACTGGCGCCAGCCGCTGGACGTGCTCGCCGAACGCCTGGGCGAGTTTCTCGACCGCCTGCTCGCGGGCACGACGCAACCGGTGCGCCTGCTCGCGCACAGCATGGGCGGGCTTGTCGTTCGCGCCTGCATTTGCAAGCGCCGCGCGGTGATGGACGCGCTGATGGGGCGCGACGGCGCCCGTCTGGTGATGCTCGGCACGCCGCACCAGGGCGCCTATTCGATGGTCGAGAACCTGATCGGCAAGGGCGACACGCTGCGCAGCCTGGTCCGGCTCGACCTCGAGCACGATATGCAGCAGGTGCTCGACCTCGTCGCCGACTTTCGCGGACCGCTTGCGCTGCTGCCCAAGCCCGGCTTCGTCGACGATTTCGAGGGCGAGCCCGATGGCGGCCAATCGCAGCCGCTGTTCCAGGCCGCGACCTGGGCCGCGTTCAAGCCCAAGCTGCGCGACCTCTGGTTCGGCGATGGCCGCTGCGCGCTGCCTTCGCAGGATGCGCTCGATGCCGCGGCCTGGCTGTGGCATCAGGACGGCGAGGCACGCCCCGCGCTGCCGGCCGAGTACGAATCGAAGAGCGCCTATGTCTTCGGCGCCGCGCCGAATACGCCGTGCGGCATCCGCGAGCAGGGCGGGCAGCTCAAGATGGTCGGCACGCCGCGCGGCGACGGCACCGTGAGCTGGGCCTCGGGACGCATCGACCACGTCGGGGCGATGTACTACATGGCGGCCGCGCACGGCGACCTGGCATCGACCGCCGAGCATTTCCCGGCGCTTGCCGAACTGCTCGCGACCGGCGCGACGCGCGGCCTGCCGACCAGCGCGCCGGTCACGCGGGCGGTCGAACGCGCGCGGCCGGTGACCTACGACGCCGGCCCGCCGACCGCCGACAGCCCGGAGGCGATCGCCCGCGGCCTGCTCGGCGGGCGCCCGCGCAGCCTGCTCGCACCGCGGCCGAAGCGCAAGCTCGACGTGGCGGTCAAGGCGATGGACCTGCGCTTCCTGTCGAGCCCGATCCTGGTCGGCGCCTACGAGCAGGATCCGATCGCCGGGCCGCAAAGGCTGATCGACCGCGAACTTCTCGACGGCGACCTGAGCCAGCGCCACAGTCTCGGCCTCTACGCGGGGCCGCTCGGCAGCGCAAGCGTCGTGCTGCGCGTGGCCGATCGGCGCGGCGCGTCGTCGGTGCTCGGCGCGGTCGTCGTCGGCCTCGGCACCTACGACGGCGCGCTCAGCGTCGGGGCGCTGACCGACGCGGTGCGCGCCGGCGTGCTGCGCTACCTGCTGCAGACGATCGACGTGCTCGGCAAGGCCGAGCGCGAACTGCCGCTTGCCGCGCTGCTGCTGGGCTACAACTCGTCGGCCAATATGACGATCGACGCCTCGGTCGAGGCGCTGGTGCGCGGCGTGCTGGAGGCCAATGCGCGCTTCTACGAGACGACGCGGCTCGCGATCCGCGTCGCGCGCCTGGAAATCGTCGAGCTCTACCAGGACACCGCGATCAGCGCCGTCTACGCGCTGCGCCAGATGCCCGACAAGCTCGGCGAGGCCGCGCGCCGGATGGGCACGCTGCTCGTGTGCAACGCCGAGCTGCGGCAAGGCGAGGGCATGCGCCAGCGCCTGTTCGATGCCGCCGGCCAGAGCTACTGGCCGCGCCTGCTCGTGACGGACGCCGATCGCGACGCCGGCAGCGCCGCCGAACCGCCGCTGCCGGCCGAAGCCGGCGCCGCCGCCGCGCCCGGGCGCGCACCGCGCACCGCGATCGCGACCCGGCTGCGCTTCCTCTACGTCGGCCAGCGCGCGCGCGCCGAATCGGTCATCCAGCAGCGCCAGCCCGGGCTGATCGAGGCGCTCGTGCGCCAGCAGATCCACAACACTGCGTGGCAGCAGGATATCGGCCGCATGCTGTTCCAGCTGATGGTGCCGCACGAGTTCAAGGATGCTGCCCGCCAACTCGAGCGCGTCGTGCTCGTCGTCGACGCGGCGACCGCCAACCTGCCGTGGGAGCTGATGCTCGCCGACGCAGCCGGCACATCCGACGATGCCCTGCCGATGGCGGTGCGCACGCCGGTCGTGCGCCAGCTCGCATCGAGCCGCTTTCGCGCCCAGGTGCGCCAGGCGCTCGAGCGCAATGCGCTCGCCGTCGGCAACCCGTCGGTCGAAGGCTTCGGCGCCGCGTTCCCCGACCCGCGCCAGCCGGATCGAGGCGACAACCCCGATCCGCCGCCGCTGCCCGGCGCCGAGGCCGAGGCGAATGCGGTCGCCGCCATCCTCGGCGCCCTGAACTACCGCGTGACGCCGGCGATCGGCGCCGACGTGCCGGCGAGCGAGGTGCTCGCGCTGCTCTACCGCCAGCCGTACCGGCTGCTGCACGTCGCGGCGCACGGCATCTTCGACCTGCTGCACCGCGACGGGCGGCGCCGCAGCGGCGTCGTGCTCTCGGGCGGCCTCTTGATCACCGCCGCCGAGATCGCCGCGATGGAGACGGTGCCCGAGCTCGTCTACCTGAGCTGCTGCCACCTCGGCCTGGTCGACGCGACGGTGCGCGACGGCAACAAGCTCGCGGCGAGCATCGCCACCGAGCTGATCGAGATCGGCGTGCGCTGCGTCGTCGTCGCCGGCTGGGCCGTGAATGACGAGCTGGCGCAGCTGTTCGGCGAAACCTTCTATCGCAGCCTGCTGCAGCAGAGCCAGCCGTTCGGCGACGCCGTCTATGCGGCGCGCAAGGCGGCGTGGGCAAAGCGCCCCGACGACATCACCTGGGGCGCCTTCCAGGCCTATGGCGACCCGGCGTGGCGCGCCGAACCGCGCGCGCCGGGGGCCGACGCCGGCAGCGCGAAAGCCCCCTTCGCGTCACCCGAGGAACTGCTCGACGCGCTCGCCAGCCTGCGCGCCGATCTGGCGCGTCGGCACCAGTCGGCGCGCGAAGCGAAGGCGCAGGCCCAGGCGGTTCGCCAGCTGATCGAGGACCGCTGCCCGGCAAGCTGGCTCGCGCTGCCGCCGCTGCAGTCGGCGCTCGGCGCGGCGTGGCGCGACCTCGGGCTGTTCGACGAGGCGCGCAGTGCATTCCTGCGCGCGGTCCAGTCGGACGACCGCAGCGGACGGGTGCCGATCCGCGATATCGAGCAGCTCGCCGATCTGGAAAGCCGCCAGGGCGAGGCGAATGCCGACGAGGCGCTGATCCGCGGCGCGCTCGATCGACTGCAGCAGCTCGACCTGCTCGTCTCGTCGGACGACGCGGTGTGCGCGAATCCGTCGCGCTGCGCGCTGCAGGGCGCGGTGCTCAAGCGCCTCGCAAGCGTCCAGGCGCGGCGCGTGCTCGCCCCCGGCGCGACCGCGCAGAGCATCGCGAGCGCCGGCGCGGCGATGCGCGAGACACTCGTGCAGGCGACGCGGGCGTTTCGCCGCGCCGAAGGCGTGCCGGGGCAAGCGCGGTTCGAGCCGGCACTCGCGCTCGATCGCCTCGCGCTGGACGCGCTCACGCCGTGGACCAGCCGCGACGAGCGCGACGCCGCACTCGCCCTCGACCAGCAGTGCGCGAGAGCGGCCGCCGAGTCATTCCGCCGCGACGGCGACCTGGCCAGCGCGCTGCTGCAGCCCGAGGCGCTGCTTGTCGCGGCAAGGCTCGACGGGTCGCTCGCCAAGGCGGGCGATGCCCGCCGCGCGGCGTTCGAGCCGATCGCCGCAGCGTATCGCGAGGTGCTCGCCGACGTCAGTTTCAAGCCCGGCGATCTCGATGCCGTGCTGTCCAAGCTGGACGTGATGTCGCGCCTGCACGATGCGCTGTCGGTCGTCTACGCGGCCGAGACCCAGGCCCGCGCGGCGAGCCAGGCCGCCGAGCACCGGCGCATCGCGGACCGGCTGCTCGAACTCGCCGACCTGCTGCAGCCCGGCAGCGGCCGGCGCGACGACCGGCCGGGCGAAAGCGTTGCGGCGGCGCCGCCGGCAGCGGGCCAGGGCGCCGCGCGCGGGAAACCGGCGGCCGGGCGAAAGCGCGCGCCGGCCCGCAAGCGCAAGGCCGCGCCCGCGAAGCCGGCCGCCAAACGGCCAGGCTGACACGGCGGCCCCCGGCGGCCGTCGTCGGCAGTCAGCCGTCAGCCGCTCGCAGCCGTCGCATACCGGCGGCGCAGCGCGTTGCGCAGGTCGTGCAGGCTGTCGCTGACGCCGACCTTGTACTGGTGCGGATATTCGAGCCGCTTGTATTCGTCGGGCAGCATCGCCAGCCGTTGCTGGCAGTAGCGCGCCGCTTCGGCGACGCCGACGGGCGGCTGCACCGGCTCGCCGTCGGCCATCAGCAATTGCAGTTGCGCCTCGCCGCGCAGGCCCGCGAGACCGAGCGTGCGCCCGGCATCGAAGGGGTCGATCATGCGCGCGGGCTGGGCTTCGCTTGCCATCGCGACGACATCGGCGCCGTGGAACTTGCCATCCGCATCGACCATCCGCCAGACCTGCTTGACGCCGGGCAGCGTGATCTTGGCGAGGGCCTCGGAGATCTTGATGCGCGGCGCGTCGCCCGCGGCGCAGAGCTTGTAGACACCGTCCAGGACGGCGTCGGGCTGGCCGGTCGCGAGGCTCGTGCCGACGCCGAAGATGTCGATCGGCGCGCCCTGCTGCAACAGGCTGCGCACGATAAATTCGTCGAGCTGGTTGGAGGCGGCGATCTTGACGTCGGCGAGCCCGGCGGCGTCGAGCATGGTGCGCGCGCGGCGCGACAGGAAGGTCAGGTCGCCGCTGTCGAGGCGGATCGCGCGCAGGCGCTGGCCGCGCGCCGCCATCTCGTGGCCGACGGTGATCGCATTGGGCACGCCGCTGGCGAGGGTGTCGTAGGTATCGACGAGCAGCGTCGCGCGGTCCGGGTTGGCGGCGACGAATTTGCGAAACGCGGTCAGCTCGTCGTCGTGCAGCTGGATGAAGGAATGCGCCATCGTGCCTTCGGCCTTCAGCCCGTAGCGGCGCGCGGCGGCGAGGTTGCTCGTCGAGTCGAAACCACCGACCACCGCCGCACGCGACCCCCACACGCTGCCGAGCCCGGGTGCGCGGCGCATGCCGAATTCGCTCAGGATCGCGCTGCCCGCGACCGAGCGGATGCGCGCCGCCTTGGTCGCGATCAGCGACTGGAAGTTCAGCACGTTGAGCAAGAGCGTCTCGACGAGCTGCACTTCGATGATGTTGCCCGATACCCGCAGCACCGGCTCGGTCGGGAAGATGATGTCGCCCTCACGCACGCCGTGCACCGTGCCGCGAAAGCGCAGTTGTGCAAGATGCTCGAGATATTGCGCATCGAAACCGAGCGACGCGAGGTACTCGATGTCGGACGCCGCGAAGCGCAGGCCGTGCAGCATCTCGAGCGCATCGCCGAGCCCGGCGAAGACCGTATAGCCGCCGCCGGCCGGCGCCTTGCGAAAGAAATAGTCGAACGTCGCGTGCAGGTCGCGCTTGCCGTTCAGGAAATAGGCCTGCCCCATCGCGATCTGGTACAGATCGGTATAGCTTGCGGTGATCGCGAGATCCATGCTTCTTGTCCCCACGCGACAGCGAATGGCGGCAGTGTGCATCAGAAGTTGCCCGCCAACCGCCGGCGCGCTGCGCTTGTGTTGCCCCGGACGCGAAGCGGCGTTGAATTGAGCATGCTCGCAGCCGGGTCGCGATTCGCGCGCAGAATGGCGGCAATCTCGATTCGTGTGGGGCGGCAATGGGCAAGGGCGACCTGGCGGAGCGCATGTGGGCCGAGGCACTGGCGACGCTCGAACGCGCCGAGCGGCTGCAGCGCCAGTTCTTCCTGCCGGCGCAGGCAGCGAGCGGGCGCAGTTGCTGGGCGCCGCCGACCGACGTCTTCGAAAGCGCCAGCGAGTTCGTCGTCCTGATCGCGCTGCCCGGCATCGCGCCGGAGCGCATCGAGGTCGATTTCGACGCCCAGGTGCTCACCGTGCGCGGCGAACGCCGCTTTCCGGCCGCCGTCGCCGGCACGACGATCCGGCGCCTCGAGATCCCGCAGGGCTGCTTCGAGCGCCGGCTCGCGATCGCGGCGCGCAAGCTGCTGCGCTCGTCGCTCGACGATGGCTGCCTGACCCTGGTGCTGGCGAAATGAGCGCCGGGGCGACGACCGGCGAAGCGCACGCCGCCCCCGAAAGCGGCGCGCCTGCGGCCGCCGAGACGCTGCCCGTCGTGCCGCTCGCCGACACGGTGGTCTTTCCCGGCATGATGCTGCCGCTCGTGATCGGGCGGCCCGAATCGGTCGCCGCCGTCGAGGCGGCGATCCGCGACGCGCGGCCGGTGGCGCTGCTGCTGCAAAAGAGCAAGGATGCGAAGGCGCTGCAGCCCGACGATCTGTACCACATCGGCACCCTCGCCAACCCGTTGCGCTACGTCACCGCGCCCGATGGCGGCCATCATCTCGTGTGCCAGGGCATGACGCGCTTTCGCGCCGGCGCCTTCGATCGCAAGGACGGCTATCTGACCGTCGTCGCCGAGCGCCTGAGCGATGCGGACGCCGCACCCGGGCCGCAGATCGAAGCCCGGCTGCTCGCGCTGCGCCACCAGGCGCTGGAAGCTTTGAGCCTGCTGCCGCAGACGCCCGAGGAGCTGGTGAATGCGGTGCGCGCGATCCGCGAACCGGGCGCGCTCGCCGATCTGGTGGCCGGCTACCTCGACCTCGAGGCCGCCGACAAGCAGCGCATCCTCGAGGCGCTGGACCTGTCGGCGCGCCTTGCCGAAACCTCGCGTCAGCTCGAGCAGCGCCTCGAAGTGCTGCGCATCTCGACGCGCATCCGCCGCGAGACGCAGGAGGCGATGGGCGCCAAGCAGCGCGAGTTCATCCTGCGCGAGCAGCTGCAGCAGATCCAGAAGGAGCTTGGCGAAGGCGACGACGCGAAGGGCGCCGAGATCAAGGAGCTCGCCGCCGCGATCGCCAAGGCCGGCATGCCCGGCGCCGCGCGCGAGCAGGCCGAGCGCGAGTTGAAGCGCCTCGAGCACATGCCCGAGGCGGCCGGCGAATACTCGATGGTGCGCACCTATCTGGACTGGCTGATCGCCTTCCCGTGGGCAAAGGAAACGGCCGACAACTTCGACCTCGCCGCCGCGCGCGAAGTGCTCGATGCCGACCACTTCGGCCTCGACAAGATCAAGCGCCGGATCGTCGAGTTCCTCGCCGTTCGCAAGCGCAACCCCGAGGGCCATGCGCCGATCCTGTGCTTCGTCGGCCCGCCGGGGGTCGGCAAGACCTCGCTCGGGCAGTCGATCGCGCGCGCGATGGGGCGCAAGTTCGAGCGCTTCAGCCTCGGCGGCACGCACGACGAGGCCGAGATCCGCGGCCACCGGCGCACCTACATCGGCGCGCTGCCCGGCAACATCGTGCGCGCGCTGCGCCGCGCCGGCACGCGCAACCCGGTGCTGATGCTCGACGAGCTCGACAAGCTCGGCGTCGGCTTCCAGGGCGACCCGGCGGCGGCGCTGCTCGAAGTGCTCGACCCGGCGCAGAACAAGTCGTTCCGCGACACCTACCTCGACGTCGAGATCGACCTCTCGCAGGTCATCTTCATTGCGACCGCCAACGTGCTCGACCAGATTCCCGGTCCGCTGCGCGACCGCCTCGAAGTGATCGAGCTGCCCGGCTACACACAGTCCGACAAACTCGAGATCGCGCGCCGCTACCTGATCGTGCGCCAGCGCAAGCAAAACGGCCTCGCCGACGACGAGATCGTGCTGCCCGACGCGACGCTTGCCGCGATCATCGACGGCTATACGCGCGAGGCCGGCGTGCGCCAGCTCGAGCGCGAGATCGGCGCCGTCTGCCGCGCCGTCACGGCGCGCATCGCCGGCGGCAAGCCGGGGCCGTATACGATCGCGCCCGAAGATCTGCACGAGATCCTCGGCGCGCGCAAGTTCGAGGACGAGGCCGCACTGCGCACCAGCGTGCCGGGCGTCGCGACCGGCCTCGCGTGGACGCCGGTCGGCGGCCAGATCCTCTTCATCGAGGCGGCGGCGACGCCGGGCAAGGGCCGGCTGCACCTGACCGGCCAGCTCGGCGACGTGATGAAGGAAAGCGTCGAGATCGCGCTCTCGCTCGTCAAGTCGCGCGCCGAGGCGCTCGGCATCGACGCCGCGCTCTTCACCGAGCGCGACATCCACGTCCACGTGCCGGCCGGCGCGATCCCGAAGGACGGCCCGAGCGCCGGCGTCACGATGACGATCGCGCTCGTCTCGCTCTTGACCGGGCGGCGCGTTTATCCGGACCTCGCGATGACGGGCGAGATCACGCTGCGCGGCCTCGTGCTGCCGGTCGGCGGCATCAAGGAAAAAGTGCTCGCCGCGCACACCGCCGGCATCCGGCGCGTGATCCTGCCGGCGCGCAACAAGAAGGACTACGAGGACATCCCCGAAGCCGCGCGCAATGCACTCGCCTTCGTCTGGGCCGAGACGCTCGACGACGTGCTGCCGGCGGCGCTCGAACCCGCGGGGCCGGCCGCGCCGTAGGTAGTCTCGCACGCGGCCGACCGCCGGCCGCCGTCGGGTAGGCGACTGCCGGCGCGGCAAAGCCGGACCCGCACAGCCCGCGACGCTTCGGCGAGGCGACCGGCTTTGCCGGCTGCCCTGCGGTACTCGCACCCATGGCCCCGTCGCCAACTCACTTCGCGAACTGCGTTCGCTGCGTTCGGACAGTGGCGACGAAGTCAGATTACGGTGCGCGCTGCGCGCGGGCCATGGGCGCTGCGTTCCTCGGCGCCCCGCGGGCGCGTCGCCGGCTATGCGGGTCCGGCTTTGCGGCAGCGTTCGTGGTTCGCGGCGTTTGCAGCCCGGACCGCCTGCGCCGTGACTTCGTGTCAGGTGCCACCCGCCAGGGGCGATTTCTGGTACCCCAGCATGAGTCCCTGGCGGGTGGCGCCTGGCACGATGCGCTGACCGGCGCGTGCGGCAGTGGCACTACGCCGACGGCCGCATGGCGTCGCAAGAGGCCAGTGCCTTGCGTTCGATGGCGGATCGGGTTCAGCCCTGTTTCAGGAGCGTTCCGTCAGCGTCGAACACCCGCACGTCGACCGCGATGCCGGCGCGCACGCTCTGCGTGACGACACAGAAATCCTCGAACTGCGCGAGCGCGCGCTCGAGCATCTGCATGCCGGCCGACGCCGCGCCGAAATGCAGATCGACGGCTATGCGCGAGATGCGCATGCGCTTGTCGGCATTGCGCGCCTTCTCGACGACGGCGACGGCGCGAATCGGCTCCGGCTGGTTCTTGAACTTGCGCAGCGCGAACAGCAGGCTCGACGCGAGGCAGTTCGCGACCGCCGCCGCGAGCAGATGATCCGGGCTGGGCCCGGTGTTGCCACCGAGCGGCGGCGGCTCGTCGGTGACGAGCGCCGGCATGCCGGGGACGCCGAAGCTCGCCTCGAAGCGGTAGTCGGCGAGCTGTACGAGCTCGACGGTGGTGGTGCCTTCGGCCATGGCTTCAGCGCCCCTTCATCGGGCAGGTGTTGATGCCGAGCAGTCCATACGCCGGGCAGACGCGGAACAAGCCAGTGGCGAGCGGCACGATGCCGATATAGCCCCACAGCCCGATCGTATCGGTCGCGGCCAGGCCGATCAGCACGGCGCCGGCAGCGATGCGAATGATGCGATCCACGGTTCCTACATTGACTTTCATTTCGACTCTCCTTGGGTTGGTGAATGAATGGGGTAGAGATCAGGTCCGCTCGAGCTTCTCGATGCCGAGCAGCTTCAGCACATACTTTTCGTAGACCGGATCGGAGCCGCCGTTCTTCATCTTGCGGATGAAATATTTCTCGAACGCGATCTTGGCCAGGTGCACCCACTTGCCCTTCTTGAACCAGTTCACGTTGCGCGGCGGGATCTGCGGCAGCGCGACGAACGCGGCGCCGGTGTCGCCCATGTCGGCGAGGCAGATCGCGTTCCAGGTGCCCTTGGCGTCGGCCGGCGTGCCCGCGATGTCGGCGGCGATGTTGTGCACGATCGCCGTCACCATCGTCTCGATCATGTAGCCGGTCTTGGGCGTACCGGTCGCGACCGGCGTCACCTCGACCGGCGGAATCGCGACGCAGACGCCAGCCGAGAAGATGTTGCGGTACTTCTTGCTGCGCTGGAATTCGTCGATCATCACGAAGCCGCGCGGGTTGCACAGCCCCTCGACCGCGGCGACCGCGTCGACGCCCTTGAACGCCGGCAGCATCATGCTGAACTCGAACGGCAGCTCGTGCTGCTTCTTCAGCGCGCCGGCGTCGTCGAGTTCGTCGATGAACATCCGGCCGGCCTCGACCTTCGTCACCTTCGCGTTGCAGATCCACTTGATGTCGTGGCTGCGGAACTCGCTCTCGAGCATCGACTTCGAATCGCCGACCCCGCCGAGCCCGAGGTGGCCGATGTAGGGCTCGCTCGTGACGTAGGTGATCGGCACCTTGTTGCGCAGCCTGCGCCGCTTCAGGTCGGTGTTGAGGATGAACGCGAACTCGTAGGCCGGCCCGAAGCACGACGCACCGGGCATCGCGCCGACGATTGCCGGCCCCGGCGTCTGCAGAAACTGCTGGTACCGGCCCCAGGTGCGCTCGGCGTGGTCGACGACGCAGATCGACTGCGTGTGCCCCTCGGGGCCGGCGCCCGGCACGTCGTCGAAGGCGAGCTTGGGGCCGGTCGTGATGACGAGGTAGTCGTAGCCGAGTTTGCTGCCGTCCTGCAGTTCGATTTCGTTGCCGCCGGCGTCGATGCGCGCGACGCGCTGGGCGACGAATTCGATGCCCTTCTTCTCGAGGTGCGGCCGGATCGGGAACGTGGTCGCGCCGCGCTCGCGCCAGCCGACCGCGACCCAGGGGTTGGACGGCACGAACTGGAAGTAGTCGACCGCGTTGACGACCGTGATGCGGTGCGTCTTGTCGAGCTTCTCGCGCAACTCGTAGGCGGCGGGCATGCCGCCGGTGCCGGCGCCGAGGATGACGATGTGGGCCATGGAGGGTCTCCGGTGGTGGTGGGCATTCAGCGCGGCGCGTCCTGCGCCGCAAGGGTGGAATTGACGGCCGCAAGCGCCGCCTCGTCGAGCCGGCCGGCGAGTGCGTCCAGGCGCAGCCGGTCCAGCAGCAGCTTGACGCGCGCCTGCAGCAGCGCGAGTTCGGCCGCCGCGGCATCGTTCTCGGCGTTGAGCAGATCGAGCGTCGTGCGCTCGCCGGCCTCGCGGCCGACGCGCGTCGCATCCAGCCGCGAGCGGCTCGCCTTCAGCGCATCGGCGAGCGCCTTGATGCGGCTGCTGCCTGCCGTCAGGCCGAGCCAGGCGGCGCGCGTCTGCAGCGCCACCTGCTGCCTGGCGCGCTCGGCGTCGGTCGTCGCCTTTTCGGCGAGGCGCTGTGTCTCGGTCTGCTTCGCGCCGCGCCAGCCGCCGCTGTAGAGCGGCACGACGAGCTGCACGCCGATCAGCGCATTGTTCTGGCGGTTCGACGCGTCGCCATAGTCGCCGCTGCCGTTGATCCTGTCCTGCCCGACTTCGGCGACGAGGTCGAGCGTCGGCGCCGCGAGGGCGTCGAATTTGGCCGCCTCGCGCTGCGCGACTTCGGCCGCCGCGAGCTGGACCCGCAACTGCGGATTGCGCGTCTTCGTATCGGCCAGCCATTGGGCGAGCGCCGGCAGCGACGCGAGGCCGGCATCGGCTTCGGCGTTCGCGCCGGGCGCCCTCAGCTCGGCATTCGCAAGCCCGGTCGCATCGGCGAAGGCGGTCTGCGCAAGCTCGAGCTGCGTCTGCGCGGCGAGCACCTGGGCGCGGCTCGCCTCCAGCCGCGATTGCGCCTCGTGGGTATCGGTGACCGGTGCATCGCCGAGCCGGAAGCGGTCCTGGGCCTCGACGCTTTCGCGCGCCAAGGCATCCTGCTGGCGGCGCAGCACGCGCAGCGTCTGCGCGGCGAGCACGACATCGAAATAGCGCTCCGCGGTGCGCAGCATCAGCGCCTGCTGCGCGCCCTCCCATTCGATCTCGGCCATATCGGCGGCGAGCTCGAGCTGGCGCTTGTTCGCATCGCGCTCGCGATTGACGAGCGGTTGGCGCGCCTGCAGCGCCCAGCGCGTCGCCGTGCCGCCGTTGACCGAGGTATTGAAGTCGACCCCGCTCGTCGTGCCGAAACCGGGCGCCGAGAACTGCGCGCCGCTCGTCGAGGTCTCG
>CALMIL010000192.1 GCA_937864005.1 uncultured Burkholderiales bacterium
TGGTGCGCGCTGCGTTCGATCCAGCGGTAGGTGTCGGTGCGGCGCAGGGTGTCGGAGGCGCCGGACGGCCCCACCGGTACCTGGCGCAGCGCATCCTGCCGGCGTTGCATGGCCTCGGCGCCGAGGCCGGCCGCGTCCCGCTCCAGCTCGTCCAGGCAGGCCGGCAGGTCGCGCGCCGCAAGGGCGCGCCGGGCGCATGCGGCGATGCGCTCGCCGTGCCCGGCCGCCCACGCGTAGTCCGGCCCCGCCAGGCGGGCCGGCGTCAGCGCCAGGTCGTGCAGATGGGTGCGCAGCCGCAGCAGGTGGTCGACGGCGTGCAGCTGGGCGATGCGCGCGCTCGCCGAGGCCTCGTCGCCAGCCGCCAGCTCGATACGGCCGACGAAGTCGTAGACGCGGTCGATCTCCTGGTCCAGCGCGCGCAGCCGCGTGCCCAGCGCCTCGCCATCGGCGTCGCGCAATCGCGCCTCGAAGAGCTGCAGGGCTTCGTCCGCCAGCCGCTCCAGCGCGCGCTCGGCGGCTTCCAACGCCACCTCGGGCAGCGGCAGCAGGCTGGCGTCCAGGCGCGCCGTCGCCGCGCCCATGGTCTCGGGCACCAGGCGCTCGATCCAGCGCGCGAACGGCCCCGCCACCGGCAGGAACAGCAGCACACCCACACCAATGAACAGCGTGTGGAAGGCCGCCAGGCTGCTCGCGCCGGCGTCCAGCCCGGCATGCGCGTTCAGCCAGCCGATCGCGACATGGAAGAGCGGCAGCAGCGCGATGGCGATGAGCCCCGCGCCGGCGTTGAACAGCACGTAGGCCAGGGCCGTGCGCTTGGCGTGCACCGTGCCGCCGATGGCGGAGAGCACGCCGGTCAGCGTCGTGCCGATGGCGGCGCCCACCACGAGCGCGGCGGCCTGGTCGAAGTTGATGACCTCGCTGTGCAGCGCCGTCAGCGTGGTGGCGACGGCCGCGGTGGACGACTGCATGATCGCCGTCATCGCCAGGCCCGCGAGCATGGCGGCGAAGCGCGCGCCGAAGCCGCCTACCGGCAGCGTGGCGAGGTTGAATACTGCCGACAGCGCCTGCATGCCCTTGGAAAGCATGTCGAGCCCGGTGAACATCAGGCCGAAGCCGGCCAGCGCCAGCCCGAGCTCGGCGACGCGCCCCTTGCCCAGCAGCTTGAGGAAGGCGCCGATGCCGATCAGCGGCAGCGTGTAGAAGCCCAGGCTGATCCGCAAGCCCAGGCCGGCGACGATCCAGCCGGTGCCGGTGTTGCCGAGGCTCGCCCCCAGCAGCACGCCGATGGCCTGCGTGAAGCCGATCAGCCCGGCGCTGACGAAGCCGATCAGCGTCACCGTCGTGGCGGTGGACGACTGCACCAGCACCGTGATCAGCGTGCCCGAGGCGAAGGCCCGGAACGGGCTGCCGGTGAAGCGCGCCAGCGCGCGCTGCAGCGCCCCGCCGGCAAAGCCCACCAGACCTTGCGACATCAGCATCATGCCGACCAGGAACAAGCCCAGGCCGCCGGTGAAGGGGAACAGGATGTCCGTCATCGCGCCATTGTTGCCAATCGGCGCTCTTCGCTCCATGCGGGCAGGGCACCTTCGCCATCGGCCACCCCGGCGCACGGGTTGCGTCTTCCGTCCGGTCGGCGCGGCCCAGCGCGCCGCGCGGCCAGTGAGACATTGCCGTCGCATGCGCTCAGCATCCGGCGGACATGGCCCCGTTCGAACGCCGCCACCGCCTTTCGGCGCCCCTCGCGCAGGTGTGGGCTCGGCGCCAGCGCCGCGTCAGTCGGCTCGAGGCCCAGCATCGCGGGCGTGAGCCGCAGGCAGTCGTCGTTGCACAAGTGCATGGATCTTCGTGCGCGCGCGAGGCGGCGCGTTGCCCGGATCCGTCGCGCATGGTCGTGCAGTTCGCATCAGGCGTGACGCTGAACGGCCTGCGCTGGCGGCTCGCTGCGGCACCCACACCCAGCGACCGGCGGGGTCGGCCGGCAGCATAGGTCGCGGCGAGAGCAGCCTTGCCAGACGCCTTGCGTTGCGTCCAGACCAAGTCGCTTCGAAACGCGAGGCATCGGCTGATCGCCCTTGCCGATGCGGCGAGGTTCAGCGCATCGTTCGAACTGTCGTTCGCTGCCCCGAACCCGCGGTCGCGGCCGCCTTGCCGGCAGCGGCGCCATCGAGCGATCGATCCGGACCTTCGCCAGCCAGTCGTTCACCTGGTTCATCGTGCGGCGCTCCTGGTCCGCTTGCATTGCGAAGCCTTGCTGCAGCCGCGCCTTCGGCACGTCTCGCGCCAGCACCGACGCGCTGTTGCCGAGTCCGTAGCCGCCATGCGTCACGAAGGGGATCACCGTCTTGCCCGACCAGTCGTGCGACGCGAGGAACGCGCGCTCGACCGGCGGCACGGTTTCGCCCCAGACGGGATAGCCGAGGAAGACCGTGTCGTAGGCCGACATGCTTGCGGCCGTGGCGGCCAGCGCACGCACGCGGCCGCTGTCGCGTTCCTGCCGTGCTTCTTCCACGGTCGTCAGGTAGTCCTCGGGATACGGCATCGCGGGCCGGATCTCGAACACCTCGGTATGAAGCGCACGGTGGATGAGGCCGGCCATGACGCGCGTGTTGCCCGAGCGCGAGAAGCAGGCGACCAGCGTCTTCGACCGCGCGCGCCGAGGCTCCGCGTCGTTGTCGGATGCCGCCGCGGCGCCGCCGATGGGCAGCGTGCCGAGGGCGGTCATCAGCGCCCGCCGAACCGGGTCCGCGGCCGTCGCCGTCATCGGCCGTGTTGCGCGAGACGAATCAAAGCGTCCTGGCATAGAACGGCGTCAGCCTCCCCATCGCGGCATCCACGTACTTGGGCACCCAGTAGGTCTCGATATGCGTCGCGCCGTCGATCCTGAACAGTTCCTTGTTCTTCGCGCCCGTGGCCTTCGCAAACGCCTCTTCCGTCATGTAGAGGCTGTCGGCCTTGCTGCCGGCGATCATCAGGAGCGGCTGCTCGATCAGCCCGATCTGGTCGGTGGCGTCCCAGCGCATCAGGCCGAGCAGGCTGCTGGTGGTGTACCTGAAGGTCGAGCCGGGATGGGCGTGCGTGCGCCAGTAGTACTCGTAGCCCTGGCGGTACATCTCGAAGGGCAGCGCGGCGATCTGCGCGTCGGTCATGTCGGCGTCGCCCGAGTAGAGGACCTTGCCTCCGGCCATCTGCTGGGCACGTGCGTCCGAGGCCTGCTTCAGGCGCTGCTGGACCGTATCCAGTTGCGAATCGGCGAAGCCGTTGCGGCGCACGCGGCCCGAATTGAACATGCTCAGCGTCGCCACCGACTTGAAGCGCTTGTCGCTCTTCGCTGCGGCGAGCGAATAGCCACCGCCGCCGCAGATGCCGAGCAGACCGAGACATTCGGCATCGACGCCCGGATAGCGGGTGATGAAGTCCGCCATGCCGTGGATATCCTCGATGCGGTTGGCGGGCAGGTCCACCGAGCGCGGCTGTCCGCCACTGCCGCCCTGGTAGGCCGCGTCGGCGGCGATCGTGATGTAGCCCTGTTCCGCCAGCCGCTGCGCATACAGGCCGGCGGTCTGCTCCTTCACCCCGCCGTTCGGGTGCGCGACGACGACGGCCGCGTACTTCTTCTTCGGATCGAAATTCGCCGGGGTGTAGACGTTGGCGACGATGTCCAGGCCACCCAGCTTGTACGTCACCGGGTGGATGTGGACCTTGCCGGGCTCGTTGGCGCTGATCGCGCCTTCATAGACCAGCGTGAACGGGTTCTTCTTGTAGTCGGCCGCGATTGCGGGGGTGATGGTCATGGCAGCAACTCCAAGGCTGGCAAGCGAGACGGCGAGCGCGGAAGCTCCGAGGAACTTGCGCCTGTCTTGATTTGCGGTTTCAAGCTTCATATCGATCTCCAAAGTGGCTCAGCGCTTCGGCGGCGCTTCGACGCCCGTCGCCGCCAGCACGTCGGGCGGCAGGCGCGCGCCACGGATCGGGATGTCGGCGACGGCGGCGTTCAGTTCCTTCAACTCGGCGGCGCTGAAGGTCACCGAGGCGGAGGCAACGTTCTCCTGCAGATGCGCCACGTTGGTGGTGCCCGGGATCGGCACGATCCAGGGTTTCTGCGCCGTCAACCAGGCCAGCGAAATCTGGGCCGGCGTGGCGTTCTTGCGCGCCGCCCAGGTCTTGACCAACTCGACGAGCGCCATATTGGCCGGCAAGGCGTCGGGCGCGAAGCGCGGCACGGCGGCGCGGAAGTCAGGGCTCCGGAAGCGGCTCGTCGCGTTGATGGTGCCCGCCAGGAAACCCATGCCCAGCGGGCTCCAGGGTACGAAGCCGATGCCCAGTTCCTCGCACAGCGGCAGCACCTGCGCCTCGACGCCGCGGTAGAGCATCGAATACTCGCTCTCTATCACCGCCACCGGGTATTCCTTGTGCGCGCGGCGGATGGTCTGCAGCCCCGGCTCGGACAGGCCGTAGTGCAGCACCTTGCCCTGTCGGGCCAGCTCCTTCAGGGTGCCGGCCACGTCTTCGATCGGCACGTTGGGATCCACGCGGTGCTGGTACAGCAGGTCGATGCGGTCGGTGCGCAAGCGCCGCAGCTGCGCATCCACCACCTGCCGGATGTGATCGGGGCGGCTGTTGAAGCCGCCGCGGAACTGGCCCGTCGCCGGATCGATATCGAAGCCGAATTTGCTGCACAGGACGACGCGCTCGCGCAGGCCGCCTTGCAGGGCCTCGCCGACCAGCGTCTCGGACATGAACGGGGCGGTATCGAACAGCATGACGCCCAGGTCCACCGCACGCCGGATCAGCGCAATGCCCTGTTCCCGGGTGGTGCTGC
>CALMIL010000193.1 GCA_937864005.1 uncultured Burkholderiales bacterium
AAGCTGCATGCGCAGTTCGCGGCCTGCGGCGAAGACGGTCTGGTCGGCTATCTCCTCGCGCGCGTGCTGGAGGGCGAATTCGGCCGCACCGAGCCGGGGCTGCGCCTCGAGATGGTCGCGGTGCGCGCCGATGCGCGCGACCGCGGCGCCGGCCGGCGGCTGTTCGACGCCCTCGTGCAGTGGGCTGCGCGCCACGGGGTCGGCGATCTGCGCACCGGGGCCAGCTGGCGCGACGCCGGCATGCTGCGCTGGCTGGATGCGATGGGCTTCGAGCTTGCGCCCAATCTGGTCCTCGGGCGTGCGGTCGGCGAAGGCCTCGAAGCCGACGAGGAGCCGGATGCGATCTCGCTTCCCGAAGGCCGTGGCCCGGGCAACGAAATCGATTTCGGCGCCAACGAGGCGAACGACTTCGAGCGCATCGGCCGCGACCAGGCCGACGTGCGCGCGATGACGCAGGATGATCTGCGCGAGATCGTCCGCATCGACCGCGGCATCACCGGCCGCGACCGCACAGCCTATATCGGCGGCCGGCTCGCGGAGGCGATGGACGACTCGGCGATCCGCGTCTCGCTCACGGCCAGGATCGACGGTGCGATCGTCGGCTTCCTGATGGCGCGCGCCGACCTCGGCGACTTCGGCCGCCTCGAGCCGGTCGCGGTCGTCGATACGATCGGCGTCGACCCCGGCTACGGCGGGCGCGGCGTCGGCCATGCGCTCGTCGCGCAGCTGCTGGCCAATCTTCGGGCGCTGCAGATCGAGCGTGCCGAGACGGTCGTCGACGCGACCGATACCACGCTGCTGCGCTTCTTCTACAGCGCCGACTTCGTGCCGTCGCAACGGCTGAGCTTCGTCCACCGCCTGGGCAGGCAGGCGTAGAACGTGCGATGCTCGCGCCATGAGCTCCTTGCCCATCGATGACGAAGCGGTGCGCGACGCGCTGCGCAGCGTCGACGATCCCGAGGCGGGGATGAATATCGTCGACCTCGGCCTGATCTACGAGATCGCGGTCGAACCCGCCAGGGTGGCGGTCGAGATGACGATGACGACCCAGGCGTGCCCGATGACGGACATGATCATGGCGCAGGCGCGTGCGGCGATCGAGAGCGTCGCGCCGCCCGGAACCGAGGTCGAGTTGCGTCTGGTCTGGGATCCGCCGTGGACGCCCGACAAGATGAGCGGCATGGCGCGCGAATTCTTCGGCTGGAAGCTCTGATGCCGAATGGCGGGCGCCCGGGCGGCCTGCCGCCGGCGTGGCGCGTGCCGCTCTTGATCCTCGGTTTCATCGGCCTCTTTGCCGGTCTCGGCGCCGGGCTCGCGCGCCTGGCGTGGCCCATGCCGCTGATCGTCGCGGCGGCGGCGCCGCTGCACGGCACGCTGATGGTGAGCGGCTTCTTCGGCGTCGTCATCTCGCTCGAGCGCGCGGTCGCGATCGGCCGGCTCTGGGCCTATGCCGGGCCGCTCGCGGCGGGGCTGGCTACCGGCGCCGCGCTGCACGACGCGATCGTGGCGGCGGCCGTGCTGTACGTCGCCGCGAGCGCGGTGCTGCTCGCCGGGTCCGCCGATATCGTGCGACGCCAGCGCGCGCTCTTCACGCTGACGATCGCGGCCGGTGCTGCCGCCTGGCTCGTCGGCAACCTGCTGTGGGCGTTCGGCGCGCCGATGCCGACCGTCGCGCCCTGGTGGCTCGCCTTCCTGATCGTCACGATCGCCGGCGAGCGGCTCGAACTGTCGCGCTTCATGCCGCCGTCGAAAGCGGCGCAGCGCCTCTTCGGCGCGGTGCTCGCCGCGATGCTCGCCGGGCTCGCTGCTTCCGGATACGCCTGGGGCGCGCAGCTCTTCGGCGCCTCGCTCGTCGCGCTCGCGGCGTGGCTCTTCAGGCACGATATCGCGCGCCGCACGGTGCGCCAGAAGGGCCTGACGCGGTTTATCGCGATCTGCCTGCTGTCGGGCTACGTGTGGCTGGCGGTCGGCGGTGCGGTGATGCTCTTCGCGGGCGGCCTCGCGCAGGGCCGTGCGTCGTACGACGCGGCGCTGCACGCGCTCACGCTCGGCTTCGTCTTCGCGATGGTCTTCGGCCACGCGCCGATCATCTTTCCGGCCGTGCTGCGCGTCGCCGTGCCGTATCACCCGCTGTTCTACGCGCCGCTCGCGCTGCTGCACGCCGGGCTCGCGCTGCGCATCGTCGGCGATGCCACGGACGGGTTCGAGGCGACGCGCTGGGGGGCGATGCTCTCGGCGCTCGCGCTGCTCGCATTCATCCTCGATACGATCGCGGCGGTCGTGCGCGGGCAGCTTGCGGCGCGCCGCTCGCGACCGTAAGCCCGCGCGGCACGCACCGCGCAGGCGACCTCAGCTCGGCGCGATGCCGCCCACCTCTTCGGCGCGTGTCTCGCGCGCCAGTTCGGCGTGCAACGCGACGACGCCGCCGATCACGATCAGCGCCGGCGCGCGAACCGCGCGCACGCGGGCGAGCGTCGGCAGCGTCGCGAGCGTCCCGGCGACGGTGCGCTGGGTCGGCAGCGTGACGTTTTCGATCACCGCCGCCGGCGAGTCGGCCGCCAGGCCGTGGCGCACGAGTTGCTCGCAGACGATAGGCAGCGTCGCGACGCCCATGTAGATGACGACCGTCTGGTGCGGCCGGGCGAGGCTCGCCCAGTCGAGATCCAGCCCGCGGCCGCCTTTCTCGTCGCGCAGATGGCCGGTGACGAAGACGACCTGCGTCGCGTGGTCGCGGTGCGTGAGCGGAATGCCGGCATACGCCGCCATGCCTTGCGCCGCGCTGATGCCGGGAATCACGACGAAGGGAATCCCCGCCGCGGCGAGCGCCTGCGCCTCCTCGCCGCCACGGCCGAAGATATACGGGTCGCCGCCCTTCAGGCGCAGCACCGAGCGGCCCGACCTGGCGATGCGCACCATCAGTTCGATGATGCCGTCCTGCGTCAGCACGTGATGCCCGCTTTGCTTGCCGACATAGATCAGGTCCGCCTGCGGATTGACGAGCTCGAGCACCTTCTTCGAGACGAGCTTGTCGTAGAGGACGAGGCGCGCTTCGGCCAGTGCGCGCGCCGCCTTCAGCGTAAGCAGTTCGGGATCCCCCGGTCCGGCGCCGACGAGGGTGACGGTTGCCGGCAGGCGGCTGGCGCCGTCGTCCAGCGGCGAGAAGAAGCGCGTTTCGTCAAGCGTGGTCATGGAGGCCGTTTCTATGCACAGACTGCGGGGTGACGTTGATGCAACGCAACAAAACGATTCTCGGAACAGGAAGCGCCGACTGTCCTTGACCTACTTCAAGGCTGGGCATGCTGCTCCGGCCGACGATAGCCACGCTCGCGACGCCGATCCCAGCCAGCGCCGAGCCCGCCCGAGAGGGCAGATTTTTGGTCCGCCGAATTCCGAACCCGCTGCCAGCAAGAGGAAAGAACTCATGAACATACCGCACCCAGCCCGACTCGCCGCGCTTGTATTGGCGGCGGTGTCGCTCGTAGCCAACGCGCAGAACAAGCCAGCCCCGGCAGCGTCCGCGGCGGGCGCCGAATCGGCCGCCAAGGCCGAAGGCGAGAGACACATCACGGCGCCCGAGGCCGCCTACCAGGGTGCGGCGTCGCCGCTGGCCAACGAGCCCATTCATCCGAACGCGAACCCGAATGCGCCGAAGATGACGGAGGCGGAGTTCGAGATCGGGCGCAAGGTCTACTTCCAGCGCTGCGCGGGCTGCCACGGCGTGCTGCGCAAGGGCGCCACGGGCAAGCCGCTGACCCCCGACATCACGGTACCGAAGGGCACGGACTATCTCAAGGTCTTCATCGCCTACGGCTCGCCGGCCGGCATGCCGAACTGGCTGACTTCGGGCGAGATGGACGAGAAGACGGTCGACATCATGGCGCGCTACGTGCAGCAAGAGCCGCCGGTGCCGCCCGAATTCGGCCTGGCCGAGATGAAGGCGACCTGGAAGGTCATCGTGCCGCCGGAGCAGCGGCCGAAGAAGAAGATGAACAACTACAACCTCGACAACATCTTCTCGACGACGCTGCGCGACGCCGGCGAGGTGGCGCTGATCGACGGCGACACGAAGGAGATCATCAACGTCATCAAGACAGGCTACGCGGTGCACATCTCGCGCGTGTCGGCCTCGGGGCGCTACCTGTTCGTGATCGGGCGTGATGCCAAGATCAACATCATCGACCTGTGGATGGAGAAGCCCGACAACGTGGCCGAAATCAAGATCGGTCTCGAGGCGCGCTCGGTCGACACCTCCAAGTCCAAGGGCTACGAGGACAAGTACGCGATCGCCGGCGCCTACTGGCCGCCGCAGTATGTGATCATGGATGGTTCGACCCTTGAGCCCAAGCGCATCGTCTCGACGCGCGGCATGGTCGTGGGCACGCAGGAGTTTCACCCCGAGCCGCGCGTGGCGGCGATCGTGGCCAACCATCACAAGCCCGAATTCATCGTCAACGTCAAGGAAACCGGCAAGATCCTGCTCGTCAACTACAAGGATCTGACGAACCTGACGACGACCGAGATTCCGGCGGCGCGCTTCCTGCATGATGGCGGCTTCGATGCCTCCAAGCGCTACTTCCTGATTGCGGCCAACAACAGCAACAAGGTGGCGGTGGTCGATACCAAGGACAGCAAGCTGGCGGCGCTGGTTGATGTCGACCAGATCCCGCACCCGGGCCGCGGCGCCAATTTCGTGCATCCGAAGTTCGGGCCGGTCTGGGCCACCGGACACCTGGGCAGCGAGAAGGTCGCGCTGATCGGCACCGATCCGTCCAAGCACAAGGACCAGGCGTGGAAGGTCGTGCAGATGCTCGACGGGCAGGGTGGCGGCAACCTGTTCATCAAGACGCACCCGAAGTCGCAGCACCTGTATGTCGACACCCCGCTCAACCCCGAGGGCAAACTCTCTCAGTCGGTCGCCGTCTACGACATCAAGAACCTCGACAAGGGCTTTACCGTGCTGCCGATCGCCGAATGGGCGGGCCTGAAGGACGACGGCGCCAAGCGCGTCGTGCAGCCCGAGTACAACAAGGCCGGCGACGAGGTCTGGTTCGCGGTGTGGAGCGCCAAGGACAAGGAGAGCGCGCTCGTCATCGTCGACGACAAGACGCTCAAGCTGAAGAAGGTGATCAAGGATCCGAGGCTCATCACGCCGACCGGGCACTTCAACATCTATAACACTCAGCACGACATATATTGATCGGGACGAAGCAGGCCGCCGGTTGTATGCTGGCGTGCTTGCTCGACAAGCGAGGATGCCCGGCAGCGCCGGGCCGTTGACATAAGACATTCCCTTCGAACAGGACTCATCCGAACATGAAGACTCTGCTTCCAATCACCGCCGTCGCGCTTGCCGCGTGCTTCGTGACGGCCGGCGCGCGCGCCGCCGATACCGAGGCGATGAAGAAGGCCGGTTGCCTGGCCTGCCATGCCGACGACAAGAAGATCGTCGGCCCGTCGTACAAGGACGTCGCGAAGAAATATGCCGGCCAGCCCGATGCGGTGGCCAAGCTGATGGAGAAGGTGCGCAAGGGCGGCTCGGGCGTCTGGGGCCCGGTGCCGATGTCGCCGAATCCGCCGGACAAGATCAGCGACGCCGACTTGAAGGTCGCGGTCCAGTACATCCTCAGCCTGAAGTAGCTCTGATCGCTTGAAGCGTTCATGCGTCCCCGGCCGCTGTCGGCGCTCGCCGCGGCACTCCTCGCGGCCGGCGCGGCGCAGGCGCAGGTGACGCCGCAGCGCCAGCAGGCGTTGGTGCACATCGTGCGCCAGGACTGCGGGGCCTGTCACGGCCTTCAACTCACCGGCGGGCTCGGCCCGCCGCTCACGCCGCAGGCGCTGGCCGATCGCACGATAGCTTCGATCGTCGCGACGACCCTGCATGGCCGGCCGGGCACCCCGATGCCGGGCTGGAAGTCGATGCTCAGCGAGTCCGACGCGCTGTGGATCGCTGAGCGGTTGCGCGCCGGATTTCCCGACGAACCCAAGGTGACGAAGTGATGCGCTCCCTCTTGTCGCGGGCGACGGGATGGGCGGCGTGGCTGCTCGTCGCGCTGCTGCTCGCCGCTTGCGCCAGCGCGCCGCCTCCGGCAGTCGGCAGCGGCGACCTTGGCGTCGTCATCGGTCGCGCCGACGGCACGCTCACGGTCGTCAATACGAGCCAGATGCGTGCGCTGGGCCGCATCGACGGGCTCGGCGATCTTTCGCATGCATCGGTCGTCTACGGGCGCGACGGCGCGACGGCCTATGTCTTCGGGCGCGACGGCGCGCTGACCAAGGTCAATCTGCTGACGCGGACCGTCGAGGGCCGCGTGCAGCAGGCCGGCAACAGCATCGGCGGCGCGATCTCGCAGGACGGCAGGCTCGTCGCGGCGCAGAACTACGTGCCGGGCGGCGTCAAGGTGTTCGATGCAAGGACGCTCGAACTGGTCGTCGACATACCGGCGACCTTCGCCGCGCCCGACGGCACGATGAAGCCATCGCGCGTCGTCGGCCTCGCCGAGCTGCCGGGCAAGCGCTTCATCTTCTCGCTGTTCGACGCCGATCAGATCTGGATCGCCGACCTGTCGCAAGCCGGCCCGCCCAGGCTCACGAAATTTACGCAGGTCGGCCGCCAGCCCTACGATGCGCTCGTCACGCCCGACGGCCGCTTCTATATCGCCGGCCTGTTCGGCGAAGATGGCCTCGCGATGATCGACCTGTGGGATGCGCAGCCGAAGGTGCGCCGCATCCTCGCCGGCTACGGCCGCGGCGAGACGCCGCTGCCGGTCTTCAAGATGCCGCACCTGCGCGGCTGGGCGGTCGCCGGGCGCCACGCCTGGCTGCCGGCGATCGGCCGCCACGAGGTGCTGGTCGTCGATACCGAGAGCTGGCAGGAGGTGGCGCGCGTTCCGGTCGCCGGCCAGCCGGTCTTCGTCATGGCACAGCCCGACGGCCGCCAGGTGTGGGTCAATTTCGCGGTGCCCGACTATCACCGCGTGCAGGTGATCGATACGACGGCGCGCAAGGTCGTGAAGACGCTCGAGCCCGGCGCCGCGGTGCTGCACATGGAATTCACGCCGAAGGGCGAAGCGGTCTGGATGTCGTCGCGCGACGCGAACCGCGTCAGCGTCATCGATACGGCAAGCTTCGAGACGCTGGCGACGATCGACGTCAACGCGCCGAGCGGCATCTTCTTCGCGAGCCGCGCGGCGCGCCTCGGCCTGTGATGGACATGCCTGCCGCAGCCCTGCCCGCGGCGCGCGAAACGCGCGCCCTGCTCAACGCCTGGCAGCGCGACCTGCCGCTCGTGGCCAGGCCCTACGACGCGCTCGGCGCACCGCACGGCCTGAGCGGTGCGCAGGTGCGTGCCGTGCTGCAGCGTGCGCTCGACGGCGGGCAGGCGAGCCGCATCGGCGCCGTATTCGGCGTCGGCGCGGGCGGCGCGGGCATGCTCTGCGCGCTGCGCGTGCCGGCCGGCGAGCTGGAACGCGTGGCACGGATCGTCGATGCCGAGCCCGGCGTCAACCACAACTATGCGCGCGAACACGCCTTCAACCTCTGGTTCGTCGCGACCGCGACCGATGACGCGCGTCTGCAGGCGAGCGTGGACCGCATCGAGCGCGCGACCGGGCTCGCGGCATTGCGATTGCCGATGCGCCGTGCCTACCGCATCGACCTCGGCTTCGATCTGGACGGTGCCGACGACGCCGCACCGCAGGCGGCACTGCCGGTCACGCCTGTGAGCGACGCGCTGCGCCCGCTCGCGGCGCGTCTCGAGCAGGGGCTGGCACTCGTCGAGCGGCCGTTTGCGGCGCTCGGCGCGCCGCTCGGCCTGACCGAGGCCGAGGTGATCGCCGCGCTTGCCGAGTGGTGCGAGCGCGGCACGCTGCGCCGGCTGGGCGTCGTGCTGCGCCACCACGAATTCGGCATCAGCGCGAATGCGATGACGGTCTTCGAGCTGCCGGAATCGGAGGTCGACGCCGCCGGCGAACGCCTCGCGGCGCAGCCCGGCGTCACGCTGTGCTATCGGCGCGAAAGCGCGCCGGGCTGGCCGTATACGCTTTACTGCATGGTGCACGGCCGCGAGCGCGGCGCGGTGCGCGCGCTGATCGACGCCGCGCTGCGCAATGCGGGGCTCGCCGACCGGCGCCATGAGGTGCTCTTCAGCACGCGCCGCTTCAAGCAGACCGGCGCGCGCTACTTCAGCGAGCCGGCGTCGTGACCGCATGCGCCGATGCCGGCCAGACCGCCGCGACGGCTGCGGCGCCGCTGGATGCGACCGACGCCTTGCTGATTCGTCGCCTGCACGGCGACTTCTCCCTGAGCGATACGCCATTTGCCGATGTCGGCGCCGAGCTCGGCCTCGCCGAGGCGGACGTCCTCGCGCGCCTGCGGCGCATGCTGGCCGAAGGCGTGCTGTCGCGCTTCGGGCCGCTGTTCCAGATCGAGCGCGCCGGAGGGCAGTTCGTGCTCGCCGCGCTGCAGGTGCCGGAGGATCGCTTCGACGCCGTCGCCGGGATCGTCAACGCGCTGCCCGAGGTCGCGCACAACTACCGGCGCGAACACGCCCTCAATATGTGGTTCGTCCTTGCCTGCACCTCGCCCGACGAAGCACGCAAGGCCTGCGCGCGCATCGAGGCCGCGACCGGATTGCACGTCTTCGCATTTCCGAAGGAGAAGGAATTCTTCGTCGAACTGCGGCTGCCTGTCTGAACGCCTGTTCGCGATGCTCACCGCCTTCGATCGACGCCTGATCGCCGCCACCCAGGCCGGCCTGCCACTCGTCGCGCGGCCGTACGACGCGGTCGGCGCGCAACTCGGCGTCAGCGGTGCGGTCGTTCGCGAGCGGCTCGAGGGCATGCTGCGCGAAGGCCTGGTGCGCCGCATCGGCGCGGTGCCCAACCACTACCGGCTCGGCTATACGGCCAACGGCATGACGGTGTGGGACGTCGACGATGCGCGCGTCGACGAACTCGGCGAGAAGGTCGGCGCGCTCGGCTTCGTCTCGCACTGCTACCGCCGGCCGCGTGCGCTGCCGCAATGGCCCTACAACCTGTTCGCGATGGTGCACGGCCACAATCGGCCCGAGGTCGAGCGCCAGGCGCTGCAGATCCACAGTCTGCTCGCCGAAGCCTGCCGCGGCGCCGACATCCTCTACAGCAGCCGCATCCTGAAGAAGACCGGGCTGCGTCTGCCGCACACGGAGTAGACCCCCATGTTTCGCATCTCCCAGTTCATGCGCGAGCTCGCCGCCGCCGAACGCGACGGCGCCTATCCGGCAGCCAGCACGCGTCGCGCCAGCGGCCCGGTCGTGATCTGGAACCTGATCCGCCGCTGCAACCTCACCTGCAAGCACTGCTACGCGCTGTCGGCCGATCACGACTATCCCGGCGAGCTGACGAACGCCGAAGTGAATGCCGTGATGGACGACCTGAAGGCCTTCGGCGTGCCGGTGCTGATCCTCTCCGGCGGCGAGCCGCTGTTGCGGCCGGACCTGTTCGAGATCGCGGCCCGCGCGAAGGCGATGAAGTTCTACGTCGGCTTGTCCAGCAACGGCACGCTGATCGACGCCGCGATGGCCGATCGCGTCACGGC
>CALMIL010000194.1 GCA_937864005.1 uncultured Burkholderiales bacterium
CTGGTCGAACTCGACGAGCGGCTCGCCGCCGGCACGCCGGGGCTCGTCGAATCGGCGGCGGTGATCCTGCCCGACGACGACGGGGTCGACGCGATCGCGATGTTCTTCGTCGCCGCCGCGGGCGCTGCAGACGGCGTCGAACGCGAACTGCGCCATCGCGCCGCGAGCCTGCCGCAATACCAGCGGCCGAAGTGGATGCATTGCATCGAGGCGCTGCCGCGCACCGCGACCGGCAAGCTGCTGCGCCGCAAGCTCGTCGAGCTCGTGCGGCCGGCGGCCTGAGGATCCGCGATGGGAGCGATGACCGAACTCGCGATCGCCGCGCCGCTGCTGCACGTCGAGCGCCACGGCCGGGTGCTCGCGGTGACGATGTCGCGCGCACCGGTCAATGCGCTGAACGACGAGCTGATCGCGCAGCTCGATGCCGCGGCCGATCTGGCGATCGCCGACGATGCGATCTCGGTGCTGCACATCCGCAGCGACCAGCGCGCCTTCAGCGCCGGCGCCGACCTCGCGCTGATCCGCGCCTGCTTCGCGACGCCCGAGGGGCCGGATGCGATGACGGCGGTCGTGCGCGACATGCAGCGGCTCTACGAGAAGCTCGAGGCGGCGCCGCTCGTGACGCTCGCTGAGATCGGCGCGACGGCCTTCGGCGGCGGGCTCGAACTCGCGCTCGCCTGCGATCTGCGCGTCGCGGCGCGCGAGGTCAAGCTCGGCCTGCCCGAGGCGGGCCTGGGCCTGCTGCCGGGCGCCGGCGGGACGCAGCGGCTCACGCGGCTCGTCGGGCCGGGCGTGACCAAGCGCATGATCCTCGGCGCCGAGATCGTCAGCGGCGAGGAGGCCGAGCGGATCGGCATCGTGCAGTGGTCGCGGCCGCTGGCCGAACTCGGGGCCTGGACCGCGGAACTCGCGACGCGCTATGCGGCGATGCCGAAGGCGGCGCTCGCCGCGAACAAGCGCTGCATCGCCGCGGCGACCGACTGCGCGCGCGACGGCTATGCCGAAGAGATCGCCGAGACGCGCACGCTCTACGACCACTCCGATACGCGGCGGCGCGTCAGCGCTTTCCTGGAGCGCGATTCGACGCGTCAGGGCAGGGCCGGCCAGGCCACGAATCCAACCCAGCACAGCAAGGAGCCATCATGACGCTCAAGGACAAGATCGTCGTCGTCACCGGCGCCGCTTCCGGCATCGGTCGTGCGGCAGCGCAGATTTTTGCCGACGAAGGCGCGCGCGTCGTCGTCGCCGATGTCGACGCCACTCGCGGCGAAGCCGCCGCGGCCGAGATCCGCGCCGAGGGCGGCAGCGCCGACTACATGCCGGTCGACATGACCGATACCGCATCGATCGACGCCTTCGCCGCCGCGGTGCAGGAGAAATTCGGCGCCGTCGACGTCCTCGTCAACGGCGCCGGCTGGGGCCGCACGGCGCCGTTCTGGGAGGGCACGCCGGACTTCTGGGCCAAGCTCGTCGCCCTCAATTTCGTCGGCCCGATGCAGCTGACGAAAGCGCTGCTGCCGGCGATGATCGAGCGCTCGAGCGGGCGCATCGTCAACGTCTCGAGCGACGCCGGGCGCGTCGGCAGCCTCGGCGAGACGGTCTACTCGGGCGCCAAGGGCGGGTTGATCGCATTCACGAAGTCGCTCGCGCGCGAGGTCGCGCGCTACCAGATCAACGTCAACTGCGTCTGCCCCGGGCCGACCGATACGCCGCTGATGGCCGCTGTGCCCGAGAAGGTGCAGGAAGGGCTGAAGAAGGCGATCCCGTTCCGGCGCCTCGCCAAGCCTTCGGAGGTCGCCGACGCGATCGTCTTCTTCGCCAGCGACCGCGCGTCCTACGTCACCGGCCAGGTCGTCAGCGTCAGCGGCGGCCTGACGATGGCAGGATAGACAATTCGAATACACCATCGACAGGAGTTCCAGCATGAAGAGCGTCCAACTCGCCGGCTACAAGGCGACCTATTTCGGCTACACGGTGAGCGGCAAGGTCGCGACCATCACCCTGAACCGCCCCGAGCGCAAGAATCCGCTCACCTTCGATTCGTACGGCGAGCTGCGCGACCTGTTTCGCGAGATGGTCTACGCGAGCGATATCAAGGCGATCGTCTTCACCGGCTCGGGCGGCAACTTCTGCTCCGGCGGCGACGTGCACGAGATCATCGGCCCGCTCGTCAAGATGGACATGCCCGAGCTGCTGCAGTTCACGCGCATGACGGGCGACCTCGTGAAGGCGATGCGCTCGTGCCCGCAGCCGATCATCGCCGCGATCGACGGCGTGTGCACCGGCGCCGGCGCGATGATCGCCTGCGGCTCCGACATGCGCCTCGCCACCGCGCGCAGCAAGCTCGCGTTCCTGTTCGTGCGCGTCGGCCTGGCCGGCGCCGACATGGGCGCCTGCACGCTGCTGCCGCGCCTGATCGGCCTGTCGCGCGCCGCCGACCTGCTCTACACCGGCCGCGTCGTCGGCGGCGAGGAGGCCGAGCGCTTCGGCTTCTACAACCGGCTCGTCGAACCCGACGCGCTGCTTGGCGCCGCCGACGCGCTCGCCAAGGAACTTGCCGACGGCCCGACCTTCGGCCACGCGATGACGAAGACGATGCTCTGGCAGGAGTGGAACTCGGGCCTGGGCGAATGCATCGAGGCCGAGGCGCAGGCGCAGGCGATCTGCATGCAGACGAAGGACTTCGAGCGCGCCTACCACGCGTTCGCGGCGAAGCAAAGGCCCGTCTTCGAAGGCAACTGATGACGGCGGCCGTGGTTCAATCGCGCCATGAGTGATCGAACCTACCTCTCCTGGCCGTTCTTCGACGACGGCCACCGTGCGCTCGCCGGCGAGCTCGAGGCGTGGTCTGCCGAGCGCCTGCCGGCGCTGCTGGCGCACGACGAGGCGAATCTCGACAGCGTCTATGCCTGCGTCGGCAATCTGGTGCGCGAACTCGGCCGCGCCGGGCTGCTGCGGGTCTGCGTGCCGGGTGCGTACGGCGGCGCGAGCGCCGGCGCGCGCGAAGGCATCGACGTGCGCTGCCTGGCGCTTGCGCGCGAGACGCTAGCCCGCGCCTCGGGCCTCGCCGATTTCGCGCTCGCGATGCAGGGCCTGGGCAGCGCGCCGGTGAGCCTTTTCGGCAGCGACGCGCAAAAGGCGGCGCTGCTGCCGGGCGTCGCGCGCGGCGAGCTGATCGCGGCGTTCGCGCTGTCCGAACCCGATGCGGGCTCCGACGTCGCCGCGATGAGCACGACCGCGCGGCGCGACGGCGACGGCTTCGTGCTCGACGGCGTGAAGACGTGGATCTCGAACGGCGGGCTCGCCGACCGCTATGTCGTCTTCGCGCGCACCGGCGACGAACCGTGCGGCGAGGGCAAGGAGGGCGCCGCGACAGGCCGCGGCTCCAAGGGCATCTCGGCCTTCCTCGTCGATGCCGATACGCCGGGGCTCGACGCGAGCGAGCGCATCCCGGTCATCTCGCCGCATCCGCTGGCGACGGTGCGCTTCAAGGGCTGCCGCGTCGGTGCCGATCGGCTGATCGGCCAGGAGGGCAAGGGCTTCGCGATCGCGATGGGCACGCTCGACCTCTTTCGCACCAGCGTCGGCGCTGCCGCGCTCGGTTTCGCGCGGCGTGCGCTCGACGAGGCGACGAGCTGGGCGCTCAAGCGCCGCATGTTCGGCCAGACGCTGGCCGATTTCCAGCTCACGCAGGCAAGCCTCGGCAAGATGGCGACTTCGATCGACGCTTCGGCGCTGATGGTGTATCGCAGCGCGTGGACACGCGACGTGCAGGGCACGCGCGTGACGCGCGAGGCGTCGATGGCCAAGATGTACGCGACCGAAGCGGCGCAGCAGGTGATCGACGCCGCGGTGCAGTTGCACGGTGGGCTGGGCGTCGTCACGGGCTCGACCGTCGAGCGCCTGTATCGCGAGATCCGCGCGCTGCGCATCTACGAGGGCGCGACCGAGGTGCTGCAGCTCATCATCGGCGGCAAGCATCTCGAGGCCGCGCGCGCGGCCGCGGCTTGAAGCGCGGCATGGCTGTCGCGAGCAGGCACGCGCCGTTGCGCGGCGCCGCGGCCTGAGGGGGAGCCCGCGATGCGCAAATGGCGGACCGCCGATGCCACGCATATCGACGTGCGCGGCCTGACCGCGCCGCAGCCGATGGTCGCGATCCTCAAGCTGCTGCAGACGGCCGCCGCGGGCGAGGCCTTCGTCGCCCACCTCGACCGCGACCCGCAGTTTCTCTATCCCGAACTCGCCGAGCGCGGCTGGCAGGCCGAGCCGGTGGCGGGCGAGGAGGGCGAGGTCTGCCTGCGCCTTTTCCGCGGCAAGTAAGGCGCGCGGCGTGACGCGCACCCAAAGCCGCACGAAGCCGCCGCCCGGCGCCTTCCTCGGCGGTGCCAAGGGGCGGCTGCTGCCGGCATCGATCCCGCTGCGCTTCTTCGGCGCGGCGGCCGTCTTTCACATCCTCGCCTGGTTCGCGCTTGCCGCCGGTGCCGCGCACTGGACGCAGTTCGGCGGCGGCCTGGGCTGGCCGCTCGCGTCGCTGCATCTGGTCACGCTCGGCGTGCTCGCGATGACGGCGATCGGCGCCGGCGCGCAACTGCTGCCGGTCGCGACGCGCCGCCCGGCGCCGGGCCATCACCTGCTCGCCGCGATCTGGTGGATCTTCACGCCCGGCGTCGCGGCGCTCGCGCTTGGCATGGGCTTTGCCATGCCGGCGTTGCTCGCGGCGGGCGCGGCGGCGGTCGCGGCGACGCTCGCGGCGTGGGGCGTGCTGATGGTCGGCAACCTGCTTGGTGCGCGCGGCATGCCGGGCG
The DNA here is from genome assembly GCA_937864005.1 of uncultured Burkholderiales bacterium. Lineage (GTDB taxonomy): Bacteria > Pseudomonadota > Gammaproteobacteria > Burkholderiales > Burkholderiaceae_C > CAIKUF01. Next base: position 4,806 of record CALMIL010000194.1, read on the forward strand.
TCGTCGCCCACGGCTGGTCGGCGATGGCGTCGCTCGCCGTCGTGCTCATCTCCGCGCTCGCGCTCGCCGCGACCTGGCTCGGCTGGCCGGCGCCGGCGCGCGAGACGGTGCTCGGCCTGCATATCGTCTTCGCGCCGTTCGGCTTCATGGGGCTGCTGGCATTCGGTCTTTCGTACATCCTGGTGCCGATGTTCGCGCTCGCCGATGCACCGCCGGATCGCAAGCAGCTCGCATCGTGCGCGCTCGCGGTCGCCGCCATCGTGCTGGCTGCGCTCGCCGTGCCCGGCCTCCTTCCCGACGCGCTGCTGCAGGCCGCGCCGCGCGCGCCGCTTGCCCTGCGGCTCGCGGCGCTGCTGCTCGGTGCGGCGGCCGCGCTGCTGCATCTGCGCCTGATGCTCGCCGCGCTGCGCACCGGCATGCGTCCCGAACTCGGCCGCTCGTTCACCCTCGTTCGCATCGCCTGGGGCGGCCTGCTCGCAAGCCTCGCGGTGGCTGCCGCGATTGCGCTCGGCGCGCCGTGGCCGCGGCTCGCGCTGCTGTTCGGCCTGCTCGTGATCGGTGTCTGGCTGATGAGCTTCCTGTTCGGCATCCTGCAGCGCATCCTGCCGTTCCTCGCCTCGATGCATGGCGCGACCGGGCGGCGCGCGCGCACGCCGTCGGCGCTGACGCACGACGGCGCGCTGCGCGTGCACTTCTTCTGCCACTTCGGAGCGCTCGCGCTGCTCGCGCTCGCGATCGTCTTCGACAGCGCGTGGATCACGCTCGCCGCGGCCGCCGTCGGCAGCGCGGGGGCGGTCGCATTCGCGGTTTTCTTCTTCGTGCTGCTGCGGCGCATGCGAGCGCCGGTGCGTTGAGTTGGATCAAGCGCTTCGGCGCGACTCGCATGTAATCTGGTACGCGAATACCTTTATCGAGGATGGAATGAACTTTTCGCGCCAGGTCAGCCGCACGCTCGACGA
>CALMIL010000195.1 GCA_937864005.1 uncultured Burkholderiales bacterium
CGCGCCATCTGGTCGGCGCCGCCGCCGGTGCCGGCGGGGACGATGAACTCGACCGGCTTGGTCGGCTCCCAGGCCAGCGCCGGACCGCCAAGGCAGCCGGCGGCAAGCACGGTGATGCAGGCAAGCCCGCGCGCGAGCGCCGCGCGGCGGGACGAAGGGGCGAGCTTGTTCATGACTTCTCCTGTGATTGAGCCGGGTCCGATTCTCGATCTGTCAGGCCCGCATGTTCGCACGCGAATTCCACCTCGCATCGCCGAGGGCCTCGCGAATAACCCTGATGATCGCAGTCAAGGTCCGAACAACGCGGCCTGGCACCGCGGGTAAGCCATGATGCGCGAAGGCATCAATGCGTCAGCGCGGCAATCCTTGCCTTCAATGCGGGCATTGCGGCCAACGCCGCTTCGCGTCCGGCCTCTATCGATTGCGCGCGGGCCGCGAAGTCGACGCTCGTCACACCCGCCAGCCGCGGGCGCAGCGCGATGTCGGCGTCGCGCAGTTCGAACTGGGTGATGCTGCGGCCCATGATCGTGAAGGTCTGCAGCAGCAGGCTGAGCATATCGCCCGTATCGGCGCCCTCGGGTCGTTGGGTGATGTCGACCGCGATCACGAGTTCGGCGCCCATCTGGCGCGCGAAGCGCACCGGCACCGGCGAGACGAGGCCGCCATCGACATATTCGCGGCCGCCGATGCGAACCGGCCGGAAGACGGCCGGCACGGCGCTCGACGCGCGCACCGCGATGCCGGGATCGCCGCGCTGGAACAGGATCGGATTGCCGTTGTCGAGGTCGGTCGCGACGATGCCCAGCGGCAGGCGCATCTTCTCGATCGGAAGGCCGCCGGTCTGCTCTCGGACGAAGCGGCCGAGCGCCTCGCCGCGGATCAGCCCGCGGCCGGGAAACGACCAGTCGGTGATCGCCGCCTCGTCCATCGACGCGGCAAGCGCCGCGAGCTGGACGCCGCTCTTGCCCGACGCATAGAGCGCGGCAACAAGACTGCCGGCCGACGTGCCGACGACAAGATCGGGCCGGATGCCGGCCGCCTCCAGCACCTCGATGACGCCGATATGCGCGAAGCCGCGCGCCGCACCGCCGCCGAGCGCAAGGCCGATGCGCGGCGGCTTCGGGGGCGGTTTGGGCGGCGGCGCAGGCGCCGGTTCGACGACGGCGGGCGGCACCGGCGGCACCGGCTGCACAGGCGGCGCGACGGGCGGGCTCTGGCACGCCGCCAGGCCGAGCGCCGCGACGAGCGCGCCAGCGACATGGCGCAGCCGGGCGCGCAGCGCCATCATGCGCGCAACCCCGGCGCCGGCGCGCGCTCTTCGAGTAGCGCCACGATCCGGTCGGCCATGCGGCGGGCGGCGCCGCGATGGCTCGCGGCGAAGACGAGGCAGCGTTCGATCGCCTCGCGCTGCGCGGCCGCATCGAGCGGTTCGCAAGCCAGCGCAACCGCTTCGCGCAGGCCTGCGACGCGCCGCGCGGCGCCTGCCGCTTCGGCCATCTGCGCCGCTTGCGCGAAGTTGAAGGTATGCGGGCCCATCAGGACCGGGCAGCCGCACGCGGCGGCCTCGATCAGGTTCTGGCCGCCGAGCGGCGCGAAGCTGCCGCCGAGCAGCGCAACCTGCGCGCTGGCGTAGTACAGCGGCAGCTCGCCCATCGAATCGCCGAGCCACACGTCGGCGGCCAGCGCCTCGGGCGGCGGCGCGCCGTCCCACGTGCTGCGCCGCGCGAGCCGCAGCCCCGTCGCCTGGACGAGCGCGGCAACCGCGTCGAAGCGCTGCGGATGGCGCGGCACGACGAGCAGCAGCGGGCGTGCGCCGGGCTGTGCCGACCAGGCGTCGAGCAGTTCGGCCTCTTCGCCGTCGCGCGTGCTCGAGGCGAGGACGACGCGCCGCGCAATCGCATCGCGCCACGCCCGGCCCCTGGCGAGCAGTTCGGCGGACGGCGTCATGTCGAACTTCAGGTTGCCGCACGTTTCGACCCGGGTCGCGCCGGCGCTGCGCAGGCGCGCGGCGTCGGCGTCGGTCTGGGCCAGCGCGAGGACGAGGCTCGCGAAGGCGGGCCGCATCAGGCGCGGCGCACGCGCTCCGCGGCGCAGGCTGCGTTCGCCCAGGCGCGCGTTGGCAAGCACCATCGGCACGCCGGATGCCGCGGCCGCGTGCAGCAGGTTGGGCCAGATCTCGGTCTCCATCAGGATGCCGATGCGCGGCCGATGATGGGCGAAAAAGCGCCGCGTCGCGCCCGGGCTGTCCCACGGCAGCCAGCGCTGGCGATCGCCTTCGCGCAGCAGCGCGGCGCCCGCCTCGCGCCCGGTCGCCGTGCCGTTCGTCAGCAGCAGCCGCAGCGCCGGATCGCGCGCGCGCAAGGCGTCGATCAGCGACGCCGCGGCGCGCGTCTCGCCGAGCGAGACGGCATGGACCCAGACCCAGCCGCTCGACGGCGGCTCGCGGTAGCGCCCGAAGCGCTCGCCGATCGCGACGCCGTACAGCGGTTCGCGCCGCGCGCGCCAGAGCAGGCGCAGCCAAACGAGCGGCGAGAGCAGCGCGGCGATCCCGCCATAGAGCCGGCGCAGCATCGTCACGGCCCGCCCGGCGGCCGCGCCGCAAATGCCTGCTGCCACGCGGCCCAGACCGCTTCGGCGGACGGCGCGGCGTCGCCGCCGACCGCGATCTGATGCGCCCGCCCGACCGGCCCGGCGCGCCAGACGCGCGGCTGGCTGAAGATCTGCACGTGACACAGGTCGAGGGCGACGGCAAGATGACTCAGCCCCGAATCGACGCCGATCACGCCGCTGCACGTGGCGAGCCGCCGCGCGAGGGCGTCGAGCGCCATCGTCGGCAGGATCTCGACATTGGCGTTGCCCTGCGCGCCGAAGTCGCCCGCAACGGCCGATGCGATGCGCCGCACGCGTTGCGACTCGACGGGCCCGGAGCGCGGCAGGACGACGCGAAAGCCCGCCGCGACGAGGCGCTGCCCGATATCGGCCCAGCACGGCTCGGGCCATTCGTTGTCGCTGCGCGTCGTGCCGTGCGCGAGCAGCACGTCGCGCGTAGGCGCTGCGGGCGCGAAGCGCCAGTCGACGTGCGGCGTCGTTTCGTGCGCCGAATCGCCGCGGCCATCGTCGATCGAATAGCCGAGCGCGCGCGCGGCGAGCAGCCGATAGCGGCGCACCGCATGGACGCGCCGCTCCATCGCGATCGGGCGGTCGACGAGGTAGCGCACCGGCCACTCGTAGCCGCACAGTTCGCTGCCGTTGGCATACGTATAGCGATGCCCTTCGCGCGTCAGCCGTGCGCGGCGCGCGACGAGGGCCGACTTGACGAGGCCCTGGAAGTCGATCACGGCGTCGTACGCCTCGCGCCGCAGGTCGGCTTCGAACGCGCGCCGCTCGCGCCGCGTCGCGGCGGCGAAGCCCTCGCGGCGCCAGCGGCGCCCGGCGTACGGAACGACGCGATCGATGCCGAGGACGACGCCGAGCAGCGGCGCGAAGGCTTCCTCGACGACCCAGTCGATCGCGGCCGGGCGGGCGTTCGCGAGCAGGTCGTGGACGACCGGCAACGTCTGGATCACGTCACCGAGTGACGAGAGCTTGACGATCAGGACGCGCAAGGTGGCGTCTTTCGGTCGCCGGCTCTGCTCAGTGTGCCGCGGCGCCGACACGCGCGTCGGGCTTCACGGCGCGCAGCGCGGCGAGAAACTCGTGCTCGATGCGCTCGAGCGCCTCGCGCGTATGGCCCTCGAAGCGCAAGACGAGAACGGGCGTCGTATTCGAGGCCCGAACGAGTCCGAAGCCGTCGTCATATTCGGCGCGCACGCCGTCGATCGTGATCAGCTCGCGTGCGGCCGGAAATTTCGCCGTCGCGAGAAGCGCATCGATGACGCGCTGCGGCTCGCCTTCGACGCACGGCACGTTCAGTTCGGGCGTCGCAAAGCTCGTCGGCAAGGCGTCGAGGACGGCGCTCGGGTCGCTGCTGCGCGAGAGGATCTCGAGGAGGCGCGCGGCCGTATACGTCCCGTCGTCGAAGCCGTACCAGCGCTCGGCGAAGAAGATGTGGCCGCTCATCTCGCCGGCGAGGGCGGCGCCCGTCTCGCGCAGTTTGGCCTTGATGAGCGAATGGCCCGTCTTCCACATCAGCGGCGCGCCGCCCGCGGCGCGGATATCGGGCGCAAGGCGCTGCGTGCACTTGACGTCGAAGATGATCGACGCGCCGCCATTGCGCGAGAGGACGTCGCGCGCGAAGAGCATCAACTGGCGGTCGGGATAGATGATGTTGCCGCCTTTCGTGACGACGCCGAGGCGGTCGCCGTCGCCGTCGAAGGCGAGCCCGATCTCGGCGTCGCCGCCTTTCACGGCGGCGATCAGGTCGGCGAGGTTCTCGGGTTTGGACGGATCGGGATGATGGTTCGGGAAGTCGCCGTCGACCTCGGAGTAGAGCTCGGTCACCGTGCAGCCGAGGGCGCGCAGGATCGCGGGGGCCGACGCGCCCGGGATGCCGTTGCCGCTGTCGACGACGATGCGCATCGGACGGGCGAGCGTGCAGTCGCCCGCGATGCGGTCGCGGTATTCGGCGAAGATATCGAGCGTCGATGCGCGTCCCGCGCCGTGCGCATAGTCCTCGGACTCGATGCGCCGGCGCAGGCCCTGGATCGCGTCGCCGTGGATCGCCTTGCCGCCGAGGACCATCTTGAAGCCGTTGTAGTCCTTCGGGTTGTGGCTCCCCGTGATCTGGATGCCGCTCGAGCAGCCCTGGCCGCCGCGCGTCGCCGTGACGTAGTAGAGCATCGGCGTCGTCACGGCGCCGATATCGATGACGTCGATCCCGCTCGCGAGCAGGCCGCGCGTCAAGGCGGCCACGAGTGCCGGGCCCGAGAGGCGGCCATCGCGGCCGACGGCGACGGCCCGCTCGCCGAGAAGCAGCGCCTCGGTGCCGAAGGCGCGGCCGAGGTGCTCGGCGAGCGCCTCGGTCAATGTCGTGCCGACGACGCCGCGGATGTCGTACGCCTTGAAGATCGTTGCATTCGCGTCCACGCGTTCGCCCCTTTTTCTTTCGATGGGCGATTGTAGGGAGCGCACCCCCGCCCCCGCCCCGGCCTTTCCACCGCGCGACCGGCGCCGGCCCGCGCGAACGACATGTCCGAAAACGGCGAGTGAGATTTCCCGTGGCGACCATAATGAAAGTCATGGACCAAGCGCTTCGCACCGCGCTCGACGGCGACGCCGCCTACCGCGGCCTCGTCGCCCGCGACGCCCGGCTCGACGGCCGGCTCTTCGTCGGCGTCACGTCGACCGGCGTCTACTGCCGCCCCGTCTGCCGCGTCCGCACGCCGCGGCGCGAGAACTGCCGCTTCTTCGAAACGCCCGCCCAGGCCGAGGCCGCAGCGTTTCGCCCGTGCCTGAAGTGCCGGCCCGAAATCGCACCCGGGGCGGGGTTCGCCTGGTCGGTGATGGACGCCTCGCGCACCCTCGCCCGGCAGGCGGCCGCCCTCCTCGTCGGCGACGCCGACGCGGGCGGGCTCGACGCGGCGGCGGACGAGCCGCTCGCGGCGGTCGCCGCCGTCGCCGGCCGACTCGGCGTGAGCGACCGACACCTGCGCCGGATCTTCGCCGCCGAGCACGGCGTGACGCCGCTGCAGTATCTGCAGACGCGCCGCCTGCTCCTCGCCAAGCAACTGCTGACCGATTCGGACCTGCCCGTCGCCCAGGTTGCCCTGGCGAGCGGGTTTCGCAGCGTGCGCCGCTTCAACGCGGCATTCGCCGGCAGCTACCGGCTGAGCCCGAGCCGGCTGCGGCGTGAGGCGGCGCACGGCGCCGCGCCACAGGCGAGCGAAGGGATGCGCGCGACGCTCGCTTTTCGCGAGCCGTACGATCGTGCCGCGCTGCTGCGCTTTCTGAGCCAGCGCGCGATCCCCGGCGTCGAGCACGTCGAGGCGACGCGCGTGCGGCGCAGCGTTCGCGCCGGGTTGTTCGGCGAGAGCGCCGGCTGGGTCGAGGTCGAGTTCGCGCCAGCGCAGCGCCGATCGCGGGCCGCAGTGCGGCCGCCCTCGGTATCCGACGCGCGACCGCTCGTGACGCTGCGCTGCTCGCCGTCGCTCGTTCTCGGTGCCGGCGGGCTCATCGCGGCCGTGCGCCGCTGGTTCGATCTCGACGCCGATCCGCTCGCGATCGACGCCGCGCTCGCCGGGCTGCCGGGCGGCGCCGGATTGCGTCTGCCGGGCGGGCTCGATGCATTCGAGCTCGTCGTGCGCGCCATCCTCGGCCAGCAGGTCACGGTCGGCGCCGCGCGAACGCTCGCCGCCCGGCTCGTCGCGCGCTACGGCGAAGCGGTCACGACGCCGTGGGCCGAGGTGCAACGCGCCTTTCCGGCACCGGCGGTGCTCGCCGGCGGCGCTGCGGGAACGAGCGCCGATGCCGATCCGGTCGTCGCCGAACTCGGCGCGCAGGGGATCATCCGCAGCCGCGGCGCGGCGATCGTCGGCGTCGCCCGCGCTTGGCCCGAGATCGCCCCGCTCGCGGCGCCGCAGGCGCCGCCTCAGGCGCTCGTCGAACGGCTGCGCGCCGTCCCCGGCATCGGGCCGTGGACGGCGGCCTACGTCGCGATGCGCGTTCTCGGCTGGGCCGACGCCTTTCCGCCGGGCGACGCAGCCGTCCTCAATGCGCTCGGCCTCGGGCGCGGGGCGCGCGCCGAGCGCGTCGCCGACGACCGATCGCAGGCATGGCGCCCATGGCGCGCCTATGCCGTCCTCAAACTCTGGAACAGCCTGGAGCAGACCCCATGAACCTGAAGCAACTTCCCGCCGCCTGCACGGCCCAGCTGCAGATTGCCACGCCCCTCGGACCGATGCTCCTCGCACGCACCGGCAAGGGCCTCGCCGGCGCCTGGTTCGCCGGTCAGAAGGACTATCCGGTGCGCGTCGATGCCCCGGTCGCGCCGAACGATCCGCTGCTGTGCAAGACGGCGGCCGAGCTCGGCGAATATTTCGCCGGCCGGCGCAAGACATTCGACATCGCGCTCGATCTGTACGGAACGCCCTTCCAGCGCAGCGTGTGGCAGGCGCTCCTCGCGATAGCCTGCGGGCAGACCTCGAGCTACGGCGCCGTCGCGCGCACGATCGGCAAGCCGAGCGCGGTGCGCGCCGTCGGCGCCGCCGTCGGCGCCAACCCGGTCGCCGTCATCGTGCCCTGCCACCGCGTGATGGGCAGCGACGGCTCGCTCACCGGTTATGCCGGCGGACTGCCGCGCAAGATCGCGCTGCTCGAGATCGAGGGCATCGCCGCGCTGCAGCCGCGCCTGCCCGGCGTCGCAGCCGCGTCAAGGCCGCTCGCGACGACGCGCTTCGCGGCCACCGCGCAGGCGTAGCGACGCGCACTGGCCAGAGATGGGATCGGCGCGGCGCGGCGGTTGACGCGCCAGGCATCAGCCTGCAAGCATCCGCATTTGCGCGCTTGGCAGCATTCGGGTGTCGCCGCATACTCGGCCCATGAGGTGGCAGGGCCGTACGTGGATCGCGGCTTCGATGTTGGCGCTGGCCGCCGGCATCGCGGTCGCGCTCCTGCTTGCACCGCAGCCTACCGAGCGCTCGGCCGCGGACGGTGCGCAAAGTGTCGTCCAACGGCCGGCAGTGCCGAAACCGCTCCCCGTTGCGGCAATGCCCGCCCTGCCCGACCCGGCAGCACCCGCCCAGTCTGAACTGCCGCCGGGAGTCGACGCCCGGCAGTGGGCGGCGCTGCGCGCCGAATTTGCCGACCGGCCGGCCGAACTGCGCCGGTTGGCCGATCATCTGACGTTTGCCGATGAAATCGATCGTTTCCGCTCCGGCCGCGCCGATGGCCGCAGTGCCGGGCAACTGGCGCTCGCACGTTCGATCGACGCCGGGCTCGACGAACGGCTGAGTGCGCGCGAGCTCAGCGCGGCCGAAGCGCGGCTGATCAAGATCGCGGTGCTCGACGTGCTGGTCGAGGATGAAGGCGAGCGGCGCGATTCGCTCGAGCGCTGGGAGGCAGCGCTCGCCTCGCCGGCACCCGACCCGAAGCGCAGCGCCGCGCTGGCCGACTTTCAGCGTCGGCAGGCGACGCTCGTCGCCGCCTGGCGTGCTTTGCCGCCCGGCCAGCGCGACCCGCGCGCGCTCGAACGCGATCTGCAGGCCCTGCGCGTGAGCAGTTTCGACAACCCGCAACCCGGCAACGAAGGAGCCCAGCGATGATGAGAATCTCGAGCCTTGTCCGCGGCCACTGCGTCGGCCTCCTGCTCGCCCTGGCAACGCCGTGGGCCGCGGCCGGCTATTTCCAGTGGGATATGGTCGAACTGCCGGCGGCGAGCGGCGCCGCCTGCGGCGACGGCTCGCCGTACCGGTTCTTCGTCAACCGCACGCCGCTGTCGAAGAGCCTGGTCGCGGTCTTCGAAGGCGGCGGCGCGTGCTGGGACCAGAATGCCTGTCTGGGCATCGGCCCGTTGTCGGCTGCCAACCCGAACGGCATCCCGCCCGACTATATGCAGCACCTGAACAATATGGCGGCCAGGGGTCTCGTGACGCCGTTCAGTGCGCGCACCGATCCGTTCCAGAAGGTGCAGACCCAGTCGTGGAATAGCGTCTACCTGCCGTACTGCACCGGCGACGTGCACAGCGGCAGCAAGGTCACGGTCTACGACGATGCCGACCCGGCGCACCCGCGCACCCAGTATCACCGCGGGCAGGCGAATATCCGCGCCGCCGCGCAGTGGCTGCGCGACAACCTCGGCCGGCCGCAGGATTTGTTGCTGACCGGTTTCTCGGCCGGCAGTGTCGGCTCCACCGTCACCTATGGCATCGTTCGCGACGCGCTGCAGCCGCGCGGCCGCGCGTCGCTGATCGCCGACTCCGGGCTGCTGATGCAGGCACCGCGCAGCGGCACGCCGGCGCAGTTCCCGTCGCTGCCGCTGCACGAGAAGATCCGCGTCGCCTGGGGTCTGGACGAGCCCGGCGGCCTGATCACCGGGTACGCCGGCTCGCTCCCCGGATTCGACCCCGACAACCTCGGCTCGGTGAACGGCGCGCTGGCAAGCCTCTATCCGCAGGACCGTTTCACCTTCCTGGTCTTCCAGGCCGACATGAACTTCTCGTCGTTCAGCTATGCGAAGTTCTATGACGATATCGCGAACGCGCCGAACGATTTCGTGCGCCGGCAAAATACGCTCGCACGCTGGCAGCCAGACCTCGCGATGCATGCCGCCGACCTCGGCCCGTACGGCAACGTGTCATTCCACCAGGCGTTCTTCCGCAACTTCAACGACTCGCATTGCCTGACGATCGTCGATTTCTCGGCGACAGGGATCGAGGAACTCGGCATCCCCAGCATCGCCCCCGTCGTCGATGCAACGCTCGACCGCGGCGCGGCGACGAAGAATATCGAGCAGGACCACGTCAGCGACTATTTCCGGCCGGTGAGCGACGTGATCCGCCTGTTCAAGCTGCTGACGCGCCTCCTTGGCTGACGCGCGTCACCGCCTGCCGCGGGGACGCCGCGGCGCACGCGGTCCGCGCGGGCGCCGGCCGGCGCGGCATCAGGGTTTGGCGGCCGGCGACGCTGGCGCTGCCTGACCGGTCTTGCTCGACACGACGGTGGCCGTCTTGCCGCCGCTGCCGGTGACGGTGGAAGTCGTTCCGGCGTCGCTGTGCGTCGTTTCCCGCGTCACGATCTGGCCGTTGGAGAGGGTTGTCGTGCCGCTGCCATCCCCGCTGCGCTGAGATTGCCGCGTCGCGGTCTGGCCGCTCGCATCGGTCCTGGTGACGGTCGTCTGCCCATTGTCGCGCCCGACCTCGCGCGTCGCCGTCTTGCCGTCGGCGCCGGTGAACGTGGTCGTAGCCGTGCCGTCGGCGCGGGTCGTCGTTGCCGTGGCCGTCTTGCCGCCGCTGCCGGTGAGGGTGGTATTCGAGGTGCCGCCGCTGCGCGTCGTCTCGGCCGTTGCCGAGCGGCCGTCGGCACCACTGATGGTCGATGTCGAACCGGTGTCGGTGCGCTGCGTCTCGCGCGTGCGGGTCTTGCCCTGCGAACCGGTGCGGGTGACCTCGGTGCTGTCCTTGTCGCGGCTGACATCGCGCGTATGGCTGCGGCCTTCCGACCCGGTCACGGTTCGGTGTCGCTCACCGGCGTGGACCTGGCCCGCCGCGAGCAGCGTCAGCGCGGCGACGGCCAAGGGGGCGGCCCACAGGGTTCGAACCGTGCGGCGTTGCGAAATCTTCATCGAAGTGCTCCTGTCAAAGGCGTACGCCTTCAACGCGGCCGCGGCGACCGCGTTGACAGCGTACGGTGACAAAAGGCATCGAACCGCCTTCGACGGCCCGCCTCCCGCCATTTCGCGTCACGGTCGATTGACGGCGTTCCATGCAGCGCCAACCGCGATCGACTCCGGCGAGCCCGCACCATACAGATCGTCGGCCGCCTTGATCGATGCCGAGCGTGCACTCGCATAGTTCGACGACGAGGTCATGTAGACCGTCAGCGCGCGATACCAGATCTGCTGCGCCTTGTCCCGACCGATGCCGACGAGCGTGCCGGTGCCGGTGGCGACCCGGGTGTTCGAGGCGATGCAGGTCGGACTCGGATTGCCGCCCGTCGTGCCTTCGGCGAGCAGGTAGTAGAAGTGATTGGCGACTCCCGAAGAGTAGTGCACGTCAAGCGCTCCGACCCCGGAATACCAGCAATCGGCCGATGCGCCATCGGCACTCGGCTTGATCATCGAGCGGATGAACGAATTGCCGTTCGCGTACAGCTTCTCGCCGATCAGATAGTCGCCCGGGTCGTTCGGATTGTTCGCATAGAACTCGACCATCGAGCCGAAGATGTCGCTCGTCCCCTCGTTCAGGCCGCCGGACTCGCCCGAATAGATCAGGCCCGCGGTGCGCGACGTCACGCCGTGCGACATCTCGTGCCCCGCAACGTCCAGCGAGACGAGCGGCAGGATGCTCCCACTGCCGTCCCCGTAGGTCATGCAAAAGCAGTTGTCGTCCCAGAATGCGTTGGCGTAGTTGCGCTTGTAGTGGACGCGGCTGTTGGCGCCGACGCCGTCATTGGCGATCCCGTTGCGACCGAAGACATTGTGAAAGTAGTCCCATGTCGTCGCGCCGCCGTAGTGGGCGTCGACGGCGACCGTCTGCCGGTTCGAGGTGCTGCCATTGCCCCAGGCATTGTCCGCATCGGTGAACGCCTTTCCCTGGCCGAAGCCGCGATTCATCATGTCGAGCGTCGACGCATTACCGCGCACACTGTCGGTCAGCCTGAAGCCGCCGCTGGCGGTGACGGAATTGACGCTGACCGTACCGTCGAACAGGCTCTGGCCACTGCCGACGGCCGGCGCGGTCTGAATCTCGTCCCAAGCGTCGAGCACGCTGCCGGCTCCGGCATCGACGATCACGTGCAGCCGGCTCGGCGTGCCATCCGGCCGTTCACCGCCGAGTGCAACGTCCCAGGCCAGCCGCGCCGGCTCGACGCGCGCGTAGACGACGAGTTCGGGTTCGGCGGCGGCGAGATACCCCGCATGCGCCGCACCGGCGATGGCGGTCGCGTCGCGCGACGCGACGCGCGGCCGCGGGTCCACGCTCGGTGCGCGCGACAGCGTCTGAGATACGTCGACAAACGCGCCGCTGCGGCCACTGTGCACGACGAGGTCGCCGCCGATCACGCGCAGGTTCTGGTAGCGCCGCGCAAAACGCACATGCTGCGCTCCGCTCGCATCGAATACCACGTCGCGCGCCTCGAAGCTGAAGCCCGGCCCGGTCAGCGTTCGCTGCGAGAAGGCGCCGATCGCCTCCCGCGCGCGCGCCACGGCCTCGTCGCGCTCGGCGGCGAAGCCCTGCGTTGCGCCAAGCCCCAAAAGGGCAGCCACCGCGCCAATGGCAAGGATGCGGCCGTTCTTGCTGCGGCCTGATCTCGAATCGTTCACTTCAGTCTCCTTGGTCTGTGGTTGGTCGTCGCCGCATCGGCACTCGAAGCGGCTCGCGGTCCGGTTCCCCGGCCTCAGCCACGGCGCCATTCTTTCGGGCGCCACGGCGCGGCAATGCTACAAGGCCGAAGCGTTCCGCGCATCGCGACCCGCCGCGGCAAGCGCCCGACCCGCGACGCAGCCGGTTTGTCTGCCGGGACGCGGCGCCGACCCGCTTCACGCCGGTAACACCGCAGTAACAGCGACATTTCTATAGTGCAGTGTCAGCGCGGCACCTTGTCCGCCGCGCGTCACCCAAGGAGCACTGAAATGGCCAGAGACGGTTGCCGCTATGCCCGCCATGCGCAGTTCGCGCTGAAGTCCGTTCCCGCCGTCGTCGCGCTCGCCTGCGCCGGCATGCAGACACCTGCACGGGCGCTCGAGTTGGCCGATATCGACTTCCTCACCTGGGACGCAGCGCTGAACCGGCCCGATGCCGCGTGGCGCGGCGTCGATGCGGCATCCGTCGACGCGCGCCAGGCGCAACGCTCTGCGCTCGCCGCGGCAATCGCGTCGCAGTACCGGGCCGCGGGGCATCCGGGCGCCGGGGCGCTGCTCGCGCCGCGCTGGAGCCATGCCTCGAGCCCCGCAGCCTCCAACGATGCGATCGCACTGACGTGGTTCGGCGGCACCGGCGACTGGATGGTCGCCGGGAACTGGTCGCCGGCCGGCGGGCCGCCGGGGACGAACGATACGGCGACGATCAACGCCGGCAACGCGCAATTGGCGGTCGGCACGACGATCGCCGGACTCCAGATGAACGGCGGCCAGGTGTCGGGAGGCGGCTCGCTCACCGTCAGCGGCGCATCACAGTGGACGGGCGGTGCGCACTACGGCACGGGCACGAGCCAGTTCGACGGCAACCTCTCGATCACCGGCGCGAACGACAAGAACGTCGGCAGCGGGCGCGTCCTCAACGTCGGCGACACGACCTGGAGCGGCAATACGGCCGCCAACAACAACCGCATCCGCTTCACCGGCGCGACGATCAACAACTCCGGCACCTGGAACGACGCCAACGCCTTCGACAGCTACGTCTACAGCTACTCGGGCACGAACGCGTTCAACAACTCCGGCAGCTACAACAAGCAGGGCAACACAACGACGACGATGGACGTCGCGTACAACAACACCGGCACGACGAACGTCAACGCCGGGCGCTTCAAGATCACCGGCGGCAGCACGGGCAGCAGCGCCGCGCAGTACAACGTCGCCGCAGGTGCTGTGCTCGACTTCAACTACGGCACGCACAACCTGAACGCGACGAAGATCACCGGCGCGGGGATGACCGAGATCAGCGGCTCGGCGAGCTACAACTTCGTCAACCTCAACGGCGGCACGCTCGACACCGCGCTGCTGCTCAGCGGCGGCGTGCTGATGGGGACGGACCACACGCTGCTCGGCGCGGTGACCTGGACCGGCAGCAACATCAGCGGCGCGGCGAGCACCACCTTCGCCGACACGCTGGCCATCACCGGCGCGAACGACAAGAACGTCGGCAGCGGGCGCGTCCTCAACGTCGGCGATACGACCTGGAGCGGCAATACGGCCGCCAACAACAACCGCATCCGCTTCACCGGCGCGACGATCAACAACTCCGGCAC
>CALMIL010000196.1 GCA_937864005.1 uncultured Burkholderiales bacterium
CCTGGGCCGACGCGCTCGCGCTGTAGCCAGACGCGACAGCACTCGGTGCGCGACCCGGGGTTGCGCACCGAGCCTGCGATCCGGTGGCGGGGTGGCGGCTGCCCCCAGGTTCCGGGCTAGAATCCTGCGCTCGGCAATTGACCCGCCGATGCGGATCCAGGAAGGGTGGCAGAGTGGTCGAATGCGCCAGACTCGAAATCTGGTTTAGCCTTTCAGGCTAACGTGGGTTCGAATCCCACCTCTTCCGCCAGCATACTTACTCTCACGTTGACGCACCAAGGCGCAGTGAGAGACAGACAACAAGCCCTAACTTGTTGATTTGACTGGCAAAAAAGCCAAAGCAATACTCTCACGACGGCGCAGATGCGCGCAACGCCGATCCCGACGCGACTCCGATTTTCGGGGGACCATCGGGGGACAGGCGGGGGACAGCCGCAAGTGAGGGGTTCATGGCAACGACGATTCACCGATTGACGGCGCTGCAGGTGATGCAGGCCAAGGCCGATTGCGACGACGGCGGCGGACTCCTTCTGCGCGTCAAGCCATCCGGCGCCGCGTGGGCCTGGCGCTTCACCGCACCGGATGGCCGGCGCCGCGAAATGGGGCTCGGCACATGCCCGCGCAAAAGCCAGCGAGCGGCCGGCGAGTCCTTGGAGCGGACGCGAGCGCTGGTGATCGAGGCGCGCGGCAAGCTCGCGCGTGGCGTCGATCCGCTGGCCGAGCGGCAACAGGTGCGCGCCGACGCCCGCGCCGAGCTGGCGCGGCTGGAAGACGAGGCGAAGACTACCCGCGACGTAGAGCATTGGACGCTTGCACGCTGCGCACGCGACTATCACGCCCGCGCCATCGAACCGAAGAAGTCGCCCAAGCACGCGGCGCAGTGGATTGCGAGCTTGGAGAATCACATCCCGGCCGCGCTTTGGGGCGCGCCAATCGTCGCCATCACGGCGCCGCAAGTCGTCGCCGCGCTGCTCGCGATGAAGCCGCATCCGCGCGCGCGCCAGTTCGGCAAGGCCGACCGGCTCGGCGAGACGCGAGGCCGGGTCTTGCAGCGGCTGGCCGCAGTCTGGGATGACGCGATCTTTCATGACCGCGCGGCGAGCAACCCGGCCGGCGCTGGCACTCGGCGCAAGATCGCCGAGGCGGCACCAAAGCGCCGACGCGGCGGGCATCGCGCGCTTGCCTACGCCGATGCGCCGGCCGCGCTGCGGCTGCTGTCGGACGCCGAAGGCAGCGCTGCTCTGGCGTTGATGTTCGCGGTTCTCACGGCTTCCCGCACGGGCGAAGTGCTCGGCGCGCGCTGGTGCGAAATCGACCTGGCCGCGAAGGTCTGGCACATCCCGGCCGAGCGGATGAAGGCTCGCCGGCCGCATGACGTGCCGCTCACTTCGCAGGCGCTGGCCGTGCTCGCCCGAGCGCGCGGGCTTGCTGACGATCTGGTGTTTCCGTCGCCGGCCGCAGACGGCAAGCCGCTATCGAACATGGCGATGTTGACCGCGCTATCGCGCCTGGGTCTGCGCTCGCGAACGACGGTTCACGGGCTGGCGCGAGCCACCTTCTCGACCTGGGCGAACGAACTCGGCATCGCCCGCCCCGACGTGATCGAGGCCGCGCTCGCGCACGCCGAGAAGGACAAGACCCGGGCCGCCTACTGCCGCGCGAGCTTCGATGACGAGCGCCGGGCGCTGCTCCAAGCCTGGGGCGACTTTCTGCTGAACGAGGCGAAGGTCATCCAACTGCCCGCGAGGGCGGCATGAAGCATCTGACCGTGCGACTGACCCGCGCCTACGATGGCGGGCCGCTGGCCGTGATCGACGGGCTTCCCGGCGACGGCGCCGAGCTGCGTCCGCGCCAGATTCGCCAGCTCGCCTACGCGCTGGCACGGGTGGCCGACGAGACCGAGAAGCGCAAGCTCACGCATCGCGGGCGCCCACTGCCTGACGAGCTGCGTACCTTCGGCGTGGGGTAGAACCGCTGCCCGATTTTTCGCCGCGCCTAGCCCGAGGCTGATCCCCGAGGGCGAAAACCGGGTTCCCTTGCCCGGCCGGCGCGGCACCCCACACAAGGGCGCACCCGTAAGGGGGAGTGCAGATGACAGTGAAGCGACGCCGCCCGCCGGACCATTTCGATGATCCGTCGATGAGCCGGATCGAGCTGGGCGATCTCCCTGCCGTTCTAGACAGCGAATTGCGGGCCTTGATCCCGAGCGGCACCGATCCCGCCAAGATCGACGAGTTCATGATCCAGTGCCGCGAGGCGGCGCAGCGGGCACCCTCTTGGCACGGGCTGGAACCTGCCGCCGGCCGCGCGAAGCGGCTGCGCGCCGTCGAGATCAAATGCCACGCATTGGTTACGGCGCTGCTCGATCTGCACCGCGACGATCGGCACGAACTGGACCATGCCGTCGATCGGCTGGTGAACGAATATGCGGATGCTGATCTGTCCGAATCGATGCGCGCTGCCGTGGAACGCATCAAACCGAAGGACGAGGGGCGCAAGGTCGTCTGCCTGGGCCATGGCTCTGCGATCGTCAAGTCGCACTTGGTCGCCATCGTTGACGAGGTGCAAGACCTGGAGATGATTGCAGCGCTCGCGGCGGACTCGGCGAAGAAGCGCGCATCGAGGCATGAACGGCCGAAGATTGCGGCGGCGCGCAGCCTCGCGATCGGTGCTGTCCACGCGCACCGGGATGCGTTCGGAACGCTGCCACCTATTGGCGATGGCTGGTTTCAGGCGTTCGTCGCGCGGCTCGGCGAGTCATGCGGGATAACGTGCGGGGTCGAAATCGCGAATCACATGATCCGCATCTGCCAAGACGCGACGAAGCGCGCGACTTAGGGTTGATCGACGAAATAGCGGATCAAACGCCCCTGACAGAGTGGCGCCCATCGCGTCAACTGCGCACCGTGTTCAACACGAAGGGCGCAGATGAAACCCGGACCAACCAAACCCGCGCAGGCCGAGAAAGGCAAGCGCCGCCAAACGAACCCGCAACCGCTGCAAGTCGCGCAGATCGCCGACGCGCTGTTGCGCATGAAGACCGCAGCGCAGATTGCGGGCCTGAGCGAAGCGACGCTCTATCGCCGTGCGGCGAGCGATCCGACCTTCCCGAAGCTCATCAAGATGGGTGCGCGCGCCACCCGCATTCGGGCCGGCGATCTGACGGCTTGGCTTGCCGCGCAGGCGGGAGCGTGAGCCGTGGCGACCGCACGCAACGGCGGCGCCGAAGCGCCGGGGCCAGTCACGCCCACAAGTGACGAAGCCCCGGCCGGTCGCACGGCGCAGGGCTTCAAGGGACAAGCTCATCAGGTGAGCCTCGATTGTCGCCGCGACCAGGTGGCAGCGCAACCCGCAACCGGGCAAGCGCTGCTCACGATCGCAGGCGAGCGCAAGGCCGGCGCGTACCTGGCCCGTCTGCACTGCGAACAGGCCGACCCCGATGAACTGGCAGTGATCGTGTCCATGCTCTACGGCGCGACGCTGCGGGGCTTTTGCCGCGTGATCGAGAAGGCCATCGGAGGGCGCCATGCGTGAGCCCATCGAAGCCTTCCCCGAGACGATCGAGCAGCATCGTGATGTCACCGCCGAGCGGGATGCACGCTTCGCCCGCGTGCGCGCCGCGCTGGCCGCACGAGAGTTCGATCTGATCGTCACAGACGGCCCGCTGTACATCGTCTCCCGCTGGGGCCGCTCGCGAGACCTCGGCGACATGGGCGCGGTTGAAGCGTTCGCCCGCCAAGTGGGGGAGAAACCGTGATTGCCGAGCAAATTCAAACTAGTCGCAATTTGCCTCGCCAGCGTGGCAAGGCCGCCGCCACGTTGGAGCTTGAGGCGGCGATTCATCGCATCGTGCGGGAGCGCCACCCCATCACCGTGCGAGGCGTGTGCTATGCGCTCTTCACGGCGGGCCTGATTCCCGACATGAGCACGGGCAGCACGCAGCGGGTCAGTCGCGTGATGACCGCCATGCGCGAGTCGGACGCGCTGGACTGGACGTTGATCGTCGACGGCTCGCGCGCCGTGGAACGCATCAACGCATGGCGCGATACTGGCAGCCTGATCCGCGCGGCTGTCCAGCAGTACCGGCGCGACTACTGGCAGGATCAACCCGCGCTGGTAGAGGTGTGGAGCGAGAAATCGACCGTGCAAGGTGTGCTCGCGCCAGTGCTCGATGAGTTCGGCGTGACATTCCGAGTGATGAAGGGTTTCGGCTCCTTCACTGCGGTACGGCAAGCGGCCGAAGACTCGCTCGACCTGCCCGACGACCGCGACGCCATTGCGCTGTACATCGGCGATTGGGACCCGTCCGGGCTGTACATGAGCGAGGTCGATCTGCCGCGCCGGCTCGAACGGTACGGGTCGAGCTGGGATTTCAAGCGTATCGCCCTGGTGCGCGACGACCTGAACCGCCTGCCGCACTTCCCGGCCGCCACGAAGGCCGGCGATGCCCGCGCGAGCTGGTACGCCAGTGCCACGAGTGCCGAGCCGAGCAAGTGTTGGGAACTGGACGCGATGGACCCGAACGACCTTCGTGCGCGGGTTCGTGATGCCGTCACCGGCTACATCGATGCCGACGCATGGCGCCACGCCGTCCAGATCGAGCGCACCGAGGTCGAGTCCATGAAGCACTTCCATGCAGCGTGGAACAGTCGGCTTGGAGGCCATGATGGCGAACGGCCGTAACGCGGGCAGGAAAGGCGATACAGGCCGCGATTCGGGCGCATTTGTGGCACTGCCTTGGTCTGTGCTCGATAGCCCCGCATACGGCCGTTTGAGCCATCCTGCGCGGTCGCTGCTGTTGGAGGTCGCGCGGCAGTTCGTGCGCGACAACAACGGCAGGCTGTTGTGCTCGCGTGCTCATCTGGCGAAGCGGGGATGGAAGTCGGCAGACGTGATTCAGCGCGCCAAGTCCGAGTTACTGGCGGCGGCTTTCATCTTCGAGACCGTCAAGGGGCACCGACCGAACCGGGCAAGCTGGTACGCGGTGACGTGGCGGGCGCTCGACCGGCATCCCGATTACGACATCGGCGCCACTGCCGGTTTCGAGCGTGGCGCCTACAGAAACGCGAGCCTTATCCCGTCTGGCGGAACAGAGAGGGCGCTGATAGTTCCGTCTCGCGGAACAGAGAGTCCGCCGCCTGTTCCGTCTCGCGGAACTATCAAGACCGTTCTTGGGGTCTCGTCTGTTCCGTCTGGCGGGCACCATCTAGAGAAGCCATCTGCTGCGGCTGTTCGACGACCGGCGGATGTGCCTGGAATGCCAGCACTACCGCCCGGACCACCGCGGCAACCATCGGCGCGCCGGGCTGCACTCGGCGGACGTAGGGCGTGAACTGGCCGCGACGATGCAGCGCTGCGCCGGATTCAAAAGGACAACAACATGATCGACGCAATGATCGGCGGCAAGCTGCACGGCAAGCCCGAGCGGCGCACCGCGAAGAACGGCAAGCCCTACGCGCTGGCGAAGGTGCGCGTTCTCGCCGGCAATTCAACCATCACTGGCGGCGTGGTCGCGTTTGCCGAACCGGTGCAGGCGGCGCTGCTCGCGCTCGACGATGGCGAGCCGGTCGCGCTGGCCGGCAGCCTCACCATCAAACCGTGGATCGACCGCGAAGGTCGCCCGCGCGCCGGGTTCGATCTGATCGCAAACGCCGTGCTGACGCTGCACCACGCGAAGCGACTCGGCGAAGACTTTTCTCCCCCCACTGAAAGGACGCTATGACCCCCCTGCACGAACAATTGGCCGCCGCCGAGCGCGAACTGGCATCCCTGGACTTTGACGGCGCGCGCGAGCGTGTGCGCCACGCCGAAGCCGAGGCACGAACCTACCCGATAGGCGGGGTTTGGCACGTCGCGGGCGATGCCGAGCAGCAGGCGCAAGGGCGACGCAAGCAGGCTCGCGATGCCCTGGCCAGCATGGAGCGCCGCGCCGACGAACTGCGCCGCGAGGTCGCCGGCATCAGTCGGCTGCTGAACGCCGACAAGCGGGTAGAGCAGGCCAAGGCCGGCGTGCATCGCGCCCAGCAGGCGGCCGACGCCAGTGCAGGCTCGCTCGCCGATGCCGAGGCCGTCGTTGCCCGGCTGTCTGTCGCCATCGATGGCGAAACCCGAGAGGCCGCCGCCGTCGTCGAGGCCGCCGCCGCCGAGATGCTGGAAGCCGCGCGCACCGGCGCGGATGCCGCAAGCGTGCAGGTTCGCCCGGACAGACTCGCACCATTGCAGGCCGCCCTGGCCGGTGCCGAGCGCGAGCGTCGCGCCGCGCGGCGCAAGCACGAAGCCGACAAGGCCGCCGTCGTCGAGGCCGTGCGCCTGGTGCGCGAGTGCGAGGCCGACGCGTCCGAAGCCGCGTATTTGACGGCGCAATCGGCTTTCGTCACGGCAGCAGCGCAGCATGTCGCCGCAATGACGCGCGCAGGCCGCCCGGCGCCCGCGTTCACGGGCCTGCACGGCTTGGTGATGCAAGCCGCGCAGGCCATCGAAAGCGCCGCTCCGTAGCATCGCGCCCGAACGACGCGCGAAAGAGGCATCAATGCTGAATCGAATCTATCTCGGCCCCGCCGACCGGCAGCCGCACACCGTCACGGGCGTTCTCGGCCTTAACGATCTGTTGCCCGGAACCTTCGTCACTCCGGGCAGCGGCGAGCCGCCATTTCAATTGCAGGTGGCCTACAGCGGCACCCGGCGCCCGCTGATTCTCGACTTCCAAGATGCGCTCGACGCGCCGACAGTCGGGGCGCAACCGGCCCGCATCAATTCGCCAATCAAGCAAGGCAATTCGGTTGTCGCCTACGTCCCGGAAAGTGGTCAGCACTATCAGGCGCGCTTCGCCGAGGGCGACTACTCGACTGGCGATCCCCTAGAGGTCGATTCGAACGGCCGGCTAAGGCATGTCGGCGCGGGTCGCATCGTCGCCTACTACGCGCCGAACGTCGGCCTGGATGCCCCGACCTTCGTGGCCGACGACGACGACCTTGCAACCGTCATCATCGCCTGAAAGGAAAGAATCGTGTCAGTCATCCTCAACGACTCCCCGGCGTACCGCCCTTCTCCGGCGACGAACACCCGCGCGCCGAAACCGCCGATCGACTCGCGCACGCGGCCCGCCACGCCCGCCTCGGCGGCGCCCGTCTCCAACGCGGCCCCATACGCGGGCATGTCGCTTTTGCAGCAGCGCGACGCAGCCGAAGCGGGCGTGCTGGCCGCGAAGCTGGACGCGTCGGGGCGGTTTCTGCGCGAGGGGTTGACGTTCGGCGACTTTGCGAAGTTGTCCCTGCGGCGCCTGCGCGAGTTGGAGGCGGGCACCGTCACCGGCAACGCGGCCGACGAGTTCGCGGGCTACGACCTGAACGCTTGCCTGCGCTGAAGTGCCTGCGCTCGACGATGGGCCATTCATTCACCGCATCGTGTCGGCAGCAGAGTGCGAGCCGCTGCAGCCGGGCTTGTGCTCGGTCTTCGATCTGCCCGGCGCACCGATAGAGGTCCTGCGGAGTATGGCGGCATCGCTGAAGCAGCACGGACGGACAGGCCACGACTTCGCCTTCAGGGTCGAGCGTGACGAGAGCGTTGTACGCGGCCGGCGCATGTGCCCCGAAGAAACCGACGAATGGAAGGCCCGCGAAGCCGCTCGCCGCGCACGCCAGCAGGTGCCGAAGCCGACCGGGTACAAGCGCCAGCGAAGCCGCAAGCTGCTCGCCCTGATCGGCGCCGACACCTGATCGCGCAGGACGTTTGCAGATGGACTCGGGCGCAACATCCGGGCGCTGGAAGCCGGGGCAATCCGGCAACCCAAGCGGACGCACGACCGGCTCGGGTGCCGTCGGCAAGCTGCGCGCGGCTATCTCCGGGCAGGTGCCCGACATTCTGGCCGCGATGACCGAGAAGGCACTGGCCGGCGACGTGCAAGCCGCCCGGCTGCTGCTGGAGCGTGTCATCCCGCCAATGAAGCCCGAAGAGCAGGCGCAGCCGCTGGCGCTGCCCGAAGGCTCGCTGACCGATCAAGGCCGCGCCGTGTTGGATGCCGTCTCGGCCGGCGAGCTGGCGCCGTCGCAAGGCGCCGCGCTGCTCGGGGCGATCGGCACACTTGCGCGGGTGGCGGAAATCGACGACCTGGCTCGACGCATCGAGGCGCTGGAAGGGCAACGCGATGACCAGTCTTGAACGCCGCATAGAGGCCCTGGAAGGCCCGCGTGACCCGCAGCGCGAACTGCCCCGCATCCTGCCGGATGACGCGCCACAGGCCGAGATAGACCGGCTGCGCCGCCGTGGCGTGGAGGTGTACCGCTTCAGCGACCCGGAGGCGGTTGAACGCTTCGCACCTTGATGTGCATGCGCAAGCTGGCGAGCGAGCTTGCATTCGTCGCGCTGGAAATCGAGAAGTACGAAGCGGGCGAAGCGAAGAAGCGCATGTCTGCTGGCGGTGGTGATCGGCGATCGGGTATGGCACAAATGCCACCCCCGATAACGGATGCTGGCGCAGCCCGCGAAAAAGCCGCCGCAGCAGTAGGCGTCAGCCCGCGCTACGTTCAAGACGCGAAGAAGATCAAGCGGTAACGTTACCGCTTGATTCCGTGGCCGACCGGATGAAAGCTCGCCGGCCGCATGACGTGCCGCTCACTTCGCAGGCAACGCGCGCGCTCGCTATCTCGCGGGGGACCATCGGGGGACATGCACCCGACTCGCCGCAAAGCCAGTATTGGCGCGGGCCTTGACAGTCACCTCTTCCGCCAGCAGCACGCGAAATCGGGCCCCTTGCGAGGGGCCTGTTCGCTTCCTCGCACAGTGTGTGCCTTGTGGGGCCATCGACTATTGCGGCGTTCTCGCGATTTGGCCCGGCACGCTCCGATACGGTGCATGGCGAGCGTCGTCGGTCGCCAAGCTCACCGGTTGAAGAAGTCGTCCCATTCGAGTTCGGTCTACCACTCGGCCTCGAGGCCGCCGCAGGTCTCGCCCATCGCGCGGCACATGTAGCAGCCGTCGCCTCGCACGAGTTGCGGATCCTCGAGCGGCGGATAGCGCTGCAGCAATTCCAGGATGCCTTCACGCGAGATCGCTTCAGCCGCGCTAGTCGACCGATCTTCGGGTTCGCGAACGCCGCACCGGAACAGTCGATCGATACTCTCCGGGAACAGGACCGAATTCTCGGCGTCGATGTGGCGCCACAGCGTCTGTGAGTAGCGGGTTGCCAACGCCAGCAGGTGGACGCGTTCGTCCGCCGACTGCGGCCGGCATTCGAGCAGTGGCGTCATCTCGTGCATCCAGGCTGCCATTTCGGCATGCTCGAGCGTCAGGGCGCGCACCGGCCCGCGCTCGGCCGAGAGTTCCGCCTGTGTCACGAGCGGATGGGGGAGCACGAGCTCCTCGCGCTCGGTATGGCAGCGGTCGGCGTACTCGGTGAAGAACGCCGCGAAGCGCCGCCCGTCGTCCGGGTTTCCACTTGCGGCAGCGTGGCCGTCGACCCAGGTGCGAAAGGACCCGAGCGCGCGATCGATCAGCTTCATCGCCGGCGCCAGGGTTGCTCATCGAGGGGCGGCTGCCACACAACGCGGATGCTCCGGTTGCCCATGACCGCGACGCGCAGACTGCTTGCGCCCGGTGCAGATCGTACCGCGCAGGCGCCGGCCGCGAGATGGGTCGAGGCCGGCGCGAGTTGGACAGTGCGCATGTAACGTGCGCAAACGGCCCGCAGGGCGCTGCAGGAGGGCACGCTTCAATCGAAGCGCGCGACCACCTCATAGGACGTGCGCGCGCGAAGCTGCGATTCAGCGAGGACATGACCGCGCAGCGGCCAGACGATGGGTGCCAACCGGGGCGGCTTCACGTGCGCGCGCCGCGCGAGCGTCAGATGCGGACGCCAGCGCCGCGTCTCGAGCGTGAGACCAAGAGCGCGCAGTGCAGCGTCAAGCGCGCGCCGCAACTCGGCAAGCGGCGCCGGCACGACCGAGGGTTCGAGGACGGCGATGCCGCCTCGCCACAGCGCGGTGCGATCGAGCGTCAGTTCGCAGCGGGCGCTCGGCAGCGCGAGTGCGCGCGTCAGTTGCGGGATTCGCTCGCGCGGCAGATCGCCGAGGAAGTGCAGCGTCAGGTGCAGGCGCTCGGTGGGAATGATCGCCGCGCCCGGCTGCCAGCGCCACTGGGCGCTTGCCGCCTGCAACGCGGCGCGAACGTGCGCGTCCGGCCAGAGGGCGACGAACAGGCGCACGTTGTCTGCCGTCGCGCGCTCCACTTGCTGCCCCGCCTCGCAGCAGTCAAGGTACCACGCGTACCGGAACGCGCTGCCGCCGGAAACCGCCGGCTGCGGCGCCGAAGTTGGCGCCGAAGGCAGCACGCCGAGCGTCGCAGTCGGCGTCCGGATTCACGATCAACACCGGCCGCCCGGTCTTCATGCTCGGGCGGTAGTGGAGGCTGCCAGGCATGGCGCGCATCCCGATCTGGCGTGCCGGCCGGATCGGATCAGGGCAGCAGCACGGCGGCGCCGCTGAAGCGCCCGGCGCGCAGATCGTCGAGTGCCGCATTCGCCTGCGCCAGCGGGTAGGCGACGGTCTGCGCGACGACCGGGATGCCTGCGGCGAGCGGCAGAAAGCCGAGCGCATCCTCGCGCGTCAGGTTCGCGACCGAGCGCAGCACGCGCTCCTCCCACAGCAGCGCGTAGGGGAAGGACGGGATGTCGCTCATGTGGATGCCGCCGCAGACGACGGTCGCGCCGGGCGCCGTCGCGCGCAGCGCGGCCGGCACCAGCGCACCGACCGGCGCGAAGATCAGCGCGGCGTCGAGCGGCGCCGGCGGCGCGGCGGTTGACGGCCCGGCCCAGACCGCGCCGAGGGCGCGCGCGAAACCCTGCGCCTGCGCGTCGCCTTCGCGCGTGAAGGCGTACACCTCGCGGCCCTGCGCGATCGCGACCTGCGCGACCAGATGCGCCGCCGCGCCGAAGCCGTAGATGCCGAGCCGCCGTGCGTCCCCCGCCAGCCGCAGCGAGCGGTAGCCGATCAGTCCGGCGCACAGCCAGGGCGCCATCGCCTCGTCGCTGGTGCCGCTCGCGCCCTCGGGCAGCGCGAAGCAGTAGCGCGCATCGGCGAGCGCGAGTTCGGCATAGCCGCCGTCGATGTCGTAGCCGGTGAAGCGGGCCCGCTCGCACAGGTTCTCGCGCCCGGCGCGGCATTGCGCGCACTCGCCGCAGGTCCAGCCGAGCCACGGCACGCCGACGCGCTGGCCGATGCGAAACTGCCCGACACCGGCGCCGATGCCGGCCACCACGCCGACGATCTCGTGCCCGGGGACGAGAGGCAGCTTGGGCCTCGCGAGTTCGCCGTCGACGATGTGCAGGTCGGTGCGGCACACGCCGCAGGCGCGCACCCGGATCAGCACCTGGCCCGGGCCGGGCCGCGGGTCGGGCAGGTCCATCGGCACGAGCGGCGTGCCGGGGCGCGTCAAAACCATCGCCTTCATGTCGCCGCCGCCTCAATGCGCCATCAGCACCGGCACCGTCATCTGTTGCAGCAGCGATCGCGTCGCGCCGCCGAGCGCCCATTCCTTCAGCCTCGACTGGCCCCAGGCGCCCATCACGATCAGGTCCGCATCCAGATCGGCGGCGCGCGACAGCAGCAAGTCGCCGACGCCGATCGGCGCCACCTCGTCGGCGAAGCGGACGTTGGCGACGCCGTGGCGCCGCAGCCAGGCGGCCAGATCCTGCGTCGGCAGCGGCCGGGCCGGTGCTTCGCGCTGCGTCATCACGGTGATGCCGTGCGCACGCCGCAGCAGCGGCAGCGCCGCGGTGAAGGCGTGCGCCGATTCGCGGCTGTCGTTCCAGGCCGCAAGCACCTGCCGTCCGGGAACGCGATGGCGGCCGGCGTACGGCACGACGAGCACCGGCCGTCCGCAGCCGAGCACGACCTGCTCGGGCAGATCGCGCTCGAGGCGATCGGCCGCGGCGCCCGGCTCGAGTTGGCCGATCACGGTCAGATCGGCGGCGCGCGCGAGCGCGAGCACGCCCGCGGCGTGCCCGGACTCGACGACGCGGCTCTCGTGCGAGCCGAGCGCAGCCGCTGCGACCTGCGCGTCGAACGCCTCGCACAACAGCTGCGCACACTTTCGCAGGTACTGGCGCGTCGCGATCAGGTAGCCGGGATCGACGAGCGAGGCGCCAAATTCGATCGGCGCGGCGACCTCACCGGTCGGCGCGACGCCGATCAGGTGGCTGCCATGTTCGCGCGCGATCGCGATCGCGAGCTCGGTGCGCGTCGCGCTGTTCGCGCTGCCGTCGAGATGAAGGACGATGGTCTGAATCATGTCTGCGCTGCGCTTTCGTTCGGTGAATCGGGACGCTTCGCGATTGCCGTCGCCGCGCCGCAGCTTCGGGCGAATCGCCGCTGCCGGCCGCGCTCAGCCGCATGCGGCGCGCGGGCGAGCCAGCCCGGCGCCTTCGGCGGCGCCGCCGCGCCGGGCATGAACGAGGCCGCGCGTATTGCTCGCGCAGGCGAGCAGCCGCTCGCGGTCGAGGATCTCGACCTCGCGGTTGTTGACCGCGACGCAGCCCCAGTTCGCGAGCGCGCCGAACGAGCGGCTCACCGTCTCGTGGGCGACGCCGAGGTGGCTTGCAATATCGCGCCGGCTCATGCGCAGGTACAGGCGGCGCGGCGACTGGCCCCGCTCGGCCATGTGATCGGAAAACTGCAGCAGAAAGCGCGCCAGCCGCACCTCGGCCGACACCGCGGCCATCAAATGGGCGATCTCGACCTGGTGCAGCAGCTGCCGGCTCGCCGCCAGGTGCAGCACGCGACCGAGGGCGGGGACGCGCGCGCTCAGGCCGAACAGATCGGCGACCGGCAGCGCGTAGACGGTCGAATCCTCGAGCGCGACGGCGGTCGTCGGATAGGCACGCTGGCACAGCGCGTCGTAGCCGAGCATCTCGGCGCGCCCGGCAAAGCCGAGCACCTGCTCGTAGCCGTCCTCGGCGGTGTGCATCAGCTTGAAGGTGCCGACGGCGATGAAATAGACCGCCTGCGCGCAGGTGCCTTCGTGGAACAGCGCGACGCCGGCGCGCACCCGCCGCGTCGTGATCTGCGCCGTCGCGTGCGGCGCCGGCTCGGCGACCCCCATCAGCCGGAACAAGGCGGCCAGGCCATCCTGCGGCGCGGCGGCGCTGCGCCGCACGAACCAGGCATCGTTGCTCCCCGCGGCTTGATCGATCTCGAGATTGGCCATGCTCATGATGCTTCTCCGCCCTGCGTGATCCGATGCTCCCGTTGCCGACTCAGTTCATGGTGCGAGCATCGCGCGCCGCGCCTGCCAAGGCTATCGGGGAGTGGCGCGCAAAGGGATAGGAAGCTTCTGTTCGCGGGGTAGGACGATTCCGAATCGCCGCGCCGGCCCGCGGGCGCAGCGGCGCGCTACGATAGACGCCGGCCATGCCCGTCCCCGGCATGGCCGGGCCGGAGACAAGCTGACGTGAGCCTCGAAGCGGCGTGCGCGGCGCACGCAACCCCCGACGATGCCGACTGACGGCGCACCCCGGCGCGACCGCCTCGATGTGCCGATGGCAAGCCTGGCGCGCGCGGCGCACGAGGCGATCGTCGTGATCGACGAGGCGCAGCGCGTCGTCATGCTCAATCCGGCGGCGGCGGAGATGTTCCGCTGCCGCAGCGCCGACGTGCTGGGCGGCCCCCTGTCGCGCCTCATCCCGCAGCGCTTTCACGCCGCGCATGCCGGCTACGTGACGCAGTTCGGCGCCTCCGGCGTGGCCGAAAGGACGATGGCCGAACGCTCGACGGTGACCGGCCTGCGCGCCGACGGCGAGGAGTTTCCGGTCGCCGTCACGATCGCCCGCATCGACGGCCTCGGACCCTTCGCGAACGGCCGCCACTTTGCCGCGCTGCTGTGCGATCTGAGCGTCGAGCAGGATCTGCGCGACGAGATCGAGGCGCTGCGGCGCGGCTTTCGCACCGTCGTCGAGATGTCGCCGAATGCGATGTGGATCGCGCAGGCCGAGCGCATCGTCTTCGTCAACCGGGCGTGCCTCGCGCTGTTCGGCGCGCGCTCGCCCGAGCAGTTGCTGGGGCGCACGATGTACGAGCTGCTGCACCCCGGATCGCGCGACACGGTGCGCGCCGAGGTGACGCGCGCGCTCGCGGTGGATGGCGATGGGTCGCGGCTGCAGGAGCGCATCGAGCGCCTCGACGGCACGCCGTGCGACGTCGAGATCGCGCTGGCCGCGCTGCCGGACCACGGCCGCACGACGCTGCAGATGGTGATCAACGACATCACGCAGCGCCGCCGCGAAAGCCAGGAGCAGGAGCGCGTGCGCGACACGCTGCGCAAGCTGTCGCAGCGCCTGGTCGAGGTGCGCGAGGACGAGCGCCGCCGCATCGCGCGCGAACTGCACGACGAACTCGGACAGCGGCTGACCGCGCTCAAGATGGACCTGGCGAGCCTCGCACCCGGGACGCGAAGCGGCAAGACGCGCGAACGCATCGATGCCATGCTCGAGATGCTCGACGAGACCGTGACCTCGGTGCGCCGCATCTCGGCCGACCTGCGCCCGCTGATGCTCGACGATCTCGGGCTCGACGCGGCGATCGAATGGCTGGCGCGCGACGCGGCGCGCCGCATGGGGATCGACGTCAAGGTGGAACTCGACGCCGCCGTCTCGGCAGTCGATGCGCGCAGCGCGATCGCGCTCTATCGGATGGTGCAGGAGGCGCTGACCAATGTCGCGCGTCATGCGCGCGCGAGCGAAGTGCACATCGAGATGAAGCATGCGGACGGCGAACTCGTGCTCACGGTGCGCGACAACGGCGTCGGCTTCGCGGAGCGCGCCACGGCGAAGGACGATTCGTTCGGCCTGCTCGGCATCGGCGAGCGCGCGCTGATGCTGGGCGGCCGCATGGAGGTGGACAACGCGCCCGGCGGCGGCGGGCGGCTTCGGGTTCGCCTGCCGGCCGCGATCACCGCGCCGCTGCTGCTGCCGCCGCCGCTGGCGCCGGAGCCGGCGCGATGACGCGCCGCGCCGGCGGCGCCGCGCTGCGCCTGCTGCTGGTGGATGACCACACCATCGTGCGCGAGGGTTTGAAGCGCATCCTCGAAGCGACGGACGACGGCTTCGTGATCGTCGAGGCGAGTTCGGGCCATCAGGCGCTCGAGGCGCTCGCCCGCTCGGCCTTCGCGCTCGCGATCGTCGACCTCTCGATGCCCGGCATGAACGGGCTCGACCTGATCCGCCGCATCAAGGCCGGCTATCCCGGCGTCGCCGTGCTCGTGCTGAGCATGCACGCCGAGGATCAGTACGCGTTGCGCTCGTTCAAGGCCGGCGCGAACGGCTACGTGACGAAGGACAGCGCTTCCGAGGAGCTCGTGCGCGCCGTCCACAAGGTGGCGGCCGGCGGCGCCTATGTGACGGCGAGCCTTGCCGAGCGCGTCGTGCAGCAGTTGAACGGTGCGGCCGACATGCCGCGCCACGCGCAGCTCAGCGATCGCGAACTGCAGGTGCTGCGCCTGATCGTCCGCGGCGAGCGGCTGACCGATATCGCGCGCGCGCTGCACCTGTCGGTGAAGACCATCAGCACGCACAAGGCGCGCATCCAGGACAAGCTGCAGCTCGGCAGCACCGCCGCGCTCGTGCGCTACGGGCTCGAGCAGGGCCTGAACGACGACGGCGCGCTGCCGCCTACTTGACGAGCATCACCGGCACCTCGGCAAGCTGCACGACGCGCTGCGCGGTCGAGCCCATGAACAGGCTGCCGATCGCGCCCTTGCCGCGCGTGCCCATGACGATCTGGTCGGCGCCGCATTCGGCCGCGGCGGCGACGATCTCGGGTGCCGGCGAGCCCTCGGCGCGGCGCGTCGTGCCGATCGCCAGGCCGCAACCGCGAGCATGATCGAGCGCCGCCGCGATCAGGCTGTCCTGCTCGCGCAGTTGTGCCTGTTCGATCTCGCCGCGCGTCGCGGATGGCAATCCGGCCAGCGGCGACAGGCGCGCGCGCACATTGATCAGCACGACGCCGAGCGGCTCCGTCCGGCCGGCAAGCCGGGCGACCGCCTCGATGGCGCGGTTCGACGGCTCCGAGCCGTCGACGGCGAGCAGGATCTTGATCATTCCTCCACTCCTCATGGTCGTGGATGTCGGTGTTGCAATACCGACGCATCGGTGCGCCGAGCGGATCCGGCGGCGCCTTCGGCCCGCTCTCGCTGCCGGGCGGCGTCGAGCGCCTGCATGACCTCGGCGTCGTCGAGCTGATGGAAGTCATCGTAATGCAGGCCGATCGCGCGAAACGGATCGGGCTGCGAAAGGCAAACCAGGTCGTCGACGTCGGGGCGCAATGCGCGGCAGGTATCGGCCGGCGCAACCGGCACGGCCAGGATCAGGCGCCGGGGCCCCTTGCGGCGCAGCGCCTGGAGCGCGGCGCGCACCGTGGTGCCGGTCGCGACGCCGTCGTCGACGACGATCGCGGTCGCGCCGCCGACCGGCCGCGGTTCGCGGCCCTGCAGGTAGAGCGCGCGGCGGCGCGCGATCTCCTGCAGTTCGCGCTGCGTCTGCCGCTCGATATAGTCCTGATCGATGCCGGGCATGCCGAGCATCGCCTCGTCGATGACGACCTCCGGCCGCGCGCCATCGACGACCGCCGCGACCGCAAGCTCGGGCTGCCAGGGTGCGCCGATCTTGCGCACCAGCAGCAGATCGAGCCGGGCGCCGAGAACGCGGGCGATCTCGGCGCCGATCGGCACGCCGCCGCGCGGCAGCGCGAGGACGACGATCGGCGGCTCGAGCTTCATCGACGCGAGCTGCCGCGCGAGCGCGCGCGCCGCCTGTTCCCGATCCGCGAAACGATGCGAGGTCATGCCGCGCGGCGCAGCCGCAGATGATTCGCGAACCAGGTGCCGGCCAGATGCGCCGCGGCGTCCAGCGCGCCGGGTTCGGCGAACCGGCTCGACGCACCGGGGACGACCTCGAGGCGCCGGGCACCGCGCAGAAGGCGCAGCGCGTCGCGGTTCAGCGCGAGCAACGCGGTATCGTCGCCGCCGACGATCAGCAGCGTCGGCGCATCGACGCGTGCAAGCGTCGCCGCGCCCGCGAGGTCCGGGCGGCCGCCGCGCGAGACGACGGCGCAGATCCTTGCGCCGCATCGGGCGGCCGAGCGCAAGGCCGCGGCGGCGCCTGCGCCGGTACCGAGCACGCCGAGCGGAAGTTGCGCCGTCGCGGCGTGCCGGTCGGCCCAGGCGAGCGCGGCATCGATGCGCATCGCCAGCAGATCGACGCCGGCAGCGGTGCGGCTTCGCGCCGACTCGGCCGCGCCCGGCAACTCGAGCGACAGCGTTGCCAGGCCGTAGCCATGCAAGGTCTCGGCGACGAAGGTGTCGCGGCGATCGGCGCCGGCGCCGCCGCTGCGGCGCGCGACGACGACGAGGCCGGTCGCGTCGGACGGCAGCGCCAGCTCGCCCGCAGCTTCGACTGCGCGCATGCTCACCTGCTCGCGATGCATCACCGATTCCACTCGAGGTCGCCTTTCGCCATGGCGCCATCGTGCGTCACGCCGCGTGCATGGCGTTGCGTTCGCTCAACGCGGGGTGTCGAATCGGCGCGCGGCGGTGCGCACGGCACACCCGGCAGGGCTTTCGGCCTATCGGGCCGACGCCCGCCGCGCGCAGTTCACTTGCGCATTCACTGCCGCAGCCAGTGCGCGGCGACATAGAGCACGAGCGCGCTGGCGCCGACCACGGCGAACATCGTCCACAGCACGCCAGTGCGCCGCGCGGCGCCCCGGCGGTGCCGCCGTTCCTGGGGCCAGCTGCTGTGGGCGCTGCCGGAGAGGGTCGAATAGGTGGTGGAAGCGAACTCGCTCGGCGAGTCGTCCTTCGTCTCGTCGTCCCACTTGTAGCGCTGGTTCTTCATGTATCCAATTGTGTCGCATGTACCGGCCTGCGGCGAGCCCGCGATTCAGGGGGGTTTCCGCCGCCGGCCGCGCTGCGAGCGGTCGCTTCGCACAACTTTACGCAGCCCGTATCGGTCGTTTACGCCGGCGCGCGAACATGCGTCCATGGCCGATGGGGCCAGCCACCGTAGGAGCAAGCCATGACTGAATCGAACAACGAACTGCCTGGCAAGGCGTCGCTGCCGCGCCGCGCGAGCCGGGCGAAGAAGGTCGCGCTCGTGACGCTCGTCGCGCTCGCTGCCGGCGTCGGCGCCGTCGCCTGGGCCGACGGCCGCCCGGGCGGCTGCGGCGGCCCTGGCATGGGCGGGCCGGGGATGATGGGCGGCGGCCACGGCATGATGTGGGACGGCACCCGGATGAGCGATCGCATGCTCGAAGGGCTGGATGCGACCGACGCCCAGCGCGCCCAGATCCGCCAGATCACGCAGGCCGCGGCGGCCGACATGAAGACGCAGTTCGAGGCCGGACGCGCGCTGCGCGAGCAGGGTCTGGCGATCTTCAGTGCCCCGGCGGTCGACCCGGCGGCCGCCGAGTCGCTGCGTCAGCAGATGGTCGCCCACTACGACCAGATGAGCCAGAAGACGACGCAGACCATGGTCGCGATCGCCAACGTGCTGACGCCCGAGCAGCGCGCCAAGTTCGCCGAGCGCGTGAAGCTGCGCGGCGAGCAGCGCCGCGACCGCATGCAGCGCCAGCAGGGCGCGCCCGCGTCGAAGAACTGAGGCACAAAGGGGCCGATAGCGGCGGGCGGCTATGCTCGCCGCATCCCGGTCCCCGCGCTTGACCCCATGCCTGCCCGACTGCTGCTGATCGACGACGACGCGCGCCTTGCCGCGATGCTCGGGGACTACCTGCGCGGCGCGGGCTTCGACGTCGACACCGCGCCGACCCTCGCCGCCGGCCGGATGCGGGTCGCGACGCAGGCCTACGACGCGCTCGTGCTCGACCTGATGCTGCCCGACGGCGACGGCCTCGAGCTGTGCCGCGATCTGCGTGCCAACCCGGCGACGCGCCAGTTGCCGCTCCTGATGCTGACGGCGCGCGGCGAGCCGACCGACCGCATCGTCGGTCTCGAACTCGGCGCCGACGACTATCTGCCCAAACCGTTCGAGCCGCGCGAGCTGCAGGCGCGGATCAAGGCGCTGCTGCGGCGCGCCGCGCCCGAACCGAACGCCTCCCAGGTGCTGCGCTTCGGGCGCCTCGAGATCGATCTGGGGGCGCGCTCGGCGCGCATCGACGGCCGCGCCTGCGATCTCACGGGCCACCAGTTCGACCTTCTCGTCGTCCTCGCGCAAAGCCCGGGCCGCGTGCTGTCGCGCGACCAGATCATGGACGCGCTCAAGGGCCACCCGATGGATGCCTTCGACCGCTCGATCGACGTCCACGTCTCGCGCATCCGCGCCGCGATCGAGGACGACCCGAAATCCCCGCGCCGCGTGCTCACCGTGCGCGGTGCCGGCTACGTATTCGCACGCAAGCAAGACGGCGACGATTCAGCCTGAACAATGCGCACGCTGTATCTGCGCATCTACCTCACGGTCGTCGCCGTGCTGCTCGTCTTCGCGCTCGTCTCCGGTTTTCTGCTCCAGCGCAATATCGACAGCGCGCGCGCCGAGGAGCAGCTGCTGTGGGCCGAGCGCCTCGCCGAATGGGGCGAGTACGCGCAGCGCCACCTGCCGCCATCGAGCGCGAGCCAGGACGAGCAGCGCGCCGCGCTGCAGGAGTTGTCACAGCGCATGCGCGTGCCGCTCGCGCTCGATGCTGCGGACGGCGAACGCATCGCCGCGTCCGAGCGCTTCGATCGGCGCGAGGCCGATGCGCAGCAAGGGCGCAGCCCGGGCCTGCGCATCGCCTCGTTGCCGCTCGCCGACGGCCGCACGCTGCGCGTGCTGCGCCCCGGTCCGCACGGTCCGATGCGTCCGCGCGGCGCGTTCGGCGTGCCACCCCTCGGGCCGCCGCTTCCGCCGCCCGGCGCCCTCGGCTGGCTCGCGCTGCCCGGTGCGGGGCTCGTGATGACGCTCGCGCTGCTGTTCGCCGCGATCTCGATCGGCGCCTATCCGGTCGTGCGCCGCCTGACGCGCCGCCTCGAATCGCTCGAGCGCGGCGTCGAGGCATTCGGTGCCGGCGCGCTCGACCGCCGCGTCGCCGAGGACGGCAACGACGAAGTCGCCGCCGTCGGCAAGAGCTTCAACCGCGCGGCGGCGCGCATCGAGACGCTGGTGCGCTCGCACCGCTCGCTGCTGGCGAATGCGAGCCACGAGCTGCGCTCGCCGCTGGCACGCATGAAGATGGCGCTCGCCATGTTCGAGGACGCGCCGGCCGACCGGCGCGAGGCGCTGCGCCGCGAGATCGACACCAATATCGCCGAGCTCGACGCCCTCGTCGAAGAGGTGCTGCTCGCGAGCCGGCTCGACGCCGCGCAGGCGCTCGAGCGCAAGGAGCGCGTCGAACTGCTCGCCCTTGCGGTCGAGGAGGCGGCGCATTTCGACGCCGATGTCGATGGCGCGGCGGTGGCGGTCGACGGCGACGAGCGGCTGCTGCGCCGCGCGCTGCGCAACCTGCTCGAGAATGCGCGCCGCTACGGCGGCGGCGAGATCGCGGTGCGCGTGCAATCGCGCGACCGGCGCGCCCTGCTTTGCGTCTGCGACCGCGGGCCGGGCGTTCCCGAGGCCGCACGCGAGCGCATCTTCGAGCCGTTCTATCGCCTGCCGGGGCATGCCGAACTCGCCGGCGGTGTCGGCCTCGGCCTCGCCCTCGTCAAGCAGATCGCCGAACGCCACGGCGGCAGCATCCGCTGCGCGGCGCGCGACGGCGGCGGAAGCTGTTTCGAGCTGTTGCTGCCGCTGGCCTGATCGCCGACGCGCCAGCGCTGCGGCGCTATGCTTGGCACGATGACGGCCGGGCGACCCTACGACGTGGCGATTCTCGGTGCGACCGGCTATACCGGCCGCCAGGCGGTGCGCGCGATGCGGCGCCAGGGCGCGGGCGTGCGCTGGGCGGTCGCCGGGCGCAACGTCGCCGCGATGCAGGCGCTGGTCAGCGACGGCACGCGGCGCGGTGTGCGCAAGCCCGGCGTACTGCTTGCCGATACGACCGATGGCGCATCGCTCGCGACGCTCGCGTCGCAGACCAAGGTGCTGCTCAACCTCGCCGGCCCGTACGCGACGACCGGCGAGGCGGTCATCGAGGCCTGCATCGCGCACGGCACGCACTGCCTCGACCTGAGCGGCGAGACGTTCTGGGTGCGCCGGATGATCGAGCGCCATTACGACGCGGCGGTGGCGGCAGAGGTCCGCATCATCCCGAGCTGCGGCTACGAGGTGCTGCCGTTCGACATCGCGACGCTGTGGATCGCCGACGCGCTGCGCCAGCGCCACGCCCAGGCGTGCCGCGAAGTGAAGCTCGTCGTCGCCTTCACCGGCCGGCGCATCACGCGGCTTGCCGATGCGGCCAGCGGCGGCACGGTGGCGACGATGCGCATGCTGCTCGAGCACGACCGCAGTGACAGCATCCGCAACATGGCCTGCCTGCTGCCGGCGGCGCGCGCCGATGCGGCGGCCGTCGCAAGGCGCAACGCGATCGAGTGGACGCCGCGCTACGACGCCGATATCGGCGCGGTCGTCGCGCCGAGTGTCCCGGCGCCGTTCGTCAATCCGCCGATGGTGCTGCGCAGCTGGGCGCTGATCGACGACGAGACGCTCTTCACGCCCGATTTCCGCTACCGCGAGGGCTCGAACATGGCCGCACTCGTCGCCGCGCCGCGCCTGCTGCCGGCGGCGGCGACGCTGCCGCTGCAGTTCGCCGCCGCGGCGTCGGTCGCCGCGCCGCTCGCCGGGCTCGGCGCAAGCGTCTGCGGCCCGCTGCAGTTCCAGCGTCAGGCCCTCGCGAAATTGATCGAACGCTTCGCGCCGCAGCCGGGCGAAGGTCCGAGCGAGGCGGCGCTCGACGCGATGGGCTACGAGTTCACCCTCTTCGCCACTGCCGCCGATGGCCAGCGCGTGCACGGCCGGGTGACGGCCGAAGGCCATCCGGGCTACCGCTCGACGCCGGAGATGGTCGTCGCGATGGCCAATGGGTTGGCGCTGGGCACGCTCGGACGCACGCCGCACGTCGGCATCGTCACGCCGGCCAGCGGCCTCGGTCTGGAGGCGGTCCAAGCATTGCGCCCGGCCGGGGTGCGCTTCAGCCTTCTGTAGCTGGGCGCGTCGCAGCGGCCGCCGCGGCGCGGTGCTCGGCACGTTCCTCGCGCCGGCGGGCGCGCAGCACCCAGGCGAGCAGGCCGCACAGCGAGACCGCGGCGATCGCGATGCCGAGCGTGAATGCCGCCCAGGAGCCGGGGGCGCCCTGCAGCGAAGGCGGCACGCGGCCGCTGCGGTCGAAGGCGAGCCAATAGCCGCCGCCCATGCCCACGCCCCACAGCGACGCCACGTAGATCAGCACCGGCGGCGTCGCGATATGGTAGGCGCGCAGGATGAAGGCGGCGATCGCCTGCGTCGCGTCGCCGACGTGAAAGAGCATCACCCAGGCGAGCAGCGGCAGCGCGGCGGCGAGGATCGCGGCGTCGCCGGTATAGACGCCGAGCAGCCGCTCGCGCGCGAGCCAGGCGGCGCCGCCCATCAGCAGCGCGATCACGAGGCCGAGCTGCATGCCGTGCCAGCCGATGCGGCGCGCATCGCGGCCGTCGTTCGCGCCGAGGCGCTGCGCGGCGAGCGTGCCGGCGGCCATGCCGATCGCCAGCGGCATCATGAACATCATCGAGACGAGGTTGATCGCGATCTGGTGGCCGGCGACGGCGAGCGCGCCGAGCCGCGAGATGAAGAACGCCATGAAGGTGAAGGCGGTGATCTCGATGCCGATCGACAGCCCCATCGGCACGCCTAGCCGCAGCAGCGCGCGCTGCGCGGCGGCCTGCGGCCGCGCCAGCCCGGCGCGGTGCAGGCCGAACTGCGCATAGAACGCATCGCGCCGCAGCAGCACGAAGGCGGCCCCGCACTGCGCCCACATCGCAAGCGCCGTGGCGATGCCGCAGCCGGTGACGCCGAGCGCCGGCATGCGCCCGCCGCCAAGCCCCGCCGGCAGCTCGAAGCCGTTGATCAGCGCGATGCTCAGCGGCACCTTGAGCGCGAGCGCCGCGAGCTGCAGCAGCATCACGGCGAGCGGGCGCGAGACGGCGACCGTGAAGCCGCGATAGGCGGTGAAGAGCAGCGCCGCGGGCAATGCGAAGGCGAGCGCCGCGAGATAGCCGCGCACCCGCTCGGCGACCTCCGGCTCGGCGCGCGAGAGGGCCAGGAACGGCTGCGGCCACAGCAGCAAGGCGCCGCCGATCAGGCACAGGCCGAGTGCGAGCCAGACCGCTTGGTGGAGCTGCTCGCCGGCCTCCTTCAGCCGGCCGGCGCCGAACAGCTGGCCGGCGATCGGCCCGATCGCGAGCACGATGCCCATCAGGCCGACGAAGATGCTCAAGTAGGCGGCGGCGCCGACCGCGAGCGCGGCCAGGTCGAGCGCGCTGTAGCGTGCGACGAGCACGGTATCGACAGTTGCGAAGGCGACCACCGCGAGCTGGCCGACGAAGACCGGCCAGGCCAGCGGCCCGATGCGGCGCACGTCCTGCGCGAATGTCATGCGCGGGTTGCGCGGCGCCGCGGCCGCCGCCGGCGCGTTGGATGGGGGTGCGGTCATCGGCTCAGCGGCGGCGGGTGCGCGCGCCGGCGCCGCTCGTCTCGCGCGCCCGCTCCGCATAGCGGTTGAAGCGCCACGCCGTCCCTTCCTGCGTGATGCGCCGCCAGGTCTGGCGCTTCTCGGCCGGCGTCATCAGCGTCCAGAGCTGCACCTCTTCGAAGGTGCGTCCGCAGCCCTTGCAGATGGCGTCGCCCTGGCTCGTCGAGCAGATCGCGATGCACGGCGCGTCGGGCGTGCTCGCATACCAGGCCAGCCAGGCGGCGCGCGCATCCGGCGCCATCGCATCCTCGTCGCGCTCGCTGACGTGCGCGATCGCCATCAGCGCATAGATCTCGGCCAGCGCGCGCACCTCGGCGCAGGCGGTGATGCCGTCGGCCGAGGGCTTCTTCTCGCGCCACCAGTTGATGGCCGATTCGATATCGGTGATGTGCAGATTGGCCAT
>CALMIL010000197.1 GCA_937864005.1 uncultured Burkholderiales bacterium
GTCTCGCGCCTGCTCGCGCTGCCCGGCCTGCCGGGCAAGGACGCCGCCGACGCCCTCGGCCTCGCCGTCTGCCACGCCCACGCCGCGCGCTCGTTCGCGGCGATCGAGGCCGCGACGCAGCGCGTGCGGCGCACGCAGTCGCAATACAAGCGGGGGCGCAGTTTCTGACAGCCTTCCACGCCAACTCGGCCGCGAAAGGCAATCCGCGAAACCCGCCTGCTCTCCTCTCGCTCGCACACCGGGATACATTGACGGCGATGGCGCCAACCATCGTGCGCGACGGCCAGTTTCGCTTGTTTTTCTTCTCCCGCGAGCAGACACGAATTCACGTGCACGTTGCTCATCCGGATGGAGAAGCAAAGTTCTGGCTCACGCCACAAGTACACTTGGCCGTCAACATCGGGCTTTCGCCATCACAGCTGCGACAAGCTCGTGCTGTCGTCGAGGTACATCTCCAGGAGATCGAAGATGCCTGGCAACGTCACTTCGGAAGTTGAAGTCAGCCACGTCTCGGTTCACGGGTTCTGGCTGCTGCTGGGCACCGAGGAACTCGCGGTGCCGTTCGCAGCTTTTCCGTGGTTCAAGAAGGCCACCATCGAGCAGCTTTCGGATGTCCAGCGACCCACGGAGAACCACCTCTACTGGCCGCAGCTCGACGTCGATCTTTGCGTCGACTCGATTCGCAATCCCGCTGCCTTCCCCTTGGTCTCAGCGGACTGACCAACCGAGTTTCGCTAACGCCGATTGCGCGCGTGTCCCGCGGCAAGGCGTTCATTGCCGCGTTTGTAGTTCCCCGTGACGCGAGCCATCAGTTGCTGCGCGTCGATGGACGAGCAGGACGAGACCTCGGCCAGGAAGTCATGCGCGTCGGCACCGCGTAGCGTGGAGGCGACGCTGCCGCGATGAAGCACCTGGACTTCGCCCGACTTGCGCGAGCGGTAGGTGAAGCCGAGATCGGGCTTGGTCAACTACCACCTCCCTCATTGCCGAGCACCGCGACTGTGTCTGTCGGCGCCACGACAGGACGAGCCGCAATTGCACGAACCGGCGCACATTCCCACTGCGCCGGGCGATGGACATTTTCGTTGCCAGCAGGATCGGCGCGCTTTCGCCGTCAAGCAAGCGCGAATGACTCTTTGTGCCAGCGCGTCGCAAGCGATTGCACTCGAGCGGACTGCGTCCGCGCCGCTTCGAAGCGCCGCGTACGATCCACGCATGACCGCATCCGACGCGAGTTCCTCCGCCGCGAACGAAACCCCGTTCGCCGACCTCACACCGCAGGCGGTGCTCGATGCGCTGGCCGCGGTCGGGCTCGACGGCGACGGGCGGATGATCCAGCTGAACTCGTACGAGAACCGCGTCTTCCAGGTGTTCCTCGAGTCGGGCGAGGTCGTGGTGCCAAAGTTCTATCGGCCCGGGCGCTGGAGCGACGCGCAGATTCTCGAGGAGCACGCCTTCGCGGCGGAGCTTGCGGCGCGCGAGATTCCGGTCGTCGCGCCGCTCGTGCTGAGCGCCGCGCAGCCGCCGCGCGAGCCGGTCGAGCTACTCGGCGCGCCGCCGACGCTCGCGCATGTGCAGGGCCAGCGCGTCGGCGTTTCACCGCGCCGCTCGGGGCGCGCACCGGAACTGGAGGACATGACCACGCTCGAATGGATCGGCCGCTTCATCGGCCGCATCCACGCAGTCGGCGCGACGCAGCGCTTCGAACACCGTGCATCGCTCGACATCGAGACCTTCGGCAGCGGCGCGTGCGACTATCTGCTTGCCAACGACTGGGTGGCGCCCGAGGCGCTGCCCGCCTGGCGGGCGGCGATCGACACCGCGCTTTCCGAGGTGCGGCGCGCGTTCGACGCGCTGCCCGATCTGCGCACCTTGCGGCTGCACGGCGACTGCCACCCCGGCAACATCCTGTGGACCGACGCCGGCCCGCACTTCGTCGACCTCGACGACGCGCTGACCGGCCCCGCGGTCCAGGACCTGTGGATGCTGCTGTCGGGCGACCGCGCGAGCATGACGCGCCAGCTCGGCGCGGTGCTCGCCGGCTACGAGGACTTCATGGATTTCGACTGGCGCGAGCTGAGGCTCGTCGAGCCGCTGCGCACACTGCGCTTGATCCACCACAGCGCGTGGATCGCGCGGCGCTGGAGCGACCCGGCGTTTCCGGTCGCCTTCCCGTGGTTCGCAGGCCCGGCGTACTGGGGCCAGCAGACGATCCAGCTCAACGAGCAGATCGAGGCGATGCGCGAGGCGCCGCTCTTTACCGCGTGAGCGCGACCCGGCCCGCGATCGCACCAAGCCAAGCCGCGCCCGCGTTCAGCCGACGAGCATTGCGTTGACGCGGCGCACGTAGGCGGCCGGATCGTCGAGCTGGCCGCCCTCGGCGAGCATCGCCTGATCGAAGAGGATATTGGCGAGGTCGTCGAAGTGCGCGCTGGCGTCCAGCCTTTTCACGAGCGCGTGCTCGGGGTTGACCTCGAGCACCGGCTGCGTCGCCGGCGCCGCCTGGCCGGCCTGCTTCAGGAGGCGCGCGAGGTGGCCGCTCATGTCGCCCTCCTCGACGACGAGGCAGGCGGGTGAATCGACGAGGCGGGTCGTCGCGCGCACGTCCTTGGCGCGGCCCTCGAGCGCCTTCTTCAGCTTCTCGAGCACCGGCTTGAACGCCTCGGACGCGGCCTCGGCCTGCTTCTTCTCTTCCTCGTCCTGCAGCTTGCCGAGGTCGACCGCGCCGCGCGCGACGTTCTGCAGTGGCTTGCCATCGAATTCGTACAGGTGCGACAGCATCCACTCGTCGACGCGGTCGACGAGCAGCAGCACCTCGATGCCCTTCTTGCGGAAGATCTCGAGCTGCGGGCTGCTCTTGGCGGCGGCGAGGCTGTCGGCGGTGATGTAGTAGATCGTCTCCTGGCCCTCCTTCATGCGGCCGGCGTAGTCGGCGAATGACACGCCTTCGTCGGCGTTCGTCGACGCGAAGCGCAGCAGCTTGGCGAGGCGCTCCTGGTTCGCGAAGTCCTCGCCGATGCCCTCCTTCAGCACGGCGCCGAAGTCCTTCCAGAATGCGGCGTATTTGTCGCGCTGGGTGGCGTCTTCGCTGTTGGCCAGGTCCTCGAGCATGCCGAGCACGCGCTTCGTCGAGCCTTCGCGGATCGCCTTCACGTCGCGGCTTTCCTGCAGCAGCTCGCGGCTGACGTTGAGCGGCAGGTCGGCGCTGTCGATCACACCCTTCACGAAGCGCAGGTAGACCGGCATCAGCGCCTCGGCGTCGTCCATGATGAAGACGCGCTTGACATAGAGCTTCACGCCGCCGCGCTTGTCGCGGTTCCAGAGGTCGAACGGCGCCTTGGCGGGCACGTACAGCAGTTGCGTGTAGTCGCTGCGCCCCTCGACGCGGTTGTGCGTGTAGGCGAGCGGCGCCTGGCTGTCGTGGCTGATCTGCTTGTAGAAGTCCTCGTACTGCTCGGGAGTGATCTCGCTCTTCGGCCGCGACCACAGCGCCGCCGCCTTGTTGACCGTCTCCCACTCGTCGGTCTCGACCTGCTCCTTCTTCTCGGCGTCCCAGGTTTCCTTTCGCATCAGGATCGGCAGCGAAATATGGTCCGAGTATTTCGAGATGATCGACTTCAGCTTCCAGCGGTCGAGGAACTCCTCCTCGCCGTCGCGCAGATGCAGGATGACGTCGGTGCCGCGCGCGCTCCTCTCGATCATCTCGACCTCGAAGTCGCCCGCGCCTTGCGACACCCAGCGCACGCCCTCGCCCGCCGCAAGCCCGGCGCGGCGCGATTCGACCGTGATGCGGTCGGCGACGATGAAGCCGCTGTAGAAGCCGACGCCGAACTGGCCGATCAGGTTTGCGTCCTTCTTCTGCTCGCCCTCGAGCGCGTGCATGAACTCGCGCGTGCCGCTCTTGGCGATCGTGCCGAGGTGGGCAATCGCCTCGGCCTCGGACATGCCGATGCCGTTGTCGCGGATCGTGATCGTCTTCGCATCCTTGTCGACGATCACGCGCACCTCGAGAGTCGGCGCATCCTGGTACAGCGCCGGGTTGTTCAGCGCCTCGAAGCGCAGCTTGTCGCAGGCATCGGAGGCGTTGGAGACGAGCTCGCGCAGGAAGATTTCCTTGTTCGAGTACAGCGAGTGCGTGACGAGGTGCAGGATCTGCTGCACCTCGGCCTGGAACGAGAGGGTCTGCTTGGTCATGGTCTGTGGTGGTTTTCGGGAATGCGAGGCGCCACGGCGCACCAGCGGTGCGGCAAGACCGCGGAGTTGGGGCCGGAGCCGGCGTTTTCAAGCCCGCTCACGCACGCAAATGGGCTGCTGCCCAGCGATGTCGTGTGCGACCTGACCGCGCGACCGGCGTCGGCGCGTGCAGCACGCCTGCGCCGCCCTGGCGCCGCGTCAACCGGCCCGATCCAGCTTGTCGAGCAGCGTCAGTGCGCGTTTCGGGTTGCCGCGCGCGGCGCGCGTTTCGAAGCGCACGCGGGCATCGTAATTGGCCAGCGCCACCGTCGCCAGTTCGTCCACCAGCTTGTTGACGCTGATCGAGTTCGATTTCGCGAGGGCCTTCAGGCGCTCATGCTTGTCGTCCGGCAAACGAATCGTCAGGGTGGACATGATGGAAAAGCCTCCAGGCATTGCTCGGGCGTGAGCACCCGCAGCATCGGGAACTTCAACTCGCCGCGCGCAACATCCCGCAGGTTGCGCGTCACGATCGCGTCGGC
The DNA here is from genome assembly GCA_937864005.1 of uncultured Burkholderiales bacterium. Classification (GTDB taxonomy): domain Bacteria; phylum Pseudomonadota; class Gammaproteobacteria; order Burkholderiales; family Burkholderiaceae_C; genus CAIKUF01. The sequence goes on from CALMIL010000197.1 coordinate 4,716, forward strand.
CTGCGCCGCGACGGCCAGTTCGATGAGATGGTTGTCCGATTCATCGGGCAGATTCGGCCGCCAGGCATAGAACACCTCGACCCAGCGACAGCAGCTCATCAGACCATCGAACAACTCCTCTCGTTCCCTGGCCGAAAGTGCCGAGTCGGCAAACAGCTTCGGGCGGCCCAGAACGTCCTCGTACTCGGCCAGCAGTGCCGGTCCCAGGACGGGCTGGTACTGGCCGCGCAGGCACGCGCGAAGCACGGCACGCCCCGCTCCACCGCCGCGCAACAGAGCGGAGACCAGGACATTGGTGTCCAGGACGACCGTCGCCATATGTCATGATAGCACCGGCGCTGTCACGCGACGGACCGCGCCTGCGGGACATCACGGACCCGGCACCCTGAAGTAGCATCCGGACATGACATCGCGCCTGCCCGCACCATTCGTTGTCCTGGCCTTGTGGCTGCTCGGCGCGCTGCCTGCTGCGGCGCAGAACGCGCTCACCGTCTATGGCGGCTATCGCGGCGGCGGCTCGTTCGAGCAGACGGTCGGCGCGACGACGACGACGGACGACGTCGACGCCAGCGGCGCCTTCGCGCTTGCCTTCGAATGGGCGGTCGACGGCGCCCGCAACGGGCAGGTCTTCGCGAGCGCCCAGCGCACGCATCTGCCGCTGGCGCCGGGCAGCGCACAGGCGAGCGTGTCGCTGGACATCGCCTACCTGCACCTGGGCGGGGTCAACTATTTCGAGGGGCAGGCCGGGCGCGGCGCCTATGTCGCCGGCGGGCTGGGCGCGACCTTCATGTCCCCTGGCGACGGGATGAATTCCGAAGTCCGGCCGTCGATGAGCCTCGCACTCGGCTACGAGCACGCGCTGACGCCGTCGATCGCGCTGCGCGGCGAGTTGCGCGGCTATGCGACGCTCATCAACAGCGGCGGCGGCTTCTTCTGCTCGGGCGGCTGCGTGGTCTCGATCCACGGCGACGCCATGTTCCAGGCCGAGGCCCTGCTCGGCCTGTCGATGCGGTTCTGATGCCGCCGGCAGCGGCGCGCGCCTGATGCGGCGGCCGGCCGCCGAGACTTACCCTATGCAGCACGCCGCCGATTCACGCTACGCCTGGATGCGGCTGGCCGTCACGCTCATGCTGATGACGATCGGCAGCGCGGCGATGTACGTCGTCTCGGTCGTGCTGCCCGCGGTGCAGGCGGACTTCGGCGTCTCGCGCGCCGACGCATCGCTGCCGTACACGATGATGATGGTTGGCTTCGGCGTCGGCGGCGTGCTGATGGGGCGGCTCGCCGATCGGTTCGGCGTCATGGTGCCGCTGCTGATCGGCGCCGCAGGGCTCGGTGTCGGCTTCGCCGCCGCGGCGTTCGCGCCTGGCATCATGGCATTCTCGCTCGCGCACGGCGTGCTGCTCGGCCTCGTCGGCAGTTCGGCGACCTTCGTGCCGTTGATCGCCGACACGTCGCTGTGGTTCGTGCGCCGGCGCGGCATCGCGGTGGCGATCTGCGCCAGCGGCAACTACGCGGCCGGCGCATTCTGGCCGCCCGTCGTGCAGCATTTCGTCGGCGATATCGGCTGGCGGCAGACCTACCTCTGGCTGGCCGTCTTCTCGGTAACGACTCTGTCGCTGCTTGCACTGTTCATGCGGCCGCGCCCGCCGCGCGCGGCGGCGGTGGCGACGCCGGTCGCACCACGTTCGGGCGCTACCGCCGGAACCCCGGCATCGGACGCCAACGGCAGGCCATTCGGCCTGCCGCCGGCCCACGCGCTCGTGCTGCTGTGCATCGCCGGCCTGGCCTGCTGCGTCGCGATGTCGATGCCGCAGGTCCACATCGTCGCCTACTGCAGCGACCTCGGCTACGGCGCGGCGCGCGGCGCCGAGATGCTGTCACTGATGCTCGGCGCGGGAATCGCGAGCCGCCTCGTCTCGGGCGCGATCTGCGACCGCATCGGCGGGTTGCGCACGCTCGTCCTCGGCTCGGCGCTGCAGGGCGTCGCGCTGCTGCTGTTCCTGCCGTTCGACGGCCTCGCCTCGCTGTACGTGATCTCGGCGCTGTTCGGCCTGTTCCAGGGTGGCATCGTGCCGAGCTACGCGATCATCGTTCGCGAGCACTTCCCCGCCGCCGTCGCCGGCTCGCGCGTCGGCACGGTGCTGATGTTCACGCTGCTCGGCATGGCGCTCGGCGGCTGGATGTCGGGCAAGGTGTTCGACCTCACCGGTTCGTACCACGCCGCGTTCCTGAACGGCATCGCCTGGAACGCGCTGAACCTGACGATCGCGATCACGCTGCTGCGCCGCACCCACCGACGCCTGCCGCCGGCGCGGACGAGCCCGGCGTAGCTGCGCAAGTTCAGTGCTTCATCGAGTGCGCCGCGCCGAGCGCCTTGACCGGCGCCTTGACCTCGATCGTCTCGCGCTTGCCGTCCCTGCCTTCGACGACCAGTGTCAGCGCGACGACCTCGCCTTCCTTTAGCTGCTGCTTCAGGTCCATCAGCATCACGTGGTAGCCGCCCGGTTCGAGCTTGACCGGCTGGCCGGCCGGCAGCGCGAGTGCGGGGATGGCGTGCATCTTCATCACGTTGCCGCTCATTGCCATCTCGTGGACCTCGGCGACGCCGGCCACCGGCGACGCCACCGAGACGAGCTTGCCGCCGTGGGCCGAGGTGATGCTCATGAAAGCACCGCTCGCCTTCTGCTGCGCGACGGTGGCGCGGACCCAAGGTTCGCTCACGGTTGTCTGCGCCAGGGTCCAGGGGGAACTCACCGCGAAGGCGGCGAGGATCAGGCTGCGTTGAATTCGGTTCATGGGTGTTCCTGGAGTGGGTCGACGGCACGCGGGCGGCGGTGCGCCGCGGAGACTACGGCCGCCAGAATTCGAATCGGGACGAATGCGCCTTCGGGTGCGCTGCGGCGCCGGGTCGGAGGGCGGGACTCGACGGCGCCGGAGCGTCAATCGCGCGGCGGCGGCGCCCGCGGCTGCGCCGCACGCCAGCCGTGCGATGCCGGCGGCGCGGCAAGCGCCATGCGCGGCAGCGCGAAAGCCAGCGCCAGGAGCGCGAAGACCGGCCCGGCCTGCGGCGGACCGGGCGGCGCGCCGTGCAGCGCACAGATCTGGCAGTGGCCGAACGGATGCTGGTTGCCCGGCAGCGACGGCGCACCGCCGGATGCGTCTGCCGCGGCGGCACTTGCGCCCGAGCAGATGCCGTCCCAGCCGGCGACGCCGCGGCCCGGCGCCAGCACGGCGGGCGAGACGGCCGCTGCGAGCAGCGCCGCGATGGTCATCCAGGACCAGAGCACGCTGTCGAAGCGCCGCATTCGCATGCGCCGATTCTATCGTCGCGCCCTGCGGCCACGGGGCGATGGCGGCGAACGCCCGCATCGTCCGCGCACACGAGAAAGGGCGCCCGCAGGCGCCCTTCGAAGCGGGTCAGACGATGCTCAGACCTGATGCAGCCTACG
>CALMIL010000198.1 GCA_937864005.1 uncultured Burkholderiales bacterium
TTAGCGGCGCATCCGACGTATTGATGATCTGGTGCGGGTAGCCGGGGCCGGGCGGGATGAAGACGACGTCGCCGGCGCGCAGCGCGAGCATCTGGCCGGCGACGCGCAGCGTGCCTTCGCCCTCGAGCACGACGAAGGCCTCCTCCCGCGCATAGTGGAAGTAATAGGGGCAACTGCGCTTGCCAGGGGCGACGATATCGATGCTGATGCCGAGCTTGGCGGCGGCCGTGCCGTCGCCGAGCCTCGCGCAAAGGCTCTCGTAGAGCGGCGCGCGCTGCTCGAGCGACTTCGGTGCGGCGTCGAAATTGCGGATCAGCAAGCGGCGCAGCAAGGCAGCGTCGATCGGGGCGGCGGGTGGTGTGACTTCGCTCAACGTTACCTCCTACGCTGCTTCGCACCGCCTCCCCCGAGAAGGAGCGAGCCCGTCCTCGGGCGGCCAGGCGACGCGCTCATTGATGCCCCCTACGGTGCTGCGCACCGGCCCCCCCCGAGGGGGAGCGAGCCCGTCTTCGGGCGGCCGGGCGACGGGCTCGTCATGCATTCCTTTGCAACGGACAGACCGCCGATGTAGTGCGCTGCGGCACAATCGCGGCCACCGTGCGCTGCGCGCGGCCTCGGCGCGGTCGACCCATCTTGAACGAACTGTTCTCCCTGCTCGGCATCGAAGCGTGGAAGCCCGCGCTGACGGCGCTTGTGCTGCCGCCGGTGCCGTTGCTGTTGCTGATCCTGGTCGGCGCACGGCTGATCCTGCCGCGGCGCGGCCTCGGCTGGCTGCTCGTGTTGATCGGTACGCTGGGCATATGGCTGAGTGCCTGCAACGGCGCGGGCGCGCTGCTGACGCAGTTTATGCTGCGCCCGCCACCGGCGCTGAGCGCGGATGCGATCGCCCGGTTGAAGTCCGACGTGAAGGCGCGCCAGCCGCTGACGATCGTCGTCCTCGGCGGCGGGCGCGACATGTTCGCACCTGAATACGGGCGCTCGACGCTGCGGCCGCGATCGCTCGAGCGCCTGCACTACGGCGTCTGGCTCGCGCGCGAAACGGGCGCGACGCTCGGCTTTTCCGGCGGCGTCGGCTGGGGCGACAAGAGCGGGCCGAGCGAGGCCGAAGTCGCCGCATACGTCGCCGTGAAAGACTTCGGCCTGGCGCTGAAATGGACCGAAGGCGACTCGCGCGATACGCGCGAGAATGCGATCCGCACCGTCGCGCTCCTGAAGCAGGCCGGCGTGACGCGCGCCGTCCTCGTCACCCACGCCTGGCACATGCCGCGCGCGCTGCGCCTGTTCGAAGCCGCGGCCGGCGGCGCGATCGAATTCATCGCCGCACCGATCGCCCTCGCACCGCTCAGCCGCGGCGGCGCGGTCGACTGGATTCCGAGCGCCGAAGGCTTCGAGCGTGTGCGGCTCGTCCTGCGCGAAGGACTGGCGAGGCTGGCGGGAGATTGATGGCGGGCCGGCCGGCAACGAGCCGCCTCGTGCCGCGCAGCCATGCCGCCAAATAGAAACCCCTCCAACCGGCGGTGCGGCGGGAGGGGCTGGTGACTCACATCACCGTTCCGGGGCTCCGGAGGATGTTGGGTCCGGGGCTCCTGTAGCGCAGGGACTGCGCCAGCTTGAACGCCTGCGTGCAGGCGCCGCCAGAATAGCCCTGTCCGCTGCGATTGACAAGCGCAAGTCTTGTCTTGTCGAGTCTGGTCAGACCGGCTCGTGCGGCCGTCGATTCGTCCCGGGTCGGCTCATCAGCCGGTCGAACACGTCCGCGACGCGCCGCTCGACGGCGGCGTCCATCGCGATCGCACGGCCCCACTCGCGCGCCGTCTCGCCCGGCCACTTGTTCGTCGCATCCAGCCCCAGCTTGCCGCCCAGGCCGCTGACAGGGGATGCGAAGTCGAGGTAGTCGATCGGGGTGTGCTCGACGAGCGTCGTATCGCGCACCGGGTCCACCCGGGTGGTGATCGCCCAGATCACTTCGCGCCAGTCGCGGATATCGACGTCGTCGTCGGTGACGACGATGAACTTCGTATACATGAACTGGCGCAGGAAGCTCCAGATGCCGAACATCACGCGCTTGGCGTGCCCCGGATAGCTCTTGCGGATCGAGACGATCGCCATCCGGTAGCTGCAGCCCTCGGGCGGCAGGTAGAAGTCGGCGATCTCGGGAAACTGCTTTTGCAGGATCGGGACGAAGACTTCGTTGAGCGCAACGCCGAGCACGGCCGGCTCGTCGGGCGGCTTGCCGGTGTAGGTCGAGTGATAGATCGGGTCGCGCCGCCGGGTGAGGCGTTCGATCTCGAAGACCGGAAACCAGTCCTGCTCGTTGTAATAGCCGGTGTGGTCGCCGAACGGCCCTTCCAGCGCGTGGAGATAGCCGCCCTGCTCGCGCAACTTGACGCCGTATTCGCTCTCGCCCGCGAAGCCCGCCGCGGCGGCCGGGATCGAGCCTTCGAGGACGATCTCGGCGCGCGCCGGAGCCTGCAATGCGAGGCCGTCCTCGCCGACGCCGGTCTCGGCAAGCTCGGTGCGGCTGCCGCGCAGCAGCCCGGCGAACTGATATTCCGACAGCGTATCCGGCACCGGCGTGACGGCGCCGAGCATCGTCGCCGGATCGGCGCCGAGCGCGACCGCGAGCGGAAACGCCCGCCCGGGATGGGCGAGCGCGAAGTCCCGGAAGTCGAGCGCGCCGCCCCGATGCGCAAGCCAGCGCATGATGACCCGGCGCGGGCCGATCACCTGCTGGCGGTAGATGCCGAGGTTTTGCCGCCGGCGCGGCGCGGCGACCGACTGCGGCCCGCGGGTGATGACGAGGCCCCAGGTGATGAGCGCTCCGGCGTCGCCCGGCCAGCAGGTCTGGATGGGCAACTGCGCCAGATCGACCTCGTCGCCGACCACGATCTCGTCCTGGCACACCGGCTTGCGCACCGTCGCCGGCTTCATGTCCCACAGCGCCTTGGCCATCTGCAGCAGCCTGCCGGCGTCCTTCAGGCCCTTGGGCGGGTCGGGTTCCTTCAGGCTCGCGAGCACCCGGCCGACATCGCGCAGCGCGCCCACATCCGCCGCGCCCATGCCGCGCGCGACCCTGGAAGGCGTTCCGAACAGATTTGTCAAGACCGGAATTTTGTAACCGGCCGGCCGTTCGAACAGCAGCGCCGGCCCGTCGGCGCGCAGCACCCGATCACTGAGCGCCGTCATCTCGAGCCGCGCCGAGACTGGGTCTTCGACCCGCATCAACTCCCCAGCCGTTTCGAGGCCGGCGAGAAAGCCGCGAAGATCGTCGTATTTCATACTCGAAAGTTGTTGTTTTGACGATCTTAAGTATTGACCAGTTATGATTTGTCTCTCAGAATCCGCCCAGTTTTCTCCTGGTTCAGGGATTACCCTCATCTGCGGACGCCAGCCTCGGCGCTGCGACGAGGGGACCGAGCCGCCAAAGGCGTGCCGACAACGGGCGCCAGACCTGCTGCCGCACGAACGCGGCTCGGATTTGCGGATTATCACCGCCACCTCGTCACGGCACCCGCGTGGGCCGGCACGGCATCTGGTGGAAAAAAGAAGGAGTCGCCATCATGGCAACGCGTCGAGAACAACTGCTGATCAAGGCCCGCGCGGTGGGAAGGGCCTGCGCCGATTCGGCGTCGGTATTCCTGCGCGATGTGGGCAACGGCCTGCTCGAAGTCAGCCACAACAGCCTGGCGCTCGTCGGTCTGATCGTCGTCGCCGCCGCCGCCTTCGTGGCCGGCAAGGCCGACCTGCGCCACAGCATCGAGAGCGAAGCTTTCGACTGGCTGCAGGCGCGCCAGGAACAGCGCACCGATCCGGCCGAACTGGCGGCCGTGGCGCTCGCCGAGCCGGACGCCGTGATCCGGGCCACGGCAGCCCACCCGAAGGATCTGACGCGCCAGCAGGCCGCGGTGGCAATGTGGCTCGCGCGCCGCTACAAGGTCGCACCCGAGCCCGTCAGCCGCCTCGTGCAGGAGGCGTGGGTGGTCGGCCCGAAGGTGGGCGTCGATCCGACGCTGATCCTCGCCATCATGGCCATCGAGTCGAGCTTCAATCCGTTCGCGCAGAGCCCGGTCGGCGCCCAGGGACTGATGCAGGTGATGACGCGCGTGCACGACGAGAAGTACGAACGCTACGGCGGCACGCTCGCCGCGTTCGACCCGGTTGCCAATCTGAAGGTCGGCGTTCAGGTCTTGAAGGAGTGCATCCAGCGCGCCGGCAGCATCGAAGCCGGGCTGCGCTACTACGTTGGCGCCGGCAATCAGGCCGACGACAACGGCTACGCCGGCAAGGTGCTCGCCGAACAGGCTTACCTGAAGAATATCGCCGGCGGCAAGTCGGTGCCGGCAACGATCCGGCCGACGACCGTCGTCGCGACCCCGATCGTCGCTCCCGCCGAGCCGCCCGCCGAAGCGATCAAGCCTGGCGAGCCGGGCGCGGCCCAGCTCGGCGCGGCGGCGCAAGCGCAGATCGTCGCCCTCGCCCGCTGACGGCGACGGTCGACGATGCCGGCCGCGCACCGGCCGGCACGGCGCGCCTTTCGCTGCTCCGCCGCAATCGTGCCGCGCAATCGTGCCGCGTCGGCGGGCGCTACACTTCGAACGCCGCGCGACTGGCGACAGGGCCCTGCCACGGCGGGCCCGAGGTGGTGAACCACCGGGGAGCGCGGACAGATGGTGCAGGGCTCGAAACTGCACCAGCCACCGATCCGCCGTTCGCCTGGGCAGCCCTTGACGGCCACGCCGCGCGCGACAGCGCGTCGCCGTCATGGGTCTTCCACTCCGAAGAGGACTGCCAGCATGTTCGACCGCACCCAATCCACCATCGCACGCACCGACCCCGAAATCTGGGCCGCGATCCAGGCCGAGAACCAGCGCCAGGAAGAGCACATCGAGCTGATCGCGTCGGAGAACTACGCCTCGCCCGCGGTGATGGCGGCGCAGGGCAGCCAACTGACGAACAAGTACGCCGAAGGCTATCCCGGCCGCCGCTACTACGGCGGCTGCGAGAACGTCGACGTCGTCGAGCAGCTCGCGATCGACCGCGTGAAG
>CALMIL010000199.1 GCA_937864005.1 uncultured Burkholderiales bacterium
GGCCTCTTGGTGATCGACGAGGAGCACCGCTTCGGCGTGCGCCACAAGGAGGCGATCAAGGCGATGCGCGCCGAGGTCGACGTGCTGACGCTGACCGCGACGCCGATCCCGCGCACGCTCGGCATGGCGCTCGAAGGCTTGCGCGACCTGTCGGTGATCGCCACCGCGCCGCAGCGGCGGCTCTCGATCAAGACCTTCGTCAGGAACGAAGGCAGCGGCACGATCCGCGAGGCGGTGCTGCGCGAGTTGAAGCGCGGCGGCCAGGTCTACTTCCTGCACAACGAGGTCGAGACGATCCGCCATCGGCGCGACAAGCTCGCCGAACTGCTGCCCGAAGCGCGCATCGCGATCGCCCACGGCCAGATGCCCGAGCGCGAACTCGAAGCCGTGATGCGCGACTTCGTCGCCCAGCGCCACAACGTGCTGCTGTGCTCGACGATCATCGAGACCGGCATCGACGTGCCGAGCGCGAACACGATCGTCATCGCGCGCGCCGACAAGTTCGGCCTCGCGCAGCTGCACCAGCTGCGCGGGCGCGTCGGCCGTTCGCACCACCAGGCCTATGCCTACCTGCTCGTGCCCGACATCGAAGGCCTCACCAAGCAGGCCGCGCAACGGCTGGAGGCGATCCAGCAGATGGAGGACCTCGGCTCGGGCTTCTACCTCGCGATGCACGACCTCGAGATCCGCGGCGCCGGCGAGGTGCTCGGCGAGAACCAGAGCGGCAACATGATGGAGGTCGGCTTTCAGCTCTACAACGAGATGCTCGGCGAGGCGGTGCGCGCGCTGAAAGCGGGCCGCAGCCCGTCGCTCGCCGACCTGCTCGAGCCCGGCGACGGCGCGACCGAGGTCAACCTGCACGCCCCGGCGCTGCTGCCCGACGCCTACTGCGGCGACGTGCACGCCCGACTGAACCTGTACAAGCGGCTCGCGACGACCGAGCGTGCCGAGCAGATCGACGCCCTGCTCGAGGAAGTCACCGACCGTTTCGGCAAGCTGCCGCCGCAGGGCCAGACCCTCTTCGACCTGCACCGCTTGCGCGTGCTCGCCCGGCCCTATGGCGTGCAGAAGATCGACGCCGGACCGAAGCTGATGATCGTCAGCTTCCGCCCGAACCCGCCGGTCGACGCCCTGCGCATCATCGAGCTCGTGCAGAAGGACCGCCACATCAAGCTCGCCGGCAACGACAAGCTGCGCATCGAGCGCGCGCTGCCCGAGGCCGCTTCGCGCGTGCAGGCGGTGCGCGACGTGCTGCGCGCACTCGGCACGCCGAAGGTGGCGCAGACCGCAGTCTGAGCGCCGTGCCCCGGCCCGTCCGGCTGCTGCGGCCGCACCGTCACGTCGGCTTGAAGGCGGCGTGAAAGCCGAACGGGATCACCTGCGGCGCGTGCAGCTGCGCCAGGCACGCCATGCTGCGCGCATCGATGACGCCGATCACGCTCGCCTCGTCGCCGTCGGCGAGCGTCGGCACGAGCAGCACGCCGTCGTCATCCGCCGCGCCGCCGGGGCGCGCGACGAACAGCGGCTCGAGCTGGACGGCGTTGTCGCGCTGCCACGCCGTCACCGCGCCGCCGTCGAGGTCGACGCGCAGCGTGCGGTCGTTGAACTCGCCGTGCGGACCGATGCCGCTGCCCCAGCAGACGCCCGTGCGGCGCTGACCGCAGGCGGCCGGATGGATCTGCTGCAGTTCGAGCGCGATGCCGAGCGCTTCGGGCTGCGCCTCGCTGGCGCCTTCGCGCAGGCGGTAGCGCACGAGGCGCGGAATGCTTCGCAGCGGCGCCCCGGCGCGGCGTCGCTCGAGCGTGAGATCGTCGAAGGCGAGGCCGTCGTCGTAGATGCTGATCTCGAGCACCAGATCGACACCGTCGGCATAGGCCTGCGTCGCGTGGAAGGCGAAGATCGGCGGGATGCGCCAGCTGCGCAGCGCGCCGCCGGCAAGCGCGAGGGCGTGGATGCGCGAGCCGCCGTCGGGCTCCCAGCGGAAGTTGTCCTTGAAAGCCCGCGCCCCGAAACGAAACGCCAGCGGCTGCGCGCGCAGCGCGCATTCCCAGACGACGGCGTGGCCGGCGGCGAGCGCGAACGCATGCGTATAGCCGGCCTTCGGCATCGACACCGCGCCGAGCGCGACCGGCTTGGCGGCGCCCGGCGCAAGGTGCAGCAGCGTCTGCGTGCATTTCGGGCCGAACTGGGTGCCGACATTGAGGTAGCTGCCGTCGGCGAGCGTAAAGCCGTGCGCCGCCATCAGGTGCAGCGGCAGCGCGGGCGACGAAAGATCGGCCCGCTCCTGCGTTTCGAGGGTATCCGGATCGAAATAGGTCAGATGCGGCGTCTCGGTCACCGCGGCCCAGCGCTTGCCGTGCCGGGACAGCACGACGGCCGGGTTGTCGGTCGCCTGCGGCCCGCGCAGCCGCTCCCAGAGCGACGCCGGATTGCCGGTGCCGAACTCGCCGTAGACCGGCGAGCCGCTCGCCACGCTGCGCCTATACGCGTCGCTGCGGACGAAGCGGCTGCGATAGCGCACGCCGGTGGCGCCGATGTGCAGCCGGTGCTGCATCGCATAGCCGTCGAACCAGTGCTGCAGGCTGCCTGCGGGCAGCTCCCACAGCGCCGGGCCGTTGAGCAGCAGGGCGCCTTGCAGCCAGGCGGGCAGATCGCCTTCGACGCCGACCTCGGCGTCGTCGATCTCGCGCGCGCCGGACGCGAAGCCGCGCAGCCGGCTGCGCGCGATATCCGGGGTCGGATTGCCGGGATGGACGTCGTTCATGGCAGGCCCTCCGGTATCGGATCGAGCGACGCTGGGGCGGCGCCTTGCCGCCTGCGCCGCTGGCGATAATCGTCGTCCCGAGCCGAGAATGTCAACCCCGATGATCGCGAGCGAGTACTCCCCTGGCCTTTTCATCCGCGGCTTCACGCCGCCGCTCGCGCTCTCCGACTTCAAGCTCGTCGCGTTCGATATGGACTCGACGCTGATCAACCTCGAATGCGTCGACGAGATCGCCGAGGCCGCCGGCCGGCGCGAGGAAGTGGCGGCGATCACCGAAGCGGTGATGCGCGGCGAGATCCTCAACTACAAGCACGCCCTGCGGCGCCGCCTGTCGCTGCTGCGCGGCGTCCCCGAGAGCGCGCTGCGGGCGGTGTG
>CALMIL010000200.1 GCA_937864005.1 uncultured Burkholderiales bacterium
TCGCGCTTGTCGAAGTAGTCGCTGATCTGCGCGCCAAGCAGGTTGCGATACTTCGGGCCGTCCGTCATGTCGTCGACTGCGATCACGTCGTCGATGCCGTGCCGGTTCAAGCCGTGCACGAGGTTCGCGCCGATAAAACCCGCCGCTCCGGTGACGACGACGCGCATTAGTGCCTCCCGCGGGTTTCGGTGGAGACTGACTTGCGCGAGCAAGTCACGTCGGAGCCAAACCCGGCGGCGCCGGTGACGACGACGCGCATCAGTGACTCCCTCGCGTTTTCATTCGAACAGCTCCTCGTAGCTCACGCTTGCGGTACCGAACTTGCCGACCACGATGCCGCCGGCGCGGTTCGCGACCGGCAGCGCCTCGCGCAGCGTCTGCCCGCAGGCGAGCATCGCGGCGAGCGTGGCGATCACGGTGTCGCCGGCGCCGGTCACGTCGAACACCTCGCGCGCGAGCGCCGGCACGTGGGCATGGCCTTCGGCGTCGAAGAGCGACATGCCTTCCTCGGAGCGCGTCAGCAGCACGGCGTCGAGTTGCAGCGATTGGCGCAGGTTCTGCGCGCGCTCGCTCAGTTGCGCCTCGCTAGCCCACGCGCCGACCACCTGGGCCAGTTCGGCCCGGTTCGGCGTGATGACGGTCGCCCCGGCGTAGCGGCTGTAGTCGCTGCCCTTGGGATCGACGAGCACCGGACGCTGCTGCGCGCGGGCGAGGGCGATCATGCGCGCGATGTGCGCGAGGCCGCCCTTGCCGTAGTCGGAGAACAGCACCGCGCCGTGCGTCGGCAGCGCCCGCTCGTGGCTGTCGAGCATCGCGGCCAGCACCTCGTGGTCGGGCTGATTCTCGAAGTCGACGCGCAGCAGTTGCTGCGAGCGGCCGATCACGCGCAGCTTGACGACGGTGCGCAGCTTCGGATCGGTGCCGAGTAGCGTCGCGACCCCGGCGTTCGCGAGCAGCGCCTGCAGCGTGCGCGCGGCCTCGTCGGCGCCGACGACGGTGAGCAGCGTCGCTCCGGCGCCGAGCGCATGGACGTTGAACGCGACGTTCGCCGCGCCGCCCAGGCGCTCCTCCTCGCGCTCGATGCGCACCACCGGCACCGGCGCCTCGGGCGAGATGCGCTCGACGGCGCCGAACCAGTAGCGATCGAGCATCGCGTCGCCGACGACGAGCACGCGCGCGGCCTCGATCCGGGCGCGGCTCGGCGCGGGCACTGCAGTCATCGCAGCCCCCAACGGTGCTTCGCACCAAGCCCCCCGAGGGGGGGCGAGCCCGTCTTCGGGCGGCCGGGCGACGGGCTCATCATGCCTCCTCCAGCCGCAGCGGCGGATAGCTGTCCCAGGCCATGCAGCCGGGGCATTGCCAGAAGTGGTGCTGGCCCTCGAAGCCGCAGGCCGCGCAGCGATAGCGCTGCAGCGCCCGCGAGCCGCGCTCGAGCGCGCCGTCGATCGCCTGCACCTCGGACGGATCGAGCGGCGCGGCCGCGCTGCCGAGCGACAGCAGGCGTTGCGCCGCCGAGAACGCCGGATGCGCGGCAAGGTGCATCTTCAGCCGCTCGCGCTGGCGCTGCCGATCGGCATCGAGCTCGCCGATCGCCGACAGCAGGTCGAGCGAAGGCTCGGCGCGGTAGGCGCCTTCGAGCTGCTCGAGGGCCGCCGCCTCGCGTCCGCAGGCGCGCGCGCTGGCCGCGAATTCGAGTGCGACGAGGTTGAAGCTCGCCCGATTCGCGACCAGCAGTTCGCCGAAGGCCTGCATCGCCTGCGCATGCCCGCCTTCGAGCGCGTGCCGCCGGCCGATCATGATGAGTGGCCGCGGCGCTTGCGGGTCGACCTCGCGCGCCTGCTTCAACGCCGCGGCGGCCGCATCGGGCTGCCGGCGTGCGTCGGCGTCGTGCGCGATCTCGCACCAGTAGTGAGCGATGCGCGACGCAAAAGATGCGGCGCCGCTTTGCTCGAGCTTGCGCGCGACGTCGATCGCGGTGTGCCAGTCGCGCGAGCGTTCGTGCAGCGCGAGCAGCGCGAGCCGGGCGTCGGTGTCGAAGGCGCTGCCCTCGAGCGCGCGATAGGCCTGCTCGGCGCGGTCGAACAGGCCGGCCTTCATGAAGTCCTGCGCCAGCGCATCCTGCGCGCGCTCGCGATCGGCGCGCGGCAAGCCGGCGCGCGCGAGCAGGAATTCGTGCAGGCGCACCGCGCGCTCGTATTCGCCGCGGCGGCGAAACAGGTTGCCGAGCGAGAAATGCAGCTCGGTGCTGTCGGGGTCGTTCTGCACGACCTCGATGAAGGTATCGATCGCCTTGTCCTGCTGTTCGTTGAGCAGCAGGTTCAGGCCCTTCAGATAGGTCTGCGACGATTCGCGCTGCTCGCGCTTCCACTGGCGCACATCGATGCGCGACGCGAGCCAGCCGAGGGCGAAGGCCACCGGCAATCCGAGCAGCAGCCACGGCAGCTCAAAGTCCATCGCGCACCGGCATCTCGAGCGGTGCTGGCGCGGGCTGCGCGACGGCACTGCCCGGCAGGGCCGGCTCGGGGCGGTGCCGGCGCGCGACGCGCCGATGCCGCCACCAGCTCGGCACCATGGCGAGCACGCCGAAGACCGCGCCGAGCGCGAACGCGATGAGCACGATGAAGACCATCGGCGCGTGCCACTCCTGCCCGAAGAACCACTTCACGGTGGCATCGTGCTGGTTGTTCAGCGCGAACGCGAACAGCGAAAAGAAGATGGCGGCCCGGAACAGCCAGACGAAGATGCGCATCACGTCCTCCGGCGGCGATTCTAGGAGCTGCGCGCGGCCACGCGTGATGCGGGTGCCCGGCCGCGTCCTCAGCCGGGCGTCGAATCCCCGGCCGGCAGCCGGGCATCGACCGCTTCGCGCAGCGCCTTGCCCGGCTTGAAGTGCGGCACGAGCTTTTCCGGGATGACGACCTGCTCGCCCGAGCGCGGGTTGCGCCCGACGCGCGGCGGCCGCCGGTTGATCGAGAAGCTGCCGAAGCCGCGGATCTCGATGCGGTGCCCGCGCGCGAGCGCGTCCGACATCGCATCGAGGATCGTCTTCACCGCGAACTCGGTGTCGCGGTGCGTCAACTGCGCGAAGCGCTCGGTCAGTTGCGCGACGAGTTCGGAGCGGGTCATGCCGTCTTCGCCCGTGCGCGCATCGCTTACGAGTTGTCCTTCTGCGTATCGAGCTTGGCGCGCAGCAGCGCACCCAGGCTCGTCGTGCCGGCGTTCTCGCGCTCGCTCGTCTGCGCCAGGCGCTGCATCGCCTCCTGGCTGTCGGCGTTGTCCTTCGCCTTGATCGACAACTGGATCGAGCGCGACTTGCGATCGACGTTGATGATCAGCGCCGAGACCTCGTCGCCTTCCTTGAGCACGTTGCGCGCGTCCTCGACGCGGTCGCGGCTGATCTCGGAGGCGCGCAGGTAGCCCGTCACGTCGTCGTTGAGCTGGATCTCGGCGCCGCGCGCGTCGACCGACTTGACCTTGCCCGTCACCGTCATGCCGCGATCGTTGACCGTCGTGTAGCTCGTGAACGGATCGCTGTCGAGCTGCTTGATGCCAAGCGAGATGCGTTCGCGCTCGACGTCGATCGCAAGCACCACGGCCTCGACCTCCTGGCCCTTCTTGAAGCTGCGCACCGCGACTTCGCCGGGCTCGTTCCAGGACAGGTCGGAGAGGTGCACGAGGCCGTCGATGCCGGCCGCCAGGCCGACGAAGATGCCGAAGTCGGTGATCGACTTGACCGGGCCGCTGACCTTGTCGCCGCGCTGCACGGTCTCGGCGAATTCCTCCCAGGGATTGGCCTTGCACTGCTTCATGCCGAGGCTGATGCGACGCTTGTCCTCGTCGATCTCGAGGACCATGACCTCGACCTCTTCGCCGAGCGTGACGATCTTGCTCGGCGCGACGTTCTTGTTCGTCCAGTCCATCTCCGAGACGTGCACCAGGCCCTCGATGCCGGGCTCGATCTCGACGAAGGCGCCGTACTCGGCGATATTCGTGATCTTGCCGAAGAGGCGCGTGCCGTTCGGGTAGCGGCGCGAGACGCCGAGCCACGGGTCGTCGCCGAGCTGCTTGATGCCGAGCGAGACGCGGTTCTTCTCGGCGTCGAACTTGAGCACCTTGGCGTCGAGTTCCTGGCCGACCTGCACCACTTCGCTCGGGTGGCGCACGCGGCGCCAGGCCATGTCGGTGATGTGCAGCAGGCCGTCGATGCCGCCGAGGTCGACGAAGGCGCCGTACTCGGTGATGTTCTTCACGACGCCGTGGACGATGGCGCCCTCGTGCAAGGTTTCGAGCAGCTTGGCGCGCTCCTCGCCCATCGACGCCTCGACCACCGCGCGCCGCGACAACACGACGTTGTTGCGCTTGCGGTCGAGCTTGATGACCTTGAACTCCATCGTCTTGCCCTCGAACGGGCTCATGTCCTTGACCGGCCGGGTGTCGAGCAGCGAGCCGGGCAGGAAGGCGCGGATGCCGTTGACGAGGACGGTCAGGCCGCCCTTGACCTTGCCGTTGACGGTGCCTTCGACGAATTCGCCCGATTCGAGCGAGTTCTCGAGCGACATCCACGACGCGAGGCGCTTGGCCTTGTCGCGCGACAGGATGGTGTCGCCGTAGCCGTTCTCGATGGCGTCGATCGCGACCGCGACGAAGTCGCCGACCTGGACTTCGACCTCGCCCTTGTCGTTCTTGAATTCATCGATCGGTATGTAGGATTCCGACTTGAGGCCGGCATTGACCACCACGAAGTTGTAGTCGACGCGCACCACCTCGGCGGTGATGACTTCGCCGGCGCGCATTTCCTGCTTCTTCAGCGATTCTTCGAACAGGGCGGCAAACGAGTCCGGCCCTTGAGACGTGGTGGCGGTTTGGAGTTGGGACATGAATTGGATTTCCGAGTGCAGCCGGGCGGCTGCGGTGAGTTGACGTTGAACAACCGCCGCGTGGTGGCCACGCGGTGGGACCAGAGTGCCCTGCTTGCGAGACGACCGTCGGGCCGGGCTCAGGCAAACGGCGAACGCTCCTTCCACCAAGCCAGAACCCGATCGACCGAAGCTTCGATCGTCAGGCCCGAGTTGTCGAGCAGGAGTGCATCCGTTGCCGCAGCCAGCGGCGCGACGGCGCGATTCGTATCGCGTGCGTCGCGCGCCCTCAAGTCGGCGAGCAAGTCTTCCAGTTTAGCTGAAAAGCCCTTTGAAATCAATTGCTTATGCCGCCGCAAGGCACGCTCCTCGGCGCTCGCGGTGAGGAAGACCTTGAGCCGCGCGCGCGGGAAGATCACGGTGCCCATGTCGCGGCCGTCGGCGACGAGCCCGGGCAGGCGGCGAAACGAGAGCTGCAGGTCGCGCAGCGCGTCGCGCAGTTCGGGCCAGGCGGAGATCTTCGATGCCATTGCGCCGACGTCTTCGCGGCGCAGGGCTTCGGTCACATTCGCGCCGGCCAGCAGCGTCGAGCCGGCCTCGAATCTCAGATCGAGCTTCCCGCCGAGGCGGGCGAGCGCGGCGCGATCGTCGTCGCTGACGCCGGCGCCGAGCGCCGCAAGCGCCGTCGCGCGATAGAGCGCGCCCGAATCGAGATAGTGAAAGCCGAGCGCCGCAGCGAGCGCCGCGGCAAGCGTGCCCTTGCCCGAGGCGCTCGGGCCATCGACCGTGATGACGGGGATATCGCCGGGCTCGGCGCGGACGACGCCGAACAGGGTCTCGAAATAGTCGGGGAACGTCTTGGCGACACAGCGCGGATCGAGGATGCGCACCGGCACGCCCGGGCTTGCGCCGGCCAGCGGGTTGAAGGCGGCAAGCGCCATGCACATCGCCATCCGGTGGTCGTCGTAGGTGCGCACCGCGGCGGCGCGCCACTGCACGGGCGGCGTGATCTCGATGAAGTCGGCACCGAAGGTGACTACCGCGCCTAGCTTGCGTAGCTCGGCCGCCATCGCGGCGATGCGATCGGTCTCCTTGACGCGCCAGCTCGCGATGTTGGCCAGCCGCGACGTGCCGTCGGCGAACAGCGCCATCACGGCGAGCGTCATCGCCGCGTCGGGGATGTGGTTGCAGTCGAGCCGGATCGCGCGCAGCGGCCACACGCCGCGCCGGACCTCGAGCGCGTTGGCGCTGCGTGTCACGCGCGCACCCATCTGCTCGGCGGCATCGGCGAACGCGATGTCGCCCTGGATCGAGTCGCTGCCGACGCCTTCGACGCGGATGCAGCGCCCGTCGAAGGCGGCGACCGCGCCGAGCGCGATGAAATAGGACGCCGACGAGGCGTCGCCTTCGACATGCAGTTCGCCCGGCGATCGATAGGCACCGCCCGCGCCCTGCGCGGCGATCGTGAACCGCTGCCACCCCTCGCGCTGCACGGTGACGCCGAAGCGCGCGAGCAGCGCGAGCGTGATCTCGACATACGGCTTCGAGATCAGTTCGCCGACGACGTCGAGGGTGATCTCGCGATCGGTGGCGACGAGCGGCAGCGCGAGCAGCAAGGCGGTCAGGAACTGGCTCGAGACATCGCCCCGGACCCGGATCGGCGGCCCGATCTCGAGCCGACCGCCGCGCACGCGCAGCGGCGGAAAGCCGGCCTGCCCGAGTTCGTCGATCCGGCAGCCGAGCGCGCGCAGCGCCTCGACCAGGTCGCCGATCGGACGCTCGTGCATGCGCGCCACGCCGCGCAGCTCGAAGTCGCCGCCCTGGGTCGCGGCGAGCAGCGCAAGGGCAGCCGTCAAGGGCCGCATCGCGGTGCCGGCATTGCCGAGAAAGAGCCTCGCGCTGTGTACCGCGAGCCGGCCGCCAAGCCCGCTCACACGGGTGGACGCGCCGCCGCTCTCGATCGCGCAGCCGAGCCTGCGCAGGGCATCGAGCATGACGCGCGTATCGTCGGAGTCGAGCAGCCCGTGCAGCGTCGTCGTTCCCGCGCACAGCCCGGCGAGCAGCAGCACGCGGTTCGAGATGCTCTTCGATCCGGGCAGGCGCACGCAGCCGCCGGCGCCGGCGAGCGGCGGGATATCGAGAAACGGGGTGTCGAACATCGCGCGCGTCGCGGGCCGGCGGGGCGCGGCGCGCCTCAGGAGCGCTCGCCCGATTGCTTCTGGGCGTTCATCTGCCAGTCGCCGCGCGCATCCGACGCCTTGCGCACGAGGCCTTCGAGCGCCTCGGCGTTGCCGCCGCGCATGACGTGCTCGATCGCGTCCAGCGTATGCCGAAAGCGCAGTGACTGGCGCAGGATCTCCTCGCGGTTGCTGAGCAGGATGTCGCGCCAGACGCTCGGATCGCTCGCCGCGATGCGCGTGAAGTCGCGAAATCCGGGGCCGGCGAGCGAGAGGAAATCGCGCCCGGCGGGCTGGTTGACGATCGAGCTGAAATAGGCGAAGGCGAGCAGATGCGGCAGATGGCTGACGGCGGCGAAGGCGGCGTCGTGGTTCTCGGCCGTCATGCGCAACACCTGCGCGCCGAGCGCGGACCAGACGTCGGTCGCCTTCTGGACGAGCTCGGGCTGGGTCTGGCGCAGCGGGGTCAGGATCACCTGGCGCCCGTTGTAGAGCGTGGCGTCGGCGTTGACGATCCCGGCCACCTCCTTGCCGGCGATCGGATGCGCCGGCACGAAGGAGCCGACGCGGTCCTTCAGCACGCGGCGCGCGGCATCGACCACTTCGCGCTTCGTGCTGCCGACGTCCATCAGCAGCACGCCGGGCCCGATCAGATGGCGGATCGCCTTGAACGTGGTCTCGGTCGCGGCCACCGGCACCGCGAGCAGCACGATATCGGCGCCGGTGACGGCCTGCAGCGCCGACTCGGCGATATCGTCGATCACGCCGAGCTTCTTCGCCTTCTCGGTCGTCGACGGCGATTTGCTGTAGCCGACGACGCGGCGCACGAGGCCGCCGCGCTTGAGGGCGAGCGCGAACGACCCTCCCATCAATCCGCAGCCGATGACGCCGAGTTGCTGAAACATGAGCTTCAATGCACGTCGATCGGGTAGGTGCCGAGCAGCTTGAAGAAGGCGCAGACGCTGCGCAGACCCTGCAGCGCGGCGGCGACGTGCGGCTCGTCGGGGTGGCCCTGGATGTCGATGTAGAAGTAGTACTCCCACTGCCCCGAGCGCGCCGGACGGGATTCGAAACGGCTCATCGAGACGCCGTGCTGCTTGAGCGGGACGAGCATGTCGTGCACCGCGCCGGGGCGGTTCGGCACCGAGACGACGAGGCTCGTGCAGTCGTGGCCGCACGCTGCCGGCCGCGGCTGGCGGTCCGGATGGGCGAGGATCGCGAAGCGCGTGCGGTTGTGCGCATCGTCCTGGATCGCGGGCGCGACGACGTGCAGCCCGAACTCGGCTCCGGCGCGCTCGCTCGCGATCGCCGCCAGCGCCGCGTCGCCGGCCGCGATGCGCGCGCCCTCGGCGTTGCTCGCGACCGGGCGCCGCTCGACGCTCGGCAGGTGGTTCGAAAGCCAGCCGTGGCACTGGGCGAGCGCCTGCGGGTGGGCACAGACGGCGGCGATCGCATCGAGCGAATTCTCGCGCCGCAGCAGGTTGTGCCGCACGACGAGGCTGGTCTCGCCGATGATGACGAGCGGCGTCGTGAGGAACAGATCGAGCGAGCGTGCGACGACCCCTTCGGTCGAATTCTCGACCGGCACGACACCGAAGTCGGCCGCGCCGACGAGCGTCGTGTGCAGCACCTCGTCGAAATTGGCGCACGGCAGGCGCACGATCGACGAGCCGAAATAGCCGAGCGCCGCTTCCTCGCTGAACGTGCCCGCCGGCCCGAGATAGGCCACGCGGGTCGGCGTCTCGAGCGCGCGGCAGGCCGACATCACCTCGCGCCAGATCGGCGCGACGCTGTCGCCGCGCAGCGGGCCGGGGTTGGCGCGCTTGAGGCCGTCGATCACCTGCGCCTCGCGTTCCGGCCGGAAGACGACCGAGCCCTCGGCCTTCTTCAGTGCGCCGACCGCGAGCGCAAGCGACGCGCGCTCGTTGAGCAGCGCGAGCAGCTTCGCGTCGAGCGCGTCGATGTCCGCACGCAGCGACTGCAGCGTCGGACCGGCGGCGTCGGACGGATCGGCCATCAATGCCTCGACAGCGCGCCGCGAGCGCCTACTTGCGCGGCTTGGCGGCGGACGCGGCCGGCTTGGCGGGGCCCGACGCGGCCCCGTTCTGCTCGGGGACGCCGAGCAGCGTGCGAAGGCGGGTTTGCAGGGCCTGCAGCTTCGGATCGAGCAGCGGCGCCGCCTCGGTCGTCAGCTTCTGCGCGAAGGACGTCTGCATCTCGGGGCCGACCTGCTGCAGCTTCTTGTTGGCCGGCGATTCGAGCCAGGCGATCATCTGCTTGAGCTCGTCGTCGGTGAATTTCTCCTCCAGCGTCGCGCCGAGCGTCGACGGCGCGAGCTTGAGCGCGCGCTCGCGCAATACGGGCACGGCGTCGTCGACGAATTTGCGGATCTCGGTCTCGACCTGCTTGCCCATTGCTTCGCGCTTGTCGGCCGGCACCTGGGTCTGGATGAACTGGCCGGAGACCTGCATCAGCTGGAAGGCCGGGCGTTCGGCGATATTGCGAGAGATGGTTTCGATCATCGGCT
The DNA here is from genome assembly GCA_937864005.1 of uncultured Burkholderiales bacterium. GTDB lineage: Bacteria > Pseudomonadota > Gammaproteobacteria > Burkholderiales > Burkholderiaceae_C > CAIKUF01. Next base: position 9,561 of record CALMIL010000200.1, read on the forward strand.
GCTGCAGCGCCAGGACCTTCTGCACCAGTTCCTTCTTCGTCTGCGCATGGGCGAGCGTCGCCGCGGCGCAGAGCACCGCAATCAGAAGTCGTTTCATCAGGAGTTTTCCTCGGGGTTGGAAGCTTCGTCGGACTCGCCGTTCGAATCCGCTGCGGAGTCTGCGTTGGCGTCGTTCTCGACGATGCGCTGCACGCCGATCAACTGCGCGCCGGTATCGAGCGCCATCAGCGTCACGCCCTGCGTCGCGCGGCCGAGCTCGCGAATCTCGGCGACGCGGGTGCGCACGAGCACGCCGTTGTCGGCGATCAGCATGATCTCGTCGGCTTCGCGCACGAGCGTCGCGGCGACGACCTTGCCGTTGCGTTCGGTCTGCTGGATCGCGATCATGCCCTTCGTGCCGCGGCCGTGGCGCGTGTATTCGACGATGCTCGTGCGCTTGCCGAAGCCATTCTCGGTCGCGGTGAGCACGCTTTGCGTTTCGTCCTCGGCGACGAGCATCGCGATCACCTTTTGCGTCTGCTCGAGCTTCATGCCGCGCACGCCGGCGGCGCTGCGGCCCATCGGACGCACGTCTTCCTCGTCGAAGCGCACCGCCTTGCCGCCGTCGCTGAACAGCATCACGTCATGCTTGCCGTCGGTGAGCGCGGCGCCGATGAGATAGTCCCCATCGGCGAGGTTGAGCGCGATGATGCCGGCCTTGCGCGGGTTGCTGAAATCGTCGAGCGCGGTTTTCTTGACCGTTCCTTGCGCGGTCGCCATGAAGACGTAGTGGTCGGCGGGAAAACTGCGAAAGCCGTCTGTCAGCGGCAGCACGACATTGACCTTCTCGCCGTGCTGCAGCGGGAACATGTTGACGATCGGCTTGCCGCGCGAGTTGCGCGAACCCTGCGGCACTTCCCAGACCTTGAGCCAGTAGACGCGTCCGCGATCCGAGAAGCACAGCAGCCAGTCGTGCGTGTTGGCGATGAAGAGCTGCTCGATCCAGTCGTCTTCCTTCGTCGCCGCCGCCTGCTTGCCGCGCCCGCCGCGCTTTTGCGCGCGGTACTCGGCGAGTGGCTGGCTCTTGACATAGCCGGTGTGGCTGAGCGTGACGACCATGTCGGTCGGCGTGATCAGGTCCTCGGTCGCGAGGTCGAGCGCGTTGTGCACGATCTCGCTGCGCCTTAGCCCGAGCTTGGTCTGGCCGAATTCCTGCTTCACCGCGGCGAGCTCGTCGCCGATGATCGCCGTCACGCGCGCCGGCTGGGCCAGGATGTCGAGCAGGTCGGCGATGCGCGCCATCACCTCCTTGTACTCGGTGATGATCTTGTCCTGCTCCAGCCCCGTCAGGCGCTGCAGGCGCATCTGCAGGATCTCGCCCGCCTGATCGTCGGACAGGCGATACAGGCCGTCGGGCTGCATGCCCAGCGTGCGGTCGAGGCCCTCGGGGCGGAAGGCGTCGCGCCCGCCGGGTGTCTCGCCGGCGGCGCGGGTGAGCATCTCGCGCACCAGCGACGAGTCCCAGCTCTTGCTCATCAGCGCGGCCTTCGCCACCGGCGGCGTGGGCGACGTCTTGATCGTCTCGATGAATTCGTCGATGTTGGCCAGCGCGACGGCCAGCCCCTCGAGCACGTGGCCGCGTTCGCGCGCCTTGCGCAGGTCGAACACGGTGCGCCGCGTGACGACCTCGCGCCGGTGCTCGAGGAAGATCTCGATCAGGTCCTTCAAATTGCACAGCTTGGGCTGGTTGTCGACCAGCGCCACCATGTTCATGCCGAAGGTGTCCTGCAGCTGCGTCTGCTTGTACAGGTTGTTGAGCACGACCTCGGGCACTTCGCCGCGCTTGAGTTCGATGACGACGCGCATCCCGGACTTGTCGCTCTCGTCCTGGATGTGGCTGATGCCTTCGAGCTTCTTCTCGTGGACGAGCTCGGCCATGCGCTCGAGCAGCGTCTTCTTGTTCACCTGGTACGGGATCTCGTCGACGATGATCGCCTCGCGCTGGCCGCGGTCGATCTCCTCGAAGTGGCACTTCGCGCGCATCACGACCTTGCCGCGCCCGGTGCGGTAGCCGTCGCGCACGCCGGCCGTGCCGTAGATGACGCCCGCCGTCGGGAAGTCGGGCGCGGGGATGATCTCGATCAGCTCGTCGATCGTCGCGTCCGGGTTCTTCAGCAGGTGCAGGCAGCCGTCGATCACCTCGTTCAGGTTGTGCGGCGGGATGTTGGTCGCCATGCCGACGGCGATGCCGCCCGAGCCGTTGACGAGCAGATTCGGCAGCCGCGTCGGCAGCACCAGCGGCTCCTTCTCGGAGCCGTCGTAGTTCGGGCCGAAGTCGACCGTCTCCTTGTCGAGGTCCGCAAGCAGTTCATGCGCGATCTTCGCCAGGCGGATCTCGGTGTAGCGCATCGCCGCCGCGTTGTCGCCGTCGACCGAGCCGAAGTTGCCCTGGCCGTCGACGAGCATGTGACGCAGCGAGAAGTCCTGCGCCATGCGCACGATCGTGTCGTAGACGGACTGGTCGCCGTGCGGGTGGTACTTGCCGATCACGTCGCCGACGATGCGCGCCGACTTCTTGTAGGGCCGGTTCCAGTCGTTGTTCAGCTCGTGCATCGCGTACAGCGACCGCCGATGCACCGGCTTGAGTCCGTCGCGAGCGTCCGGAAGCGCGCGTCCCACGATCACGCTCATCGCATAATCGAGATAGGAGCGGCGCATCTCCTCTTCGAGGCTGGTCGGCAGTGTTTCCTTCGCGAACTGGGTCATGCGGGCGTCGACGCGGGTTGGTGATCTGGCGGCTTCGAGAGCAGGGCGCCATGGCTGGCGAGGCTTCCAGCACTCCCCGCAACGCGATTCTAAGTGCCGCTAGCTGTAGCACTGGCGCAACAGAGCGCTCCCGGCCGGCGCGCAGCGGGTCCAAAATAGCGTTGGCTGAATCGTGTATGGCACAATGAGCTGTCGGTGGTAAGCGCTCTGGAGCCGAGGGTTTGCCAGTACTTTCCGATTGCGATTCGGACGATTTGCAGGAACTCTGTACCTTCCCCCTGAGAGGAGAATCATGAAGAAACTGAATAAGGTGGCGATGCTGTTTGCAGCAGCAGCTTTCGCTGTCCCGATGGCCGTGAGTGCGCAGAATGTGCAGCCGTTCCCGGCAAAGCCGATTGCGAAGCCCACCCCCGAGGAGATGAAGGCCGCCAACGGTTCCGACCAGTGGCGCACCAGCGACGGCATGCCCGTCGTGAACGGCACCAACGAACTGTGCTGGCGCGACAGCAACTGGACGCCCGCCACTGCCTACCCGGGTTGCGATGGCGCCGCCAAGCCGCCGCCGCCGCCGCCGCCGGCTCCCGCCGCAGCGCCGCCGGCCCCGCCGCCGCCGCCGCCGCCGGCAGCGCCGAAGCCGACGAGCGAGAAGGTGACCTACGCCGCCGATGCGTTCTTCGACTTCGACAAGTACGCGCTCAAGCCCGAAGGCAAGGCCAAGCTCGACGACCTGATCAGCAAGATGGGCGGCATGAATCTCGAGGTCATCATCGCCGTCGGCCATACCGACAACATCGGTACGATGGCGTACAACCAGAAGCTCTCCGAGCGCCGCGCCAACGCGGTGAAGGAATACCTCGTGAGCAAGGGTGTCGAGAAGAACCGCGTCTACACCGAGGGCAAGAGCTACACCCAGCCGATCGCGAGCAACAAGACCGCCGAAGGCCGGGCGAAGAACCGCCGGGTCGAAATCGAGATGGTCGGTACCCGCTCGACGAAGTAACCGGTCGCCCGGTTCACCCACAAACCCCGCTTCGGCGGGGTTTTTCGTGCCCGCTTCGCTTCTGTACCATCGAGCCATGACGAACGCCGATCCGCAGGAACTCGCCAAGTTCAGTGACCTCGCCCATCGCTGGTGGGACCTCGAGGGCGAGTTCAGGCCGCTGCACCAGATCAACCCGTTGCGCCTCGGCTGGATCGACGGCCTGGCCCCGCTCGCGGGCCGCAGGGCGCTCGATGTCGGCTGCGGCGGCGGCGTGCTGTCCGATGCCATGGCGCGCCGTGGCGCCCGGGTGCTGGGCATCGACCTGTCCGCCAAGGCGCTCAAGGTGGCCCAGTTGCATGCGCTCGAGGCCGGTACCGCGGAGGTCGAATATCGCGAGGTGTCGGCCGAGGATCTGGCGCAGGAACTGCCGGCGGCTTTCGACACCGTCACCTGCATGGAGATGCTCGAACACGTCCCCGATCCGAAATCGGTCGTCGACGCCTGCGCGGCGCTCGTCAAGCCCGGCGGCTGGGCCTTCTTCTCGACCTTGAACCGCAACCCGAAGGCGTTTCTGCTCGCGATCGTCGGCGCCGAGCACGTCCTCAATCTGCTGCCCAAGGGCACGCACGAATATGCGCGCTTCATCCGGCCGAGCGAACTGGCGCAGTGGTGCCGCGACGCCGGACTGGAGCTGCGCGCCACGCGCGGCATGACCTACAACCCGATCACCCAGCGCTACGCGCTGGGCGACGATACGAGCGTCAACTACCTCGTCGCATGCACGCGCCCGGCATGAGCCGGCTGCGGCTCTCCTGGTCATGCCGCGGGCGCTGCCGAAGGCGGCAGACATGAGCGACACACCTCGCGTCGTGCTGTTCGACCTCGACGGCACGCTGGTGGACAGCGCCCCCGATCTGGCCGGCGCCGGCAACGAGATGCGCCTGCAGCGCGGGCTTCCCGCCCTGCCGTACGAACAGTTGCGCCCGATGGTCGGCAGCGGCGCGCGCGGCATGGTCGGCGTGGCGCTGCAGGTGACGCCGGGCGACCCCGAATTCGCAACGCTGCGCGACGAGTTTCTCGCGCGCTACGAGGCCCGCCTGACGCGCGAGAGCCGCATCTTCGACGCCGTCGTGCCCGTCCTCTCGGCACTCGATTCGGCGGCTATCCGCTGGGGCATCGTCACCAACAAGGTCGCGCGCTATACGCACCCGGTGGTGCAGGGCCTGGGACTCGCATCGCGCGCCGCGGTCGTCATCTGCGGCGACAGCACGCCGCATTCGAAGCCGCATCCGGCGCCGCTGCTCGAGGCGGCGCGCCGGCTTGGCGTGGCGCCGGACGAGTGCGTCTACGTCGGCGACGATCTGCGCGACGTGCAGGCCGGCCGCGCCGCCGGCATGCGCACGATCGCCGCGGCCTGGGGCTACCTTGGTCTGGGCGAGCCGATCGGCGCCTGGAACGCCGATGCCGTGATCGATTCGCCCGGCGAGCTCTTGCAATGGCTCGCGATGCCCTAAACTACCGCCTACCAGGGGCCGACCTGGCTTCGACGCGGGTGCGGAGTTGGAACAGGGCATGCCGAGCACCAGTTCGCTCGTAAATCCACTGGAAACAAAGTAACTGCGAACGATCAAACGTACGCTCTCGCCGCTTAAAACCGGCGAGCCTCGCAACAGTTGGCCGATGGGCTGGGCCTGAGGGGCAACCCAAGGGCTGCGAGGTCATCCACATGGGCTCGTTTCCGGCCGGGTCACTCGACCGGGAATCAAATCAAGTGACTCGGGACCGGGGTAGCGTGCTGCTGCGCGACCCAGGGCCCTAAAGCCAAATCAGCCAGCTAAGCATGTAGATCTGCCTGACGATGGCCAGCGGACGCGGGTTCGATTCCCGCCGGCTCCACCATCCACAAGGGCTCGGATGACCTCCGGGCCCTTTTTTCTGCCTGCGCCCGACAGCGCTTGCCGCCTATTGCCCCTCGGGCGGCTGCCACAGCTCGACCTTGTTGCCTTCGGGATCGACCACCCAGCCGAACCTGCCCTGCTCCGAGGTCTCGGTCTTGTCGATGACGTTGCATCCCTCGGCCCGCAAGGCGGCAAGCAAGGCGTCCAGATCGGCGACCCGGAAGTTGATCATGAAGCTCGCCGTTCCCGGGGCCATGTAGGTCGTATCCTGGGCGACAGGACTCCACACCGTCGCACCCGCAGGGCTGCCGGCGCCGCCCCAATGGAATACGGCGCTGCCCCATTCGGTCAGATCCAGGCCCAGGTGGTCGCGGTACCAGGCGCCCAGCGCCGCCGGATCCGACGATTTGAAAAAGATCCCGCCGATGCCGGTGACACGCTTCATGTTGGCCATCTCCGATTGACGAGCACAAGCTCCGACCCACGGTGTCGGCTCGGATGCGATCAGTCTTCGCGGTTCGCAAGAACGGCCAGCAGGTCGGTGACGCCGATATCGACGCCCGCCTGGAACAGCAGTGTGGAGACCTGGCCGCGGTGGTGCGTCTGGTGGTTGAAGAAGTGCTGGAGCAGGCCGCCGAAGTTCCGGCGCGACGTGACGCCGGCCATATTGCCGTATGCAAGGTCGACCGCGAGGTGCTCGGGCCGGAGCTCGGCAACCCAGCGCTGGATGAGATCGTCCAGTGCGCGCCGGTAGGCGCGAAGGCCGGCCAGATCGGGCGCAAGCGTCTGGCGCAGTGAAGTCGGATGCGCGAAACCGGCGAGTGCGCCGAGGGCTGGGAATGAAGCCGGGTGTCGGGCGAAGCGATGCAGCCAGATCGTATCCGCGACGGCGATGTGGTTCAGCGTTCCAAGAATCGAGCCGAAGAAGGCGCCCATGTCGGCCGCCAGGGTCGCGTCGTCGAGCCTTGCCGCAGCCTCGAAGATGCGGTCGTTCATCCAGCGGTTGTATTGCGCCATCAGCGCGGCGCCCTGCGGTGTCATTCGCGATGCCTGCGGCGGGCGTTCAGTGGCGGGCGCGGCGCGCCATGACGGGGCGGGCGCAAGCGCCTGCCATGCCGCTATGCGCCACCGAAGAGCCTCCCACCGAGTGCGAATGCTCCCGCGACCAAGGCGGCCAGCGCAACGAGGACGGACCACAGCTGAACCGGCTTCAAGCCGCCGAGCAGCTCGGCGACCGTCAGGTCGGCCGGCGCTTTGGATGGCGCCGCCTGCTTCGGCGCGTCCAGCATCTTCTGTTTCCAGCTTGCCAGAACGCCGTTGAACTCGTTGGACGTCAGCGCCGCGGCGTCGGGACTGACCCACTGCACGTACCAGTCATATCCGCGCTCGATCAGGCCTTCGCTCTTCAGGCCGGTCTCGACGATGACCAGCAGCGGCAGCCCGCGGGCATACGACATGGCGGCTTCGATGTGGTTCCATGGCGTGGCCAGCCTGACCTCGGCGAGTGCTCTCTCCTTCGGGCCGCCTCGTTTCTCGATGCCCGCGGCGAAGTAGGTCCGCTCGAGCGCAATGACCACGGTGCCCGAGCATCGGTCGAGCAACGCGGTGACGGCCTTCAGCGGTGCATCGGCGCTGAACGTATTCCGGCCGACCGTATGCGGCACGAGCCCTTCGCTGCGAAGCCGGTCTTCCACCGCCCGCACGAAGGCCTCCTGCTTTTCCGTGGCCGTCCCACCGACGCTGACGAAGACGTTCATTTCATTCATCGGTCGACCCTCCGCAACCGGAATGCACAAGGAATGAAGGGGACTCCCCGGTCCCGAGGTGGCGGCGGTCGAAGCCCGCCGCAGCGCTTCGGCCGCGGCATGGCGTCGCGCCGAGCCAGGGCTCGACTGCGCCGGTCATTCGATGGCGCCGACGAATGCCGCGGCAAGCACCAGACCAACAAGGAGATCGGAGACCATGGCGATACTCTCCAGCTTGCCGCGATGCGGCTGCACAAGGTGATTGAACCCGGCAAGACAGTAGAAGATCGCCCCTGCCAGCGCCACCGCCGGAACCCAGGTCGGGAACAGCCAGCATGCAAGTCCCGCGATGCCGAGTGCCAGGTTCGCGAATCCAAGCTCCCTGACGAGCAGATGCGACTCCTCGTGCTCGAGCGACAGTATGACTTGTGCCGTGTAGCGCGGTTGAACGATCTGCCTGAAACCGGCCAATGACAGCCGCGCACCGACGGACCAAATGACGAACCACTTGGCCACGAGCGCGGCTGACACAGTGGCTCCGGGGGCGGCAAGGCTCAGCCCGATCGACCCGAGCGGCAGCACCAGCATGAAGGCGACGACGACGGCGAGGTACATGGCCACAGCTTGCGCCGCCCGCCGTTCGATTCAGGCGGCGCCTTCCGCAAGCCGCTTGAGGCCGGCGAGCGTGACGGGAAGCCCCTGGTTCAGTTGCTTGACCAGCATGCGGCCGAGCAGGAGCGAGAGCGGCCCGCCGATCGTGACGCGATGAATCGCCTTGACCGCGGCGCCTTGGGCAACGAGCTCGTGCTCGAAGAGCATGCGGAACAACGGAATCCTGGACTCGACCGTGAAGCAGGCGTTGCGCTCGACCTTGGTCAGCAGCATCGGCACCGTATTGCCCTTGGCCGGGGTGAGCGAACCGCGCGTGCCGGCCGCGAACGGCCCGTCAAGCGAAGCGCGTTTGGTATCGGGATCCCAGGTGTGCCAGGCAGCGACGTTCTCGTAGATGCGAAAGACGCGCTCGGCGGGAGCCTGCACAAGAATGCCGTGTTCGACTTGCATGATTCGCGAAGCGTAGCAGGGCGGGCGGATGCAAAGCGATGTCGGGTGGCGAACTTGTGGTGCCGCTCGGCCCTTTGCGGCTTGCCAGACAGGCGGCGGTGGCCGGCGGCATGCCACTTGCGGTCCACTGCGGCGAAGGATCAGGCGTCACGCTCCGGCCCGCGCGAACGGACGTGCAGTTCCTTGTACCCGGTGGAAGGATCATGCTCGCGGCTGAGTCGCCATTCCGGCAAGAGCACGAGCAAGACTTCGACGGTGGTTCGCACCAGGTTGCCGTGGACAACGTGACCTCCGACGACTGCGCCATCCGCACCGGCCACCGACATGTGCAGATGCGCTCCATCGGCAGACAGGCTTCCCGAGAGAGAAACGATCTCCGATGGACCGGCGACGGTTGTCGTGGCTTCCTGCCCTGCGAAGCGGATCTTCGCGTCGGTAAGACTGCCGATGCCGCAGACGACGAACGCAGAGCCGTGATGCCCGGTCGTGGCGGCTTCAAGCGCCGCACGGAGATCGGCGCCTGGAGGAAGCCTCAACGGTCGGACGTTCATGACGAGATTTCGCGGGACAAGACCGATTCGCAGGAGGAGCGTCTGCATCCGGCCTTGCACAGCGATTGATCGCCCATCATGTCACCCCGGGTCGCCCCCACAGCAACGCACGCCGACAACGCTTGCGGCAGCTTCACGCCCGTCGCTTCGAACGATTGGCGCCGCGCTGACGCCGATTCCATCTCGGCGCGGGCTCAGAGCACGCAGCCCGCCTCGGATGTCGCATATGCGACTGCAGGCTCATTCCTCGGTGCGCTTCACGGGTCGATCGGTCGCTGGCATTGGCGGTCTGGTCCTCGAGGCTCAGCGGCAGACGGCAAGCGGCACGAAGCGGCGCTTGCTGGCTGTCGGCTGCAGCGACCTGTTGGGCATCAGGTCGCCTTTTTGGGCACCAGCTTGACCTGAAGCTCGCAACCGACCGCGCTCGCGTAGCGCTTCAATGTGGTGGTTGGCGACAATTACCTTGGCCGGTCGACGACAACTATCTTGGCCGGTCGAGGCTGACGCCGGGTAGGTCCGGG
>CALMIL010000201.1 GCA_937864005.1 uncultured Burkholderiales bacterium
GCGAACGGCGCGCACGCCGATTCGATCAAGCGGCTGCAGACGCAGCTCGCGGCCGTCTGCGCCGCACTGCCCGCGCAGGATGCGCAGCGCAATACCTGCGACGCGCTGCTGCACGCCAAACCGGCGGCCGGCTGATCGCCCCGGCCGCCCGGCGGGCGCGCAAGGCGCTACTTCAGCAGACCCTCGTCCTTCATCGCCTGCTGCACCGCGGGCCGGGCCGCGACGCGCGCCATATAGGCGCCGAGGCGGGCGAGATGCGATATCTCCAGGCCGACCGGCCGGGCCCAGTTCGTCAGCGTGAACAGATAGGCGTCGGCGACCGTGAACTGCTCGCCCATCAGGTAGGTCTTGCCTTCGAGCCGGGCATCGACCCACGACAGCCGGTCGACCAGGCGCGCCTTGCCGACCGGCTTGTAGTCCTCCGGCGTGGCCGGGTTGAAGAGCGGCGAAAAGCCCTTGTGCACTTCGCTCGTGAGGAAGTTCAGCCACTCCTGCAGCCGGTAGCGCGCCAGCGTGCCGTTGGCCGGCGCGAGCTTGCTGGCCGGCGCCAGATCGGCGAGGTACTGCACGATCACCGGGCCTTCGGTGAGGCGTTCGCCGTCGTCGAGCTCGAGCAGCGGGACCGAGCCCTTGCTGTTGATCGTGTAGTAGTCGGTCCCGTCGGCGAGCTTGTGGGTCTTAGTGCTCGCAAGGACGAGCTCGCAAGGCAGGCCCGCCTCGAGCAGCACGATATGGGGCGAAAGGGAGCAGGCGCCGGGGCTGTAGTAGAGCTTCATCGAGAGAGATCGGAGTGAAGGAAGGCCGCGACGATAGCGCGTAACGCACGGCCCTACGCCCGGCGTGGCGGCGTCGCGCGCAGGCCCGAGCCCTATAATCCGCACGTTTTTTTGCGCGCCGCGCCCGCCTTCGTGCCGCGGCGCAAAGGCCGAACGCAGCCAGATTCGAGGACTCCATGAGCGACGCCCACAACGATCACGACGAAGCCCACGAAGGCCCGATCAAGACCCCGAAGCAACTCGTCGCGACCGTCTTCTTCGCGTTCGCGATCCCGATCGCCGTGATTTCGATGCTCGCCATCTACGTGGGCAACGAGACGCGTCCGGCCGCCGGCAGCGACGCGCTCGACCGCGAGGCGATCGCGCGGCGCCTGCAATCGGCCGGCACGGTCGAGATCGCCGAGGGCGGCGGCGCGGCGGTCGTGCACACCGGCGAGCAGGTCTATACCGCGCAGTGCAGCGCCTGCCATGCGACGGGGGCGGCCGGCGCGCCCAAGTTCGGCGACACCGAAGCCTGGGCCCCGCGCATCAAGACCGGCTACGACGCCCTGCTGCATTCGGCGCTCAAGGGCAAGAACGCGATGCCGCCGCAGGGCGGCGGCAGCTTCGCCGATTTCGAGATCGGCCGCGCCGTCGTCTACATGGCGAACAAGGCCGGCGCCAAGTTCGAGGAGCCGGCGGCGCCTGCGGCGGCGGCTTCCGAGCCCGCGAAATAGCGCACCCCGGCGCGAGCCCCGAGTCTCGGGCCCGCGCCGGCTGCGGCTTCGCCATCGGCGCGGCGTGCAATAGTGCCGCTGCCGCAATCTGTCCGAAGCATCGCCCCCGATCCGCGGGATTGCACCGGCCCTGCGCCGCGCCCATCATCGCGCAACCGCTGGAGTTCCCGGCGGCTCACGTGCACCCAGGAGAACTCATGAAACTCGTCGCCAAAGTCGTCGCGCTTGCCGCGGTGGCGGTCAGCCTGTCGGCTCAAGCTTTCCCGATCGCCGCCCCGGGCACCGAAGGCCTGCTCGTCGTCGCGTCAGGGGGCGAGGTGACGGCCACCTACGAAGGCAATTCCGCGTCCTACAGCAACGATCTGTACCTCGAGAACACGGGTGAGTTCGTCTTCAACAACCACGCCAACAGCCCGGGCGACACCAAGGTGCTCGGTACGTTTGCCGCGGGAACCGAGTTGCTCTTCAGGCTGCACGTCAACAACACCGGCAACGACTTCTTTACCGGCCCGGACTCGCGCAATCCGGATGGGCATGCCCACGCCCGCGTGCAGGCCGATTGGATGCCGGGAACGACGCTCGTCAGCTTCGAAGACCTGTACAACGGGCCGTTCGACTTCAACGACCTGAGCTTCTCCTTCACCAACACGGTGTCCGGCGTCCCCGAGCCCGAGAGCTATGCCCTGATGGCGCTCGGCCTAGCCGCACTGGGAGTCGTCGCACGCCGCCGCCGCAAAGACTGATCGACGCCTCAACCGGCCGTGATCGCGCAAGGGGAGCTTCGGCTCCCCTTTGTCATGCCCGCATGCGATCCATCTGCGGGCTGAGCCTGAAACCGAAGCGCTGGGGCAACTCGGCAAAGGCCGCCTGCCGCGGCGCCCACACGCCGGCCTCGATCGCATTCGCGGCGTCGAGCATGTCCTGGGTGTGGACGATGCCCAGGCCCCGCTCGGCGGCGAGGAAAAGCCGCCCCTGTTCGTCGAGGAAGCTCTCGCCCGGCGTGGCCGCGGCGCCGCAATGGTCGCGCACCTGCACCGCATTGCCGGAGGCGCGAACGCGCCAGACCCACGGCGCGGCCTCGAGTTCGACATACACGCGCTGCGGTCCGTTCTGGAAGAACCAGCCGCCGTGGTCGTCGGCCGCATAGTTGCGCTCGATGAATTCGCGCAGCTTCTCGTGCTCGATGCGGCTGCCCTTGACGGCCGGAAACGGCCCGGCGGCCTGGATGCGGTCGTCGCGCATATACCAGTCGCCGCGCGCGTCCAGCGCGAGCCAGCCGTAGCAGGCCGGCACGTTGGGCCACTTCTTCAGCGCGGCACGGACGATCTCATCCATCCGCGCATCATCGCTCAGCTTTCGGTCTGTGCCCACCGCATGACCGCATCGGGCATGCTGGCAAGATGGCCAGGGGGCGGGCCGGCCGGAAACCCGGCGTGCCCGCCGTGCGCCGGCTGCCAGAGCGTGACGCGCGGCCCGGCCTGCGCCGCGGTCGGCAGGCTCGCCGCCGGCACGAAGGGGTCGTTGCGGGCGTTGACGACGAGCGCGGGGATGCGGATGCGGCCGAGCTGCGGCTTGGCCGATGCGCGCGCCCAGTAGTCCTCGGTATCGCGAAAGCCGTGCAGCGGCGCGGTGAAGATATTGTCGAAGGCGTACAGGTCGCGCACGCCGAGCATCGCGTCGCGATCGAAGAGCCCCGGATGCTGCGCGAGCTTGGCGAATGCCTTTTGCCGCATCGTGCGCAGGAACATGCGCGTATAGACGAGCCGGTTGAAGCCGAGCCCGATCGCGCGGCCGCCGGCCGCGAGGTCGATCGGCGACGAGATCGCGGCCACGCAGCGGGCGACGCGCGCCGCGCCGTCGCCCGCCTCCTCGGCCCAGCGCAGCAGCGCATTGCCGCCGAGCGAGACGCCGACCGCGACGAGCGGCGCAGCGCTGCGCGCACGCAGCCGCTCGAGCATCCAGCCGATCTCCTCGAAATCGCCCGAATGGTAGGCGCGCGGCGCGAGGTTCATCTCGCCCGAGCAGCCGCGAAAGTGCGGCACCGCGAACGCCCAGCCGTGGCTGCACGCCCAGTACGCGAAAGCCTGCGCGTAGTGGCTGGCCGACGAGCCCTCGAGGCCGTGGAACAGGACGAGCCAGCGTGCCTCGGCGCCGGGCGGCGCCGCGGCGCCGAAGTCGACGTCGATGAAGTCGCCGTCAGGCGTCGCCCAGCGCTCGCGCCGCAGCGCCGGCACGGCGCCGTCGTAGCGGCGTGCGAAGAGCGCCGGCCAGATCGTCTGCAGATTGCCGCCGACCAGGCCGGAGCCGGCGAGCCAGCGCGGCGCGCGGTAGTCGTGCATCAATGAATCGCCGACGAGGGCGGCGCCGCCTCGGCCGGCTCGCCGGCCGTGCTTGGGCTGGCGTGGTGCGCGACGAGGCGCCAGCCGAGTGCGGTATTGACGAAGACGTTGGTCGCGTCGACGTGCACCGAGCGCAGCCCCTGGGCGGTGAGCACGCCGACGCGCTCGACGACGCTGTGCACCGCGGTCGATCCGATCTGCAGCCGGCGCGTACGCTCGGGCCAGACGTCGACCGGACCGTGCCCGAAGATGCGTTCGAACGAGGCGCGTATCGCCGCCAAGCCGACGAGCCGCGGCCAGCCGGGGTGGACGCAGACGACCGCGTCGTCGTCGGCCCAGGCCGACATCAGGCGCTCGAGGTCGGCCTGCTGCAGGGCCTCGTAGAAGCGCGCCTCGGTCTCCTCGGCGGAGCCGATCGCGGACGGCGGGAACCTGGCCATGGCTAGCGGAAGACGACCGTCTTCGGGCCGTTCATCAGCACGCGGTGTTCGACGTGCCAGCGCACGGCGCGCGCGAGGACGACGCTTTCGACATCGCGGCCGACGGCGGCCAGATCGTCGGCATTCAGGCTGTGGTCGACGCGCGCGACGTCCTGCTCGATGATCGGACCCTCGTCGAGATCCGCGGTCACGTAGTGCGCCGTTGCACCGATCAGCTTCACGCCGCGATCGTGCGCCTGCAGGTAGGGCCGCGCACCCTTGAAGCTCGGCAGGAAGCTGTGATGGATGTTGATCGCGCGGCCCTTCACGAATTCGCAGAACGCCGGGCTCAGGATCTGCATGTAGCGGGCGAGCACGACAAGATCGATGCGTTCGCGATCGATCAGGTCGCGCACCGCCTGCTCCTGCGCCGCCTTCGCCTCGGCCGGCGCCCCGGCAGCGAGCGGCAGGTGGTGAAATGCGACGCCGTAGTTCGCGGCGAGCGAGCCGAAGTCGGGATGATTCGAGACGATCGCCGCGATCTCGGCGTGCAATTGCCCCGATCGCGAGCGAAACAACAGGTCGTTCAGGCAGTGCCCCTCGCGGCTCACCATCAGCAGCACGCGCGCGCGTTCGGCCAGCGCGTGCAGCTGCAGCGCCATCTCGAAGCGCTCGCGCGTCGGCGCAAAAAGCGTCTGCAGCACGCCGAGATCCGCGAGTCCGGCGGGAGCGGAGAAGTGGACGCGCATGAAGAACAGCCCCGTCGCGTGCAGGCATTGCGCATCGTCGGCCGCCGGCAGGTCGCCGAACTGCTGCGAGTCGATGATGTTGCAGCCGACCTCGTAGAGCAGCCCGGCGACGGCATGCACGATGCCGGGCCGGTCGCGGCACGACAGGGTGAGGACAAATTCGGCGCGCTCGCTCATATCGACTTCGCTTTCAGGAATCCGCCCCGGCACGAGTCGGGCGCGGTGCATCGCCCGCGGGCGGCAGCTCGACGCTGAACGTCGAGCCGGCGCCCAGGCGCGAGCGCACCGCGATATCGCCGCCCATCGCGCGCACCAGCGCGCGGCTGAGCGCCAGGCCGATGCCGGTGCCCTCGATCCCGCTGTGGCGCTGCGCGAGGCGGTTGAAGGGTTGGAACAGCGCCTTCGCATCTTTCTCGGCGATGCCCGCGCCGTCGTCGGCGACATCGATCGTGATGCGCCGCGCCCCGGCGCGCACGCGCAATTCGACGCTGCCGCCGCGCCGGTTGTACTTGATGCCGTTGGACAGCAGATTGGCGAGCACCTGCTTCAGGCGCGTGCGGTCGGCGCGCACCGGCGGCGCGCCATCGCACGCCCCGGTCCCGATCGCGACGCCCGCCGCGTCGGCGAGCGGTTGCAGCATGTCCACGCATTCGCGCAGCAGCGGCGCGAGCGCGACGTCCGCGAGCGCGACCTCGAGCCGCCCCGCCTCGACGCGCGTCAGGTCGAGCAGTTCGCTGATCATCTCCAGCAGGTGTTCGCCGGCCTCCTTGATCAGCGCGACGTGGCGCTGCTGGCGCACGCCGAGCGGCTCGGCGCCGTCGATCTGCAGCAATTGCGCGAAGCCGAGCACGGCGTTGAGCGGGGTGCGCAGTTCATGGCTCATGTGCGACAGGAACTCGGTCTTCGCCCGGTTCGCGGCCTCCGCCGCGGTGCGCGCCAGGCGCGCCTGCTCGAGCTCGTGGAGCTCGCTCACGTCCTCGAGGTAGCCGTGCCAGAGCACGGTGCCGTCGTCCTCGGCCTGCGGCGTCGCGCTGCCGCGCAGCCAGCGCACCGTGCCGCCAGGCAGGTGGAGCCGGAATTCGCAGCGCCACGGCACGAGCCGCTGCATCGAGCGGCGGATCGACTCCCGCACGCGCTCGCGGTCGGCGCGCTCGGTGGCGCGCAGCATGATCGTCGCATCCGTGCGCAGCACTTCCGGCGCGATGCCGGTCAGCGCCAGGCAGCGCTCGCTGACGAAGGGGAAATATCCGCTGCCGTCGGGCCGCCTGGCGAACTGGAACACCATGCCCGGCACGTGGCGCGTGATCTTGTGCAGCCGCTGCGCAAGCTCGAGCGCCAGTCCCTCGGCGCGCTTGCGCTCCGAGATATCGGTCTGCGTGCCGAGCATGCGCAGCGGGGCGCCGCCCGGCGCGCGCTCGACGATGCGGCCGCGCTCGGACATCCAGCGCCACGAGCCGTCGCGCGCCTTGATGCGGTATTCGTGTTCGTAGATCGCGGCCTCGCCGCGCGCGTGGCGCTCGTAGGCGGCGTCATTGCCGGCGCGGTCGTCGGGATGCATCAGCGCGCTCCACGCGGCCTGCGTCGATGCGATCTCGCCGCGCGCATAGCCGAGCATCGCGGTGCCCTCGTCCAGATCGCCGAGCCGGTCGGTCGTCACGTGCCATTCCCAGACCGACGTGCCGGCGCCGGCGAGCGCCTGATGCAGCCGCGGATCGGCGGTAAAGGCCGGCACCCCGTGCGGCGCGGGGTCGGATTCGGGACGATCGGGGACGGTCATTGCGGCTCGTCGTGCCGGCCCGCCACCGCCTGCAGCAGCGCTTCCTGCGCACGCTGCGGCGCGATCTCGGTCAGGCAGCGGGTGTGGCCGAAGCGGCAGGTACGGTCGAAGCAGGGCGCGCAGTCGAGCTGCAACTCCTCCTTCAACCAGATCACGCGCGCATTCGGATTCAGCGGCGGCGTGTGCTCGGGACTGGTCGAGCCGAACAGCGCGACCTGCGGCACGCCGAAGGCGGCGGCGACGTGCATCAGTCCCGAGTCGTTGCTGACGACGCCGCGCGCGGCGGCGATCAGCGCCATCGAGTCGGCAAGCGACGTCTGCCCGGCGAGCACCTCGCACGCACCGACCGCCTGGTGCGCGATCGCGCGGCACAGATCGGCCTCCTTCGCCGAACCGAGCAGCAGCACCGCGAGCGCACTGTGCGCGTGCAAGGCGCGTGCGAGCGATGCATAGTGCTCCGCCGGCCAGCGCTTGGCCGGCCCGTACTCGGCGCCCGGCGCGAAGACCCAGTAGCCGCCCGGCGCGACGCCGGCCCGTTCGGCCGCCGCGGCGATGCGCGCGGCATCGAGATGCAGCCGCGGCTGCGCGTCGCCGGCCGCGGCTTCGCCCGCGAGGGCGCTGTAGAAGGCGACCATCGGCGGCCGTCCGGGCACATTCGCGAGGCGCCGGTTCAAGAGGCCCCAGCGCGATTCGCCGAGATAGCCGGTGCGCAGCCGGATGCGCGCCAGAAACGGCAGCAGCGCCGACTTGAACGAATTCGGCAGCACGTAGGCGGCGTCGAAGCGGCCGCGCAGCTCGCGTGCGATCCGGCGCCGCGCCGGCCAGTCGAGCCGGCCGTGGGCGAACGGCAGCTCGATCACTTCGCCGACCTGCGGCATCGCACGATAGACCGGCGCGACCCACGGCAGCGCGGCCACCTCGAGCGTCTCGCCGCGCGCGGCAAGCCGCGCCAGCAGCGGCTCGCTCATCACCGCGTCGCCGATCCACTGCGGCGCGATGACGAGGCTGCGCGTCATCGAAGGCGGTGCTTCAGGCGCCGGGCAGCGTCGGGGTCAATGCGCACCGAGCGCCTCGCCTGCCTTCAGGCGATAGCGCGTTCCGCAGTACGGGCAGCGCGCCTCGCCGGTCGTGCCGATATCGAAGTAGACGCGCGGATGGGCGTTCCACAGCCGCATCTTCGGATTCGGGCAGAAGATCGTGCCGGGCGCCGGCATGTCCTTGGCGGTCACCTCGACCGCCGCCCCGGCCTCGCTGCTTGCATCGCTCATCGCCATCACACCTTGGTCAGCCACTCGGCGTACTTCGGGTTGCGTCCATTGACGATATCGAAGAACGCATTCTGGATCTTCTCGGTGACCGGCCCGCGCGATCCGCTGCCGAGCTCGATGCGGTCGAGCTCGCGGATCGGCGTCACCTCGGCGGCGGTGCCGGTGAAGAAGGCCTCGTCGCAGATATACACCTCGTCGCGCGTGATGCGCTTTTCGACCAGCTTCAGCCCGAGGTCGGAGCAGATCGCGAATACCGTATTGCGCGTGATGCCGTTCAAGGCGCCGGCCGACAGGTCGGGCGTATAGACGACGCCGTTCTTGACGATGAAGAGATTCTCGCCCGCGCCCTCGCTGACGAAGCCCGACGCATCGAGCAGCATCGCCTCGTCGTAGCCGTCGTCCAGCGCCTCCATGTTGGCGAGGATGGAATTCGAGTAGTTGCTCACCGCCTTCGCCTGCGTCATCGTGATATTGACGTGGTGGCGCGTATAGCTGCTGATCTTGACGCGGATGCCGCGTTTCATGCCCTCTTCGCCGAGGTAGGCGCCCCACGGCCAGGCGGCGACCATCAGGTGGATCTTGTTGCCCTTCGGGCTGACGCCGAGCTTGGTATCGCCGATCCACGTCAGCGGACGCAGGTAGCACGATTCGAGCTTGTTCGCGCGCACCACCTCACGCTGCGCGTCCATCACCTGCTCGAACGAAAACGGGATCTTCATGCGCAGGATCTTGGCGCTGTTGAAGAGCCGCTCGGTATGCTCGCGCAGGCGGAAGATCGCCGTGCCGGAGACGGTGTTGTAGGCGCGCACGCCCTCGAAGGCGCCGCAGCCGTAGTGCAGCGTATGCGTGAGGACGTGGATCTTGGCGTCGCGCCAGTCGACGAGCTCGCCATCCATCCAGATCTTGCCGTCGCGGTCGGACATCGACATGGAACACCCCGGGTTTTGAAGAGGGGTCGATTTTACGGCCTGCATTGGCGCCGGCTGCATCGCACGGGATGTCGGCTGTCCCCTCTGGCCAGCGTGACACCCCCCGGAACCGGGGCTTGGCAAGAGTCGCGGGGGGGGGGATAGCCTATGTACACGCTTGCAAAGTGCGACGGACAGTGCTCGATGCCAGGGCGGCGCGAACGCAGCGCACATGCACTGCCAGCAGGACCCGGCCAGGCTTCGAAGTGACGATGTCCGACCGACCCCGACACCCAGCCAAGGAGCAACACGAATGACGATTCGCCTCCCTCTCACCGCTGCCGCACTCGCGGCTGCATCCCTCTTCGCCACCGCGGCCAACGCCGCATCGTGCACCGGTGTCAGCGTCGGCACCTCGGCCACGGGCGACTTCACGCTCGGCGGCGCCGACTCGAACACGTGCGTCATCTCGACCGTCAATCCGGATCAGGGGCCCAATGGCAACCCGAGCGGTTTCAGCCCGAACCCGTTCGGCACCGGCTGGACCTTGCTCGCCAAGGTGAACAGCGGCTCCTCGCCGACAATCTTGGACGGCGTCAGCTTTTCATGGTCTCTCGCCCCGCAGTCGGGCAAGAGCGGCACCTGGACTTTCGGCGCCGATCAAAGCGTGAAGATCGACCTCGTCGTGGCGATGCACGCGAGCAATCGCTCGGGCGCGTTCCTGTTCGATGACCTGGTGCTGTCAGCCAACTCGATCCAGAACGGCACCTGGAATATCGCCTGGCTCAACAACGGCGGGCAGGTGCCCGACTACTCGAACTCGTCGTTCTGGCTGCGCAACGTGACCCCGGTTCCCGAACCAAGCGCGTATGCGCTGATGCTCGCTGGCCTGGGTGTGCTGGGGCTGGTCGCGCTCCGCCGCCGCAAGGCCTGAGCGGTCAGCCGCACGGTACGACAAGGCCCCGCCCCGCAGCGGGGCCTTGTTGTCTGCGGCATCCGATCGTCTCTCGAGTGGGGCGCATGCCGGCACCCGCGCCAGCGCGTTTGTGCATATACCTGCAATCGCACCTCTTCTTGCGCTCCATCAACCCTCAGCGTCTGGGGCCGGTTGCCGCCGATCCGATAATCTTGCGATGACGGCTCAAAGCATTGCTCGCCGCCTGCGCATGGGCGCCGTCGCGGTTGGCGTCGGCCTTTGTGCGGCCGCCGCACAGTCGCAAGGCGCGCTTGCCGCCAAGCGGGTCTTCGCGCCCGGTCCGCAACCCGCGACGGCGGCAGCCGCTGCCGGGCCCGATGCACCGGGCCGCGGCGCACCGCACCCGCAGGAGTTGCGCTTCGGTGCGCAAGCGCCGCAGGTGCGCGAACTGCAGATCCGCCTTCGCCACGCGAAGTACCTCGCAGCCTATGACGCGAATGACCGCTTCGGCATGCAAACGCGCGCTGCGGTCGCCAACTTCCAGCGCGACAACGGGCTGCAGCCCAGCGGCCGGGTCGACCGGCCGACCTGGGACGCGCTGCTGGCCAAGTCGCTCCCGCCGACCGCGGCCGAACTGGACAATACCGACGTCGGCCCGTGGTTCACCGGCCCCGAACAGCGCGCCTACATGATGGAGCTGCAGCACCGGCTCGGGCAGATCGGGGTCTACAAGGGGGAGCTCGGCGGCGAACTCGACGCTCCCACCCGGCAGGCGATCGGCGCCTACCGCGCGCGCCTGGGCCTGCCCGCAAGCGACGTGATGGACGAGCGCACGTGGTCGAATCTGCTGCGCGCGAGCCGCAATCCGCGTTACGCCGAACTGTTCGACGCGCCGCCGGCAAGCACCCTGACGCAGGACCTCGACGCGCGGTGCGCGACCGGCAGGGTGGTGTGCATTTCCAAGCAGCAAAGGCTGATGTCCTACGTAGTCGACGGCAAGGTGCAGTTCACGCGCGAGGCGCGCTTCGCGCGGCCCGGCTGGGACAGCCCGGTCGGCGAGTTTCGCGTCTGGTACATGAACCGCGACACCGTCTCGACCATCTTCGGCGAGCGCACGCCCATGCCGTACGCAATCTTCTACAGCGGCAACGTGGCCATCCACTTCTCGCAGGACTTCGCCGACAAGGGCTACGCGAGCGGCTCGCACGGCTGCAGCCAGCTCAAGGACTATCAGGCCGCCAAGTGGCTCTACGAGCACATCAGGGTCGGCGACCGGATCGTCGTCTATCTCTGAACCGATCGGCGACCAAGCCCTGCAGCCGTATCGTCGCTCACCCAACCCCGTTGCCGTGGAAGAGGCAAGAGTTCTCCCCCTCTCCCGCGTGCGGGAGAGGGCGGGGTGAGGGTTCTTGGGGGCGTGCCAGCATCGGCGCCGAGGTTCATCGCCAATCAGGATCTCTGAACCGAACCGCGCCGAAGCCGGTGGGTGGGCGATGTCAGCCGAGTGACCCGAGAAGCCCGATCGCCTCTTCGATGCGCTCGACGGCGTGGATCGCGAGGCCCTCGATCGCCTTCTTCGGCGCATTCGCCTTCGGCACGACGGCGACGCTGAATCCGAGCTTGGCGGCCTCCTTCAGCCGCTCCTGGCCGCGCGGCGCGGGCCGCACCTCGCCGGCGAGTCCGACTTCGCCGAAGGCGACGAAGCCGCGCGGCAGCGGCTTGCCGCGCAGGCTGCTCTGGATCGCGAGCAGCACCGCCAGATCCGCCGCCGGTTCGCTGATGCGCACGCCGCCGACGGCGTTGATGAAGACATCCTGATCCATGCACGAGACGCCCGCGTGGCGGTGCAGCACGGCGAGCAGCATCGCCAGGCGGTCGCGCTCGAGGCCGACCGAGAGCCGGCGCGGGCTCGGCCCGCCGCCGTCGACAAGCGCCTGCACCTCGACCAGCATCGGCCGCGTGCCCTCGACGGTGACGAGCACACAGGCGCCCGGCACCGGCTCGGCGTGCGTCGAGAGGAAGATCGCGCTCGGGTTGCTGACGCCCTTCAGCCCATGCTCGGTCATCGCGAAGACGCCGATCTCGTTGACGGCGCCGAAGCGGTTCTTGAACGCGCGGATGAGGCGAAACGCGCTGTGCGTGTCGCCCTCGAAATAGAGCACGGTATCGACGATGTGCTCGAGGACGCGCGGCCCGGCAAGCGCGCCCTCCTTCGTCACGTGGCCGACGAGGATCACCGTGACGCCGCCCGCCTTCGCCGCGCGCGTGAGCTGCGCCGCGCACTCGCGCACCTGCGAGACCGACCCCGGCGCCGAGGTCAGCAACTCGGAGTACACGGTCTGGATCGAGTCGATGACGACGACCGCCGGCCGCTCGGCGGCGATCGCCCCGAGGATGCGCTCGAGCTGGATCTCGGCCAGCACGCGCACCGCCGATGCACCGAGCCCGAGCCGGCGCGAGCGCAGCGCGACCTGCGCGCCGCTTTCCTCGCCGGTGACGTAGAGCGTGCGCGTGTGCCGCGCGAGCAGGTCCAGCGCCTGCAGCAGCAGCGTGCTCTTGCCGATTCCCGGGTCGCCGCCGATCAACACGACGCCGCCTTCGACGATGCCGCCGCCGAGCACGCGGTCGAGCTCGGCGATGCCGGTCGGCGTGTGCGCGATCGGCGCCGCCTCGATCTCGGCGAGCGTCGCCACCGGCGCCGCCTTCGCGAGCGGCTGGAAGCGCTGGTTGCGCCCGGCGCCGCCGCTTTCGGCAACGCCCTCGACGAGCGTATTCCACGCGTTGCACGCCGGGCACTGGCCGAGCCACTTCGGGCTCGTGCCGCCGCACTCGCTGCAGGTATAGACGGTCTTGCCTTCGCGCGCCATGAGCGGCATTGTCGCCGCCGCATGACAATCGCCGCCATGCAACTCTCGCTCTGGTTCACCTTCTTCGCCGCGTCGTGGGCGATCAGCCTGTCGCCCGGGCCGGGCGCCGTTGCCGCGATGGGCGCCGGCGTCAATCACGGTTTCGCGCGCGGCTACTGGCTCACGCTCGGGCTCGTCACCGGCATCGTGACGCAGCTCGCGATCGTCGGCGTCGGCCTCGGCGCGCTGATGGCGGCGTCCGAGGCGGCCTTCGTCGCCGTCAAGTGGCTGGGCGTCGCCTACCTGCTGTGGCTCGGCGTCCAGCAGTGGCGCGCGCCGGTGCGCGCGGTGCAGGCGCCCGACGCCGAACGCAGGCTCGTGTCAAGGCGCCGCCTGATCCTGCGCGGCTGGGGCCTGAATGCGGTGAACCCGAAGGGCACCGCCTTCATGCTCGCCGTCGTGCCGCAGTTCATCGATCCGGCGCGGCCGCTCGCGCTGCAGTATGCGGTGATCGGCGCGACGCTCGTCTTCACCGACCTCGTCGTGATGGCCGGCTATACGGCTCTCGCGTCGCGCGTCCTCGCGGTGCTGAAGTCGCCGCGCCAGG
>CALMIL010000202.1 GCA_937864005.1 uncultured Burkholderiales bacterium
TAAGGAGCCGACACCATGAAACGGAACCGCAAACTGATGCTCGCCGCCGCCGCGGCACTCGCGCTCGCCGGTACGTCCACGCAGGCGCAGGAAGTCGTGCTCAAGATCCACCACTTCCTGCCGTCGCAGGCGACGATCCAGGCCCAGGTGTTCAACCCGTGGTGCGAGAAGATCGGCAAGGAGTCCGGCGGCAAGATCAGGTGCCAGATCTACCCGTCGATGCAACTCGGCGGCACGCCGCCGCAACTGTTCGACCAGGCCAAGGACGGCGTCGCCGACATCATCTGGACGGTGCCGACCTACCAGGCCGGGCGCTTCATCAAGTCCGAGGTCTTCGAACTGCCGTTCATGGCCAAGAACGCCGAGGTCGGCAGCCCGGCGCTCTACGAGTACGTGCACAAGAACTCGATGGACGAGTTCAAGGGTGTGAAGATCCTGGGGATGCACCTGCACGACGGCGCGCTGCTGCACTTTGCGAAGCAGCAGGTGAAGACGCTCGAGGACCTGAAGGGCCTGAAGGTGCGCGGCCCGACGCGCATCGGCGCCAAGGTGCTCACCGCGCTCGGCGCGACGCCGGTGCAGATGCCGCTGCCGCAGGTGCCCGAGTCGGTCGCCAAGGGCGTGATCGACGGTGCGATGGTGCCCTGGGAAGGCGTGCCGCCGATCAAGCTGCAGGAGATCGCCAAGTTCCACACCGACACCGCCGTCGGCGCGCCGCGGATGTCGAATACGATCTTCGTCATCGCGATGAACGAGGCCAAGTACAACAGCTTGCCGGCGGACGTGAAGAAGGTCATCGATGCCAACACCGGCCTCGAATGGTCCAGGCAGATCGGCAAGATCTTCGACGGCACGACCGACCCGGCGAAAAAGCTCGCCGCGGCCGCCGGCGGCGTGTTCGACACGCTCAGCCCCGCCGAGTACGACCGCTGGTTCAAGCAGACCGAGAGCGTCAACAAGGAGTGGATCACCGAGGTTGGCGCCAAGGGCGGCAACGGCCAGGCGCTGCTCGACGATGCCCGCGCGCTGATCAAGAAGAACGGCGGCTGAACGCCGCGCCGCGGGGCGGCAGGCGCGGATCGATCGCGACTAGGGCCGGCGACGGGCAATCCGTTGCCTGCGTCACGCATCCCGGCGCCGACGGCGGTGCCCGTGCGGGCGGTCATGCGGTAGACTGCCCGCGCGCTTTCGTGCGCAGCGAAGGGGACCATGTCGAAGCCAAAACCAGCCCCGCTGCCGGCCGGTACCGTGGTCGGCGGCTACCAGATCATCAAGCGGCTCGCGGCCGGCGGCTTCGGCGTCGTCTACCTCGCCGAGGATCCGGATCGCCACATGGTGGCGATCAAGGAATACCTGCCGTCGTCGCTCGCCGAGCGCGCCCCCGGCGAGCTCACGCCGCGCATCAAGCCCGACAAGCTGCCGCTGTACCGGCTCGGGCTGAAGAGCTTCTTCGAAGAGGGCCGGTCGCTCGCGCAGATCTCGCACCCGAGTGTCGTTTCGGTGCTGAATTTCCTGCGCGAGAACGAGACCGTTTACATGGTGATGAACTACTTGCAGGGCGATACCTTGCAGGATTTCATCGTCACCGCGCGCGACCTGAAGCGCGACAAGGTGTTTCGCGAGTCGACCATCCGCAGCCTGTTCGACGAGATCCTGCGCGGCCTGCGCATCGTGCACCAGCACAAGATGCTGCACCTCGACATCAAGCCGGCCAACATCTTCATCAGCAACGACAACAAGGCGGTGCTGCTCGATTTCGGCGCCGCGCGCGAGGTGCTGTCCAAGGAAGGCAACTTCATCCGCCCGATGTATACGCCGGGCTTCGCCGCGCCCGAGATGTACCGGCGGGACGGGACGCTCGGGCCGTGGACCGACATCTATGCGATCGGCGCCTGCATCTACGCCTGCATGCAGGGCTATCCGCCGAACGATGCGCCGCAGCGCATCGAGAAGGACCGGCTCGGCTTGAGCCTGTCGCGGCTGCGCAATGTCTACTCGGACAACCTGATCGAGGTCACCGAGTGGTGCATGTCGCTCGATCCGCTGTCGCGCCCGCAGAGTGTCTTCGCGCTGCAAAAGGAGCTCGGCCGCGAGACCGAGCGCCAGTACACCAAGCTCAGCTTCAGCGAGCGGCTCAAGCTGCAGCTCGAGAACCTGACGAGCGGCGCAAAGGCATGAGGCCGCGCGGGCAGGGCCCTTTGGCGGCGCGCCGAAGGACGGCGCGCCGCGCGCAGGCGCCGACGGCACGGCGATGAGATTCGCCGTCTACCAGGTCAGCCGCAAGGGCGGCCGCGAGAAGAACGAAGACCGCATGGGCTACTGCTACACGCGGGATGCGGGCCTCTTCGCGCTGGCCGACGGCATGGGCGGCCATCCGCAGGGCGAGGTCGCATCGCAGCTCGCGCTGCAGATGCTCGCCGCGCTCTTCCAGGGCGCCGCCAAGCCCAAGCTGAAGGACCCGACGCGCTTCCTGAACGAGGCCGTCATCGCCGGCCATCACCAGCTGCTGCGCTACGCGACGCAAAAGGGCCTGCTCGATACGCCGCGCACGACGCTCGTCGCCTGTCTGCTGCAGGGCAATGCGGCGTACTGGGCGCACTGCGGCGACTCGCGCCTGTACCTCGTGCGCGGCGGCAAGCTCGTCGCCCGCACGCGCGACCACTCGTACTCCGAGCTGCAGGACAGTCTGCGCCGCGAGGTGATGCCCGCCGAGCGCTTCAACCGCAACGTGCTCTTCACCTGTCTGGGCAGCCCGGGCAAGCCGGTCGTCGATACCGTCGGGCCGCTGCTGCTGCAGCGCGGCGACCGCATCCTGCTGTGTTCGGACGGGCTGTGGGGCAACGTGAGCGATGCCGAGGTCACCGACCAGCTCGCGAGCCATCCGATCTCGGATGCGGTGCCCGATCTGGTCGAGATGGCGCTGCGAAAGGGCGGCCCAAAATGCGACAACGTGACGGTGCTCGCGATCGAATGGGAATCGGCCGAGAACGCGGACAGCGCCGCCGTCTCGACCCAGGCGCTCGGCGACGAGGTGTTTGCCTCGACGATCCAGGCCAGCGTGCTCGGCCAGGAGACCCCCGACGAACTCGACGAAGCCGAGATCGAGCGCTCGATCCGCGAGATCAAGGACGCCATCCAGCGCTCGGCGAGGCGCAAATCATGACCAAACCATGACGGCGACATACTCCCGCAATCAAGGCCGCGCCGCCGACGCGCTGCGCCCGGTTCGCATCACGCGCCACTACACGCGCCACGCCGAAGGCTCGGTGCTCGTCGAATTCGGCGACACCAGGGTGCTGTGCACCGCGTCGGTCGAGGAAAAGGTTCCGCCCCACAAGCGCGGCAGCGGGGAGGGCTGGGTCACGGCCGAGTACGGCATGCTGCCGCGGGCGACGAATACGCGCAGCGACCGCGAGGCGGCGCGCGGCAAGCAAAGCGGCCGCACGCAGGAGATCCAGCGCCTGATCGGCCGCTCGCTGCGCTGCGTATTCGATCTCGA
>CALMIL010000203.1 GCA_937864005.1 uncultured Burkholderiales bacterium
CAGCGCGATCAGGTTCTTCTGCATCTTGCTCGCGCGCGCCGGGTCGGTCTCGATCAGGTGATCGATCGACGCCAGCGTATTGAACAGGAAGTGCGGTTCGACCTGCGCCTGCATCGCCGCCATGCGCGCCTCGACGACCTGGCGCTTGAGCGATTCGGCCTCCGCCGTCTCGGTCGCCTGCGCCGCCTTCACCTCGGCCTGCAGCCGGCCCTTGTAGCTGATCTTCAGGATCATCGAGGCGATGATGAAGGCGAAGGCCATCGGCGGCAGCGGTTCGCCAAGCTCGACATGATGAACGCGGATGCGCGCCTCGTCCTGCAGGTCCTGCTTCGCCCGCGCGGCGTCGTCGGCTGCCTCCCGGGCGTCGGCGACGGCTTCCTCGATCGCCTGGCGCGCCTCCTCGACCGCCGCGCGAACGTCGCTCGACTTCACGTCCGCCGGCAGGTCGATCGAGATCGACGGCATATCCCGGTGGCGTGCCAGCGCCTCGCTCGCGGCACTTGCCGCGGCGCTTGCCGCGTCGGCCGCCGCTGCGCTGACCGAGGCCGCCGCGGCGGCGGCGCTGGCGGCGCCGCCGGCGGCCTTCTCGCCCGCCGGCCGGATGCGGATGCCGCCCTGGTCGATCGTCACGTCGTAGTGCACCGGTTTGTCGAATGCGACGGCGGGCTTGGGCGGCTTGGGCGGGCGCGGCGGCACGGTTTCGACGGTTTCCGAGATGCGCCAGGTGAAGGGCGGCAGGTTCTGCAGCACGCCCGAGATGATCATCAGCAGGATCGACAGCACGATGAAGCGCTTCCAGCTGATGCCGACGAGCCAGTTCGCGTAGGCGTGAAACGCGCGTACCGCCCAGGCGGCGAAGCGCTGGGCGTGGCTCGGCGGCGGGTTGGTGCGCAAAGTCGACGAGGTGGAGTCCATGGCTGGCGCGCGATGATCGATTTACGCCACTCTAGCGATGGCGCACCGGCGCGCCCAGTGCGAAGCGACACGCTGCGCGGGCGGCGCGACAGGCCGCAATTGCCGCCGACAAACGGGCCAGCGCCAAGCCGGCGTCATGGCGCCCGGCCCTGCACCTGCACCTGCAGCCGCACCCGGTCGGCGACGAGCGGAATGAGGTAGTCGATGCCGAAATCGCTGCGCTGCAGTTCGCCCTCGAAGTCACCGCCGCAGACTTTGCGCGCGGCCTGCATCTCGCAACCGAAGCGCAGCGCGCGCAGGACGAGCGGGCGGCTCGTGCCGCGCAGGGTCAGGGTGCCGCCCACCTCGACGAGCCGGTCGCCGTCGAAGCGGAAATTCTCCGCGTCGAAGACGGCCTGCGGGAAGTCGGTACTCGCCAACAGATCGGCCCTGCGGATGCGCGCATCGAAGACGCGCAGCCCGGTGCTCACGCCGGCGGTGTCGATCGCGATGCGTGCGCTCCCGCTGTGCGCGTCGCGGTCGAGCGTCACCTGGCCGGCGATCGGGCCGAAGCGTCCGCGTGCCGTCGAGGTGCCGAAATGCAGCACTTCGAACTGCACGAAACTGTGCTCCGGCTCGAGCGTGTAGACGACCGGCGCGGCGACCGCGGCACCGAGGGCGGACCACGCGCAGCACAGCGCCGCGGCGCGGACGGCGACCCCGATCTTCATTGCTTGATCGCCTCGACCTGGACGACGATCGGCATGCGCTCGGGGAGGCCGCTCGCGCCGCCGCTCGGGATGCCGAATGCGGCGGGCGCGATCGTCGCCTCGAAGTCGCCGCCGCAGACCTCGCGCAGCAGCAGCAGGTTCGGATAGCAGTTGAAGCGTCGCGCAGCGAGCGTGATCGCGACGGTCCTGCCGCGCAACGTCAGCGTGCCCGACGCCTGCGTCGGCAGGCCGCTGTCGCCGAAGCCGAACTGCGCGGCGCGAAAGACGGCCTGCGGGTGCGCCTCGCAGTCGAGCAGCTCGGCGCTGCACAGCCGGGCATCGAGCGCGCCGACGCCGGTGCTGACCGAGCGCATGTCGATGCGGACCTCGACGCTCGCGCTGCGGCCGAGGCGGTCGAACTCGACCTCGCCCTGCGTGCGGTCGAATCGCCCGCGCTGGGTCGACAGCCTCGAGGCCGGCAGCTCGAAATAGACGAAGGTGTGGGTCGGGTCGATCGCATACGGCGCGGCGTGCGCGGCGGCGGCAGCAAGCGCCGACGCCGCGGCGAGCGTCGCGGCGCGCGGCGCGAATGCCCGCCTCATGGCGCGGCGACGCCTGCCAGCAGCAGGCGAAAGCGCACCTGCACCTCGTTCGCGACGAGCGAGGTGTCGCCCCATTCGCCGTCGCCGATCCGAAAATCGAGCCGCGCGAGCTTGAAGCTGCCGCTGGCCGCCGTCGCGCCGTCCGCCGCGGCGAGCGTGACCGGGACGACGATCGTGCGCGTCACGTCCTTGATCGTGAGCTTGCCGCCGACCTCGAAGCGTCCGCCGCCGAGCGGCCTGACCGTGTCGGAGACGAAGCTCGCGCGCGGCTTGCGCCGGCTGTCGAACCAGCCCGGCTGCGCGAGTTCGGTCTCGACCTCGGTGCTGGCGAGCGTGACGCTCGCCATATCGATGCCGATCCGGATCCGCGCCAGCTCCGGCCGCTGCGGGTCGAAGGCGATATCGGCATCGAAGCTGCGGAAATGCCCGCTCACCGGCACGCCCATCTGCCGGCTCGTGAAGGCGATCTCGCTGCCGGCCGAAAGCAGGCGTTGCTGCGCCTGCGCCGGCAGCGCGGCAACACAGGCCAGCACGACGGCGGCAAGGCCGCGCCGCAGGCTCATCGCAGCCCCCTACGGTGCTCCGCACCGGTCCGGGGGAGCGAGCCCGTCTTCGGGCGGCCGGGCGACGGGCTCATGGCCGCTTGCCGCCCAGGCCCATGCGGGCCAGCAGACCGTCGCGATCGACGAAGTGGTGCTTGATCGCGGCCGCAACGTGGACGGCGACGAGCGCGGCGAGCAGGTAGGCGAGCAGCGCGTGCAGTGCCTTCAGGCCCGCCGCCAGCGCCTTGTCGGGGGCGACGAGATCGGGCAGCGCGAGCACGCCGAACCAGACCACCGGGAAGCCGCTTGCCGAGCTGTAGGCCCAGCCGGCGAGCGGAACGGCGAGGAACAGCAGGTACATCGCCCAGTGCGTCGCGTGCGCCGCGCGCTGCTGCCAGCGCGCCATCGGCACGTCGGGCGGCGGACGGTGCGTGAGGCGCCACGCAAGGCGCAGCAGCGACAGCGCGAGGATCGTGACGCCGGCCCACTTGTGCCAGTTGGCGAGCCGCAGGCGCAGCGGCGAGAGGGACAGGTCGCTCATGAAGTTGCCGACCAGCAGGCTCGCGAGGATCGCCACCGCGAGCAGCCAGTGCAGGACGATCGCGGTCGTCGAATAGCGGAGCGGCAGGTCTTTCAATCTCGTGCGTCGGCAACGTCGGCGCACGATTGTTGCCCGCTTTGGACTTCGCTGCGCGCAGCGCACGGCATGGCAATGACCGGGTTCGTTGCGCGATACGCGACTGTGGTTACGATCGACGCCGAACGACGGGAGGCAGGGCTATGCAAGGCAGGCAGCAAAGCGTGATGGTGACCGGTGCCGCGGGCCACCTCGGGCGGGCCGTCGCGGCGGCATTCGCGGCGCAGGGCGCACGGCTCGCGCTCGTCGATCGCGATCAGGCGGCGCTCGATGCGGCGTTCGGCGGCGCATCGGCGACGGCGGGCGAGGCGCTGCTGCTCGCCGCCGATCTGCTCGACGACGCGCAGATCGGCGCCGCCGTCGAGCGCGCCGCGCAGCGCAACGGCCGCATCGACGCGCTGTGCCACCTCGCCGGGGGCTTTCGTATGGGCGAGGCGGTGCACGAGACGTCGGATGCGAACTGGAACTTCCTGTTCGACATCAACACCCGCACGCTGCGCAACGTCGCGCGCGCCGTCGTGCCGCGCATGCTCGCCCAGGGCGGCGGGCGCATCGTCACCGTTGGCGCCGCGTCGGCGGCGCGCGGGCTGGCGCAGATGGGCGCCTACACCGCGGCCAAGAGCGCCGCGATCCGCCTCACCGAAGCGATGTCGGCCGAACTGCGCGAGCGCAACATCAACGTCAACTGCGTGCTGCCGACGATCATCGACACGCCCGAGAACCGCGCCGCGATGCCCGACGCCGACCCGGCGCGCTGGGTCGCGCCGGCGGCGCTCGCCGACGTCATCGTCTTCCTCTGTTCCGACGCGGCGCGCGCGGTGCACGGCGCCGCGCTGCCGGTGGCGGGGCTGAGCTGAATCCGCGCGGCAGCGCGCCGTGAAGCTCGCCCGCTGCGCGCGCGAGGACCGGTCAGAGTTGCTGGCGCAAACGGCTGACCACGAAACCATGCGCAACGGTCTCGGCGCTCGCTTTCGAGCGGAGGTCGAAGTAACCGCCAAGCTGGCGGCGACATTCCCGCGGCACGGCAAGGCTGGCCCCGCCGGGACGAGGTGTCGCCTCGTTGCCGACGTCCCGTTCAGGGTTTTTTTACACCGAGATTGCCGATGGGATGCTCATTCACGCTGTGGCTGGCGACCATCAGCTTCCGGAGTATTGGCTTGGTCACGTACCGATAACCGATGGCTGACCGGCGTATGAAAGCTTCGACCGCCGCGCGGATCCCGGTGACCGAAGTCGTGGTCATCGGCGCGTTGCATCACTTCCATGCGCGCGTCAGCACCTACGGCTTTGCGGAACTGAGCCGGACCATCGAGGCGACTCGGCCCCACGTCCTGGCGCTGGAGCTGACTGCGGAGGATCTGGCGTGTCGTCGCACGATGGAAATGAAGCGGGAGTATCCAGAGGTCGTGTATCCGCTGCTCGACAAGCACGGCTACGCTGCCGTAGCGCTCGAGCCCGGTGGCATCTACGCTGCAGAACTGGCGGACATCCAGCGCAAGGCTGAAGCGGCATTCCTGGCTGACTACCCCGAGCGCGCCGCTCGAATTCGAACGCATGCACTTCAGGTCATCGAAGACCTCCTTGGCTCCTGCAATGGGCCGCTCGAGTTCAACTCACCCGAAACCGATCAGCGGATCGCCGACAAGCACGCCTTTCAGTATGCGCTGTACCCGCCAGCCTACAGGGAGGTCTGGGAAGCGTGGAATTCGCACTTCCTGCAGCAAATTCTTTCCGCGGCGGCCGCGCATCCGTTCGAGCGTATCGCGGTCATCGTCGGCCTGGAGCATTGCTACTGGCTTCGCCCGCGTCTTGCGCAGCAGCCACGTATCCGGCTGCGCAAGGTCAGCGAGTTCGTCTTCGAATGAACGGGTTCTGGGGCCTCCACTGGGCACCGCTTGTCGCATCGTACGCTTTACCGTACGATGCGACATCTTTGTGGAGTCCATCATGACCGTTCTCACCGCGAGCGAAGCGCGCGCGAATCTGTACCGCCTCATCGATCAGGCGGCCGAATCGCATGAACCTGTTCTTATTGCCGGCAAGCGCAGGTCGGCCGTGCTCGTCGCCGAGGAGGACTGGAAGGCGATCCAGGAGACGATGCATCTGCTTTCGATCCCGGGCATGCGCAAGTCCATTCGTGACGCCATGGCGGAGCCGCTGGCTACGAGCGCGAAGGAACTGCGCTGGTGAGTTGGACACTCGTCTACTCCAAGCAGGCCCTCAAAGACGCGAAGAAGCTCAAGGCGGCCGGACTCAAGTCGAAGGCCGAAGCGCTGCTTGCCATTTTGCAGACGGACCCACTGCAGAATCCTCCTCCGTTCGAGAAGCTGGTCGGCGATCTGGCGGGTGCCTACTCGAGGCGCATCAACATTCACAATCGTCTGGTCTACGAGGTATTCGCAAGGCAGAAGACAGTTCGCGTCTTGCGGATGTGGACGCACTATGAATGAGGCGGCCGGCCCGCTTCGATATCCTGCAGCCTGCTTCGTCTGCCTGCACCTCGGGTGCACACTGCTGCATGCTGCCCCTGCTCGTTCGTCCGGGCGGCGTCGCAGCAACAGTTGCCGAATCCGAATCCGAATCCGAATCTGAACCATGAACCGGAGGACCGCATGAAAACCCGCGCCGCCGTCGCCTGGCAAGCAGGCGCCCCGCTCGCCATCGAAACCGTCGACCTCGAGGGCCCGAAGGCGGGCGAGGTGCTGGTCGAGGTGAAGGCGACCGGCATCTGCCACACCGATCAGTTCACGCTCTCGGGCGCCGATCCGGAGGGGCTCTTTCCGGCGATCCTCGGCCACGAGGGCGCGGGCGTCGTTCTCGAGGTCGGCGCCGGCGTGACGAGCGTTGCGCGCGACGACCACGTCATTCCGCTCTACACACCCGAGTGCCGGCAGTGCAAGTTCTGCCTGTCGCGCCGGACCAACCTGTGCCAGCTGATCCGCGGCACGCAGGGCCGCGGCCTGATGCCGGATGCGACGAGCCGCTTCTCGATCGGCGGCAAGCCGATCCTGCACTACATGGGCACGTCGACCTTCGCGAATCACATCGTCGTGCCCGAGATCGCGCTGGCGAAGATCAGGAAAGACGCGCCGTTCGACAAGGTCTGCTATATCGGCTGCGGCGTGACGACCGGCGTCGGTGCGGTGCTGTTCACGGCCAAGGTCGAGGCCGGTGCGAATGTCGTCGTCTTCGGCCTCGGCGGCATCGGACTGAACGTGATCCAGGGCGCGAAGATGGTCGGCGCCGACAAGATCATCGGCGTCGATCTGAATCCGGCCCGCGAGGCGATGGCGCGCAGCTTCGGCATGACGCATTTCGTGAACCCGAAGTCGGTCGAGAACGTCGTCGATGCGATCGTCCAGCTCACCGATGGCGGTGCCGACTACAGCTTCGAGTGCATCGGCAATACGACGACGATGCGCCAGGCGCTCGAGTGCTGCCACAAGGGCTGGGGCCAGAGCATCATCATCGGCGTCGCGCCGGCCGGCGCCGAGATCGCGACGCGGCCGTTCCAGCTCGTCACCGGCCGCGTCTGGAAAGGCTCGGCGTTCGGCGGCGCGCGCGGGCGCACCGACGTCCCGCGCATCGTCGACTGGTACATGGAAGGCAAGATCGCGATCGACCCGCTGATCACGCACACACTGAAGCTCGAGGACATCAACCGTGGCTTCGAGTTGATGGAGCGCGGGGAGTCGATTCGTTCGGTGGTCGTCTATTGAGGCGGGTTGGCGAAGTCCTCGGCCCGCTGCCGCGAATCGCACCGGAGGGACTTGGCGCGCGCGTGGTGTGGCAAGGTGGAACGCGGCGCTGCTGAATTCCGTGTTGCCGGCGCCCTGGCGTCGCGACAGGCGCCACCCGCCAGGGGCTCATGGTGCGGCGGTCGCCGCTGCGCGGCGACTGCACTGCGGTACTCGCGCCGGGCCCTGGCTGCGAGCACCGCAGGGCAGTCGGCGCAGCCGACTGCCGCGCCGAAGCGTCGCGGTCTGTCCCGTACCGGCTTCGCCGTCACCCGATCACGCGCGCTCGAGGGGCTTTGCGATTTGCTTTCGTGTGGAGTTCGCGCTCCAGTCACGGCACGTTCGATCGCATGCCTGGTTTGACCTGATCGCGGGACTATCAGCTTGTCATCGCGAGCGCATCTTCCAGCGCCTGCAGGTCGGCCTCTGTTGTATAGCCGGCGACCGAGACGCGGACGAAGTGGCGGCCGGCGTGCGACGTAACCGGCACTTCGATGCGGTGGCGTTCGAAGAGGGTGCGGCGCAACGCCTCGGCGTCGCGTGCCGCGACCGGCAGCGGCACCATCTGCGCAAAGTCGCTGTCGGGCGCGATCGGTGCCAGGCCGTTGCGCGCCGCGACGCGCTGCATCAGCGCGGTCGCGAGCGCGTGGCAGCGGTCACGCACCGCAGGTTCGAGGTGGCGGCGGTGGAAGTCGATCGCCGCCGGCACCGCGAGCCAGGCGCTCGGGTCGCGTGTGCCCTGCCATTGCAGGCGTCGCTCGAGCGTCGAGCGGCCGAGGTAGGCGTCGAAGCCGGCGTGGCCGCCCGTGCCCTCGGCGTAGCCCCAGCTCGTGACCGTCGCGTGAAGTCGCGCGTGATGCTCGGGCCGGGCGTGCAGGAAGCCGGCGCCCTTCGGTGCGCAGACCCATTTGTGCAGGTTTCCGGCGTAGAAGTCGGCGCCGAGCGCGGCGAGGTTGACGTCGATCTGCCCCGGCGCGTGCGCGCCATCGATCAGCGTGAGGAGCCCGCGTTCGCGCGCCGCGGCGCAGAGCTCCGCGACCGGAAAGACGAGCGCCGTCGTCGATGTGATGTGGCTCGCGAAGACGAGCCGCGTGCGCGGCCCGGCGTGGGCGAGGACGTGCTCGACGAAGCGGCCGCGGTCGAACGGCAGCGCAATCGTCGCGCGCCGGTAGCTCGCGCCGCGCTCGCCGCAGACGCGCTGCCACGTCGCGTCACAGGCGCCGTATTCGTGGTCGGTGGCGAGCACTTCGTCGCCCGGCTGCAGATCGAGCGAGCGGGCGACGATGTTGACGGCGGTCGTCGCATTCGGCACGAAGACGAGGTCGTCCGCGCTCGCGCCGACGAAGCCGCCGAGCGCCTCGCGCGCCGTGCGCAGCAGCGCCGCCGAGCGCCGGCCGAGGAATTCGACCGGGTTGCGCTCCATCTCGTCCTGCCAGCGGCGCTGCGCGGCAAGCACCTCGCGCGCACAGGCGCCAAAGCTGCCGTGGTTGAGGAAGACGACGCCGGGGTCGAGCAGGAACAGGTCGCGCATCGCGGCGCAGTGTAGGGTGCTCGCGCAGTCAGCTGCGCACGGTGCGGTGGCTTTCGGGCTCGGTGGCGCGGATGTCGATGCGGCCCCACATCAGCTTCCAGGCGACAACGATCACGAGTGCGCAGCCGATTGCGAGCAGCAGCCTGCCGAGGCGCATCTGGTCGTCCAGCAGATAGTTGGCGCACAGACGCACCGGAGAGATCAGGTAGAGCCAGCCGAGCCGGAATGCGGTGGCGGTCACCTCGAGCAGGACGACGCCGCGCACGACGAATCCGGCACGCGGCCAGCTCAGCGCGACCGGTGCGCCGATCAGCAGCGGCACGCTCAGAAACTTGGCAAGCGTGACGCGCGGGTCGGTGAGCGCCGCGTCGAGCATCAGCGGCAGCATCCAGAGCATGCCGGTGATCGACGCGAGCAGCAGGCCGCTGATTCCTTGCCAGTTCCAGTCGGCGAAGCGACGTTCGAGGCCTGGCGGCAGTCCCGTTGCGAGCCATGCGCCGGCGAGCGCGAGCAGCGGCATCTGAACCAGCATCTGAAGCGTCATCGTCGATTCGAGCGCATGGCGCGCGGCGGGAGCGGCAAGCGCCGCCCAGAGCAGCGCGCCCGCGAGGCAGAGACGATGGCGCTTCACAGTGTCGTTTGCTGCGTGACGAACTGCACCGCGCCGGCGGCGTCGTCCCAGTCGAGGATCGCGACGAGGCGGCCTTCGGGGTCGACGACCGAGATCGCCGCGTTGTGCACGAAGCCGCCCGCGCCGTCGGGCACGGCGACGACGCCGAATGCGCGCGCCAGCGCGGCCAGCGCCGCGCGATCGGTCGGCCGCGCCGCGATCCAGCCGGCGCCCTGGTCGCGATGGATGCGCTGGTAGGCGGCGAGCGCGGTGGGGTCGTCGCGATCGGGGTCGAAGCTGATGCTCAGCAGCGCGACCTGGCCGGCGGCGATCGGCGCGGCCAGCGCACGCTGCAGGCGCGCGAACTCGCCGCCCTGCGCCGAGCAGGTGGTCGCGCAGTTCGTATAGATGAAGTCGACGAGCAGCCAACGCCCGCGCAATTCGCGGAAATCGATGCGTCCGCCGTTCGCGGTCTGCAGCGCAAGCGTGGGCACCGCGGGCCGGTGCTCGCGCACGTCGATGCGGCGCGCGGTCTCGGACGTGAAGGCGCGCAGCCCGTCGGTGACGCCGGCCAGCACCGACGCGCCCGCCGTCAGGACGGCGAGGCTAGCGAGCAGCGTTCGCAGCACCGCCACCCGGGCCTGCGTGCGCAGGCGCCTGCAGCAGGCCCGCCGCGATGCGGGCCGTGAAATACAGCATGCCGAGCACGACGAGCAGCGCGCCGATCGAGCCGAGCTTGTCGGTGACAAGCCACTGCGGCAGGTGCGTCGCCATGCGGCGCGCGACGCTCTCGTGGCCGGCGTCGAGGAAGGCGAAAACGAAGATCAGCCCGCCGACGAAGTAGATCGGGAACCCCAGCTTGTCGCCCGCGCTGTCGGGCGGCGTGCGGGCGTTGTGGCCGATGACGTGAAACATCAGCGCAAGCGCCATCGGCAGCACGCCGAGCAGGATGTAGAAGTGGAAGTGCCCCGGCACCCACTGCGTGTTGTGCATCACGGTGTTGACCTTGATCGTGCCGTCGAGGATGGCCGGAACGATGCCCGCCGCCCAGCCGAACATCGACAGGATCAGGAGCCGCGAAGGCATCGTCCAGCGCATGCCGGAGCGATAGATATTCGAAAGCGCGCCGTAGACCGTGACGACGAAGACCGGGAAGCCCGCGCCCCACGAGACGATCTGGCCGGTCACCATCAGCCAGCGCGGCTGGGCGTAGTCCATCAGCAGGTGATGCGGGAAGACGATGATGACGAACAGGCAGCTTGCCGCCCACGACCACAGGAACGGCCGCGAGATCGGATAGGGCTTGCCCGAGTAGCGCGGCAGCAGCTCGTAGACGGCGATCGCGCCCATGTAGATCGTCGCGTTGATATACATGTGGCCGAACCAGTAGATCAGGTTCTTCGCGACGAGGGCGTCGAGCGCCATCTGCGGGAAGTAGATGTTGACGAGGCTCATCACGAGCACCACCGCGCCGGCCAGGATGCCGAGCGTATTGGCGATGATGACCATCGTGCTCGCGACGACCGCCTTCGGATGGTCCGCGGCGATGGTGCCGCCGAACAGCCATTGCAGCCCGAGCGCGCGCCCGAGGTTGCCGTGCGCCTTGATGATGCCGGCGGCGGCATCGAGATAGAAGACGAGCATGCCGACGCCGATCAGCAGGTAGCCGACCATGAAGAGCGCCGCCGCGTTCGGGCTCCACAGCCCCATGCTGTGCACCGGCAGCGGATACAGGAAGGTCCACAGCGCGCCGTAGTTGTCGACGAAGATCGCGAAGATGATGCACAGCGCGCCGAGCATGAAGAGCGCGTAGTTGGTCATGAATGCCCACAGGTGCAGCTTCACGTACTTGCGCAGGAAGTACCACATCACCGCCGTCGTCGCGAGCGCCGTCGTGCCGACCATGCCGGCGCCGTGCATCGACAGGATGCGGTAGAAGAGGTCGGCCGGCACCTCGATCCACGTCGCCTGCCCGCTGCGCATCGTCAACCCGAGCAGCATCATCAGCACGAACAAGGCCATCGACGTGAGCATGTACAGGTTGAAGGCGAGCCGGTCCGCGCCGGCGAGCCGCTCGTCGTCCGGATACATCGTGAGTGCAGCCATGATCAGTCTCCGCTCGCCGCGGTGACCTTCAGTTCGGCGGTCATCGGTGCGTGTCCGATGCCGCAGTACTCGAGGCACATCACGGTGTAGGTTCCGGGCTCGGTGAAGGTGTGCACGAGCTTGTTCGTGAAGCCCGGCATCGCCTGCGTCTGGGTCGCGATGCGCCCGTCGGGCGCGTAGATCGCGAAGCCGTGGTTGACGTCGGAGGCGGTGACAAGAAACTCGACCGGGCTGCCGGCCCGCACCTTGTCCGGCTTCAGATCCCACGACCACTGCTGGCCGACGACGTCGACGACCTGGTTGATGCCCAGCGGCGTGTGCTGCGGCGGAATTGGGAAGCTGTGCAGCGTTGCATAGCTGCCGCCGAAGAAGGCGATCAGCAGGGCGCCGAACAGCCATCGCCGCAGCACGTTGGAGGTGTGCGCGGCCTTGCGAGTCGCTTCGCCATCGGCCGGCTTGCCGGCCTGCAGGATGACGTAGATGAACCCGGCTGCGATGAGGCCGATGCCGACGAGCGTGATGGTCCAGGCGACGTCCTGCAGACTCATGGCGAGCTCCCGGAAGTGGGCGGATCGCGTCACGTGTACCGGGCCGTGCCGGCAGCGTCAAGCCGATCGCGCCGAGCCCATGCTGCCAGCAGTGTGGTACGGTGCGCCGGCGCCAAGGCGCGCACGGCCGATCGCCTGCGCCACGCGGGGCCGCCGGCGCCGCTGGCGGCGCCCAACTCGAAGGTAGAAGAAGTCCATGTACGCACCGATCACGCTGCCCTTCGGCGCCAAGATGCTGTTCAACACGGTCAAGCTCAAGCCGGGGGTGAGCTTCGACGATGTCGAGCTGTCGGTCGCCGAGATGTGCAACGTCGTGAAGGAAATCTACGGCGGCGACAAGGGCGGCTTCATCGCCGGCCAGGTCTTCAGGTTCACCGGTTTCGTCTCCGAGGGCGGCTCGCTCGGCGAGACCGCCGCCGGCGACGAGCACTATGCGATCGTCACCTACTGGCGCTCGTACGAGGAGCACGAGCGATCGCACGCCGACAAGGTCTTCCGGTCCAAGTTCGAAGCGCTCGCGACGATGTGCACCGAGACACGGGAGTTCGGCTACGAGATGTTGTGGCAGGGCATGCCCGAGGGCGGCTGAACCTGCCGCGCCGCAATCGGACCGCGCCTTCGCGGCGTCGATCCGCTCAGAGGCTGAGAGTTTTTCGGGCGTGCCAGAGCGGCGCGCCAGAGGG
>CALMIL010000204.1 GCA_937864005.1 uncultured Burkholderiales bacterium
CGCCGAGGGCCGCCCCTGGGCCGGACCGTGCAGCGTCTGGTTCCGGATGCGCCATCCGCTCGTCGAGGGCGAATCGCCGAGCCCGTATCAACGCGTCGCGGTCGCCGCCGATTCGGGCAACGGCATCAGCGCGGTGCTCGACTTCGCGCGCTACAGCTTCGTCAACTGCGACCTGACGATCAACCTGCTGCGCCGGCCGGTGGGCGACTGGATCTGCCTTGCCGCCCGCACGCAGCTCGGCGGCAACGGCTGCGGGCTGGCCGAATCGACGCTCTACGACGCGGCTGGCCTCATCGGCAGCGCAACGCAAAGCCTTGCGGTGCGGCTGCGCGAAGGCCCGGGATAAGCCCGCGACGCTCGAGGCAGCGCATGAGGACCAGCCCGGCTTCGAGCGTGAATGCACCGGCGGCGAGGCGCTCGATCAGCTCGCCCGGCGCGACGCAGTCGAAACGCGCGACTTCGCCGTCCTGGTTCGCCGGGCGCGTGCCATCGGGAACGACGGCCTCGAAGATATCGATATGCTCGACCATGTAGCCCTCGTGCACCGGGTGGCGGACGGTGATGCGGTCGGCCGTCGCACACGCCTGCAGGGCATGCAGACGCAGACCCGCCTCCTCCCAGGTCTCGCGTTCGAGCGCGAGCGCATCGTCTTCGTCGGCCGCGATGAGGCCGCCGACGAGCGTATCCCACCGGCCCGGATCGACCGCCTTGTCCAGCGCGCGCTGCTGGACCCAGATATCGCCCGTACCCGAGAAGCCGACCAGATGCACCGCGAAGGTCGCGATGCCCAGCGGCCGCACCGCGGCGCGCTCGACGACCGCCCGGCGCTGCAGCGATTCGTCGGTCACGGCGAGCAGTTCGCCGCGCCACTTGCCGCAAAGCCCTTGCGCGAAGAGCCACTGCGCGATGCGCGCCAGCGCGGCATCGGCGTCACCGGATACGCGCTCGGCCTCGCCTTGCTGCACCAGCGGCAGGCCCGCGGCACGCAGCGCATCCGCAAGCGGCGCTTCGATCGAGCCGACCGGCGATGCACAGCCGTCGATGAAGAGCGCAGCGCGCGGCCGCAGCGGTGGCTGCGCGGCGCGCGCTTGCCGTTGCGCCCACCAGGCGGATTCGAGGACTGTCATCGCGTATCCGCCAAGTATCGGCGAAGCACGCCGCCGACCACCAACGCAACAGGGCACCCGAAGGTGCCCTGTTCAGTTCGCGACCGGCGCTCAGCTACCCTGACGGCGGCGCGCGACGAAGCCGACGAGGGCCAGACCGGCCACCATCAATGCATAGGTCTCCGGTTCGGGAACAGCGCGCACGACGAATGTCTCGGAATAGTAGGGATCGTTATTCGTTCCCCAGGCAGCCGGGAGATTCCAGACCACGCCAGCGAGCACATCGCCGTTGTCGCAATGGCTGTAACCGCTGTTGAAGTAGGCCGACGCGCACTTCGCGCCGGCGTCGAACTGTGCGGACAGGTCGGCGAGGCCGGTGAAGCTCGACGTGAAGTCGCTGGCCGATGCAAGGTTCCATCCGTCGTGCATGACGAGATCGCCGTTTTGGTTGCAGGTCGGAGACACCGGCGAGCAGGGTGCGGCCCAGGCCCATTCCATGCCGCCCGCATTGACAATCAGGTTCGACGGCACGTCGGCGGCCATCGCGCCGGACATTCCGGTCAGGCCGAACAGCAGCGCGGCCAGGGTCTTGATCAGTTTCATCGTGAGTTCCTTTGGCTTTGTGAGCGGCCCCGAATTCCTCCGACGCCTGGAGCGATGATGCGGTAAGCGGGGCGTCCGGTCATGCCCCGATTCGCGGGGGTCAACAACACCTCTGCCACCGCCTGAATGTAACCATTGGCCGACGCGAGGCGCGGCAGCGTGCCGCGGGGCGACGCGCGTGAAGCTGCGTTGCCCGCGAGCGGCCAACGGTCTGCACGGGCCTGCGCAGGCCTGCCGGCCCGGGCTCGGCATAAACTGCGGCTGGCGGGCGCCGCGCCCGTCGTCACCTTCACCGAGAATCTGCACGCAATGAAAGCCGTCCGCTGCCATGCCTGGGGCCCGCCCGAATCGCTCGTCGTCGAAGAACTGCCGGCCCTGCACCCGCAGGCCGGCGAGGTGCTGATCGAGGTCGATGCGGCGTCGGTGAACTACCCCGACGTGCTCATCATCCAGGGCAAATACCAGCTGAAACCCGAATTGCCGTTCACCCCCGGCACCGAGATCGCCGGCACGGTGAGTGCGCTCGGCGAAGGCGTGACCGGCGTGAAGGTCGGCGCCAAGGTGATCGCCTTCGTCGGCCTCGGCGGTTTTGCCGAGCAGGCCGTGGCGCCCGCGGGCCGGCTGATTCCGATTCCGCCGGGCATCGCCGCCGAGGTTGCGGCATCGTTCACGATGGCCTACGGCACCTCGCACCATGCGGTCGTCGACCGCGGCCAGCTGAAGGCGGGCGAGACGATGCTCGTGCTCGGCGCGGCGGGCGGCGTCGGCCTGGCGGCGGTCGAGATCGGCAAGGCGGTCGGCGCGCGCGTCATCGCCGCCGCGTCGAGCGACGCCAAACTGGCCGTCTGCAAGGCGCATGGTGCCGACGTGCTGCTCAACTACGCGACGCAGGATCTGCGCGCCGCGCTGAAGGATGCGACCGGCGGCAAGGGCCCGGACGTGGTCTACGACCCGGTCGGCGGCGACTATACCGAGCCCGCACTGCGCTCGATCGCGCGCCGCGGGCGCTACCTCGTGATCGGCTTCGCGAACGGCGAGATTCCACGAATCGCGCTCAACCTGCCGCTGCTGAAGGAGGCGTCGCTGGTCGGCGTCTTCTGGGGCGAGTTCGCGCGCCACGAGCCGCAGGCGAACATGGCGGCGATGACGCAACTGGTCGGCTGGCTGCGCGAAGGCAAGCTGCGCCCGCTGATCAGCGGCCGCTACCCGCTGTCGCAGGCGCCGCGGGCGCTCAACGCGCTCGCGTCGCGCAGCGCGACGGGCAAGATCGTGATCCTGCCCTCGTTGCCTGATTGAACGCGACCGGGCTCGGCCTGCGCCACACAAGGCGAGCGCACGCCGA
Organism: uncultured Burkholderiales bacterium; assembly: GCA_937864005.1. Classification (GTDB taxonomy): domain Bacteria; phylum Pseudomonadota; class Gammaproteobacteria; order Burkholderiales; family Burkholderiaceae_C; genus CAIKUF01. Next base: position 3,052 of record CALMIL010000204.1, read on the forward strand.
TATGCCGATCCCGAACTACAGCTTGAAGCAACGCGCGTGGATCTTCATCCAGCGCTTCTGGCAACCGACGACCGCCTGCATGGGATGCATGCCGGGCAGCTTCGGCAACCTCCTGAGCGCGGCGCACTGGTCGCTGGCGCTGCAGACCGGCCTCGTCACCGGCCTGCTCGCGCTGCTGCTGAGCCTCACGCCGATCGGCCGCCTGTTCCGCAACCGCTGGGGCAACGCGCTGCTCGTCGGGTTGCTGACGGCGTTTGCCGACGCCTGGTCGCATCCGAACCACTTCGGATTCAGGCACGCCGAGGCGCTCGTGACGGGTCTTATCTCGGCAATCCTGGTGCTCGCCGGATCGTTCCTGTTCGAGGATCGCGCAAGGCGCGTGCGCGCCGCGTGGGCGTGGATCGTCGGCGGGCGCTGAGCGGCTGACCTTCTCGGGTCAGCACCTCATCCCGGCCAATGCCGCGTGAAGACCGGGGCGAGCGTCGGATGCGTATCGACGCGACCGACGAGCGCATGCAGCGCCGGCCGCATGCGCTTCAGGTGCGCGCGGGCGCCGGACCAGCGCGATACGACCGCCGCATGGATGTCGAGCGCGCCCGGCGCGGCGCCGCCGAAGAAGGGCTGCGGCGCGCCAAAGGTATCGGCGAACACATCCCAGTAACGATGCAGCCGCGCCCGCGCGCCGCGGCGCAGGTTGTCGGTCGCGGCAGCGTCGGCATCGGCGCACCAGCGTTCGGGATAGTCGATGACGCCGATCGCCGCATAGCAGTTGGCGGCGATGAAGACGAGGCCGCGCATCGCCTGCGCGCGCGCCGCGGCGTCGGCCGGCAGCAGATTCGACGCCGGATGCGCGAGGCCGAGATGGATCAGGATCGCCGCGCTCTCGCTGAGCGCGCTGCCGTCGGCGAGGACGAGGGTCGGGATCTGCTGCAAAGGGTTGGCGCGGCGCAGTTCGTCGAGCGCCGAATCGGCCTCCCACGTCGCTGCCGTGACGACGCGGTAATCCGCGCCGCACAGGACGAGCGCGGCCTCGATCGCCGCCGACCCGGAGCCCGGCGCGCCGAACAGGGTCAGCATTGCTCCCACGGCAGGCCTTCGAAGCGCCAGCCGCTCTCGGTGCCGCGATGGCGGTTGTCGTCGAGGTCGCCTTCGAAGCCGTTCAGCACGTTGTAGACCGCGGCGAAGCCCTTCTTCTCGAGCGCGATGCCAGCGTCGACCGAGCGGTTGCCGCTGCGGCAGATGAGCACGATCGGGCGCTTCGCATGGTTGGTGCCGGCAAGCTTCGTGACCTGGCCGACGAAGTGCGGATTGATGTCCCAGTCCGGGCCGTCGTTCCAGGCCACGTTGAGCGCGCCCAGCGGATGGCCGACGAAGAGGTACTCCATCTCGCTGCGGCAGTCGATGAACAGGGCGTCCGCGTGTTCGTGCAAAAAGGCCTGGGTCTCGCTCGGGGTCAGGTGCTTCATGGGCGCCGCTTTCGTCAGGGGCGAACAGTATAGAAGCCGCAGCCGTCGCGCTGCCCGCCCCGGCGCGCGACGCGGCGGCGCTGCACCTCCCCTCGGGTAGCATCCTGCCTGCATGAACCTCCCCTACGAACTGCAGATCGGCTGGCGCTATACGCGTTCCGGGCGCAGCGGGCGGCGCAACGGCTTCATCTCGTTCATCTCGGGCGTGTCGATGCTCGGCATCGCGCTCGGCGTCGCCGCGCTCATCATCGTGCTATCGGTGATGAACGGCTTCCAGAAGGAGGTCCGCGACCGCATGCTGTCGGTCGTCGCGCACGTCGAGATCTACGCCGCCGACGGCGCGGCGCTGCCCGACTGGCGGGCAACGGCGGCAGCGGCGAAGCGCAACCCGCAGGTGCTGGGCGCGGCGCCGTTCGTCGCCGCGCAGGCGCTGATCGCGCGCGGCGACACGATGCGCGGCGCGATCGTGCGCGGCATCTCGGCCGACGACGAGGCGACCGTCACCGCGCTCGGCGCGCGGCTCCACGCGAGCCTCTTTTCCAAACTCACGCCGGGCAGCTGGAATATCGCGCTCGGCGCCGAACTCGCGCGCGCGCTCGGCGTGCAGCCGGGCGACAAGGTCACGCTCGTCGCGCCCGGCGGGCAGATCACGCCGGCCGGCGTCGTGCCGCGCCTGAAGCAGTTCACCCTCGTCGGCACCTTCAGCACCGGGCACTACGAGTACGACAGCGGCCTCGCGCTGATCGACGTGGACGACGCGGCGCGGCTGTTCCGCGTCGCCGGGCCGACCGGCGTCCAGCTGCGCCTGGAGGACCTGAACCAGGCGCGCGAGGTCGGCGCCGCGCTGCAGCGCGCGCTCGGCCCGGACGTGGCCGTCACCGACTGGACGCGCACGAACAGCAACTGGTTCGCCGCCGTCCAGCTCGAGAAGCGGCTGATGTTCATCATCCTGACGCTGATCGTCGCCGTCGCCGCGTTCAA
>CALMIL010000205.1 GCA_937864005.1 uncultured Burkholderiales bacterium
CTGCGCGATGCGGGCGAGGCGGTCGGCCTCGTCAAGATCAGGCTGCTGCGTCCGCTGCCGGTGCAGGCGCTGCGCGCTGCGCTGACCGGCGTGCGAGACGCCGTCGTGCTCGATCGCAACCACTCGCCCGGGCTCGGCGGCATTGTGCTGCAGGAACTGCGCGGCGCGCTCTACGGCGCGGCGGGCGCGCCGCGGCTGCACGGCTTTCTGGCCGGCGTCGGCGGCGTCAACGTCTCGCCGGCGAAGATCGCGCAGATCGTGCGCGAGGCGCTGCAGCAGGGCGAGCCGCCGGTGGCTTCGGTCTGGGTCAAGTGAAGGAAGGGGCGAGGGGAGCGCGATGAAAGTACTCGATCTGCCTGAAGAGGCGATGCTCTGCTCGGGCCACGCGGCGTGCCCGGGCTGTGTCGAGGCGCTGTCGGTGCGCCACGTGCTGGCCACCATCGGCACCGACGCGATGGCCGTCATCCCGCCGTCGTGCATGGCGATCATCGCCGGCGCGCAGCCGTACAGCTCGCTGAAGATTCCGGTCTACCAGCCGACGCTCGAAGCGAGTGCCGCCGCCGCGTCGGGCCTGCGCCGCGCGCTCGACGCGCAGGGCCGCCGCGACACGCACGTCATCGTGCTGGCCGGCGACGGCGGCACCTATGACATCGGCTTTCAGTGCCTGTCGTCGGCCGCCGAGCGCGACGAGAACATCATCTACTTCTGCCTCGACAACGAGGGCTACATGAATACCGGCGCGCAGAAGTCGTCGTCGACGCCGCACTTCGCGAAGACCGGCTCGACGCCCGCCGGCAAGACGACGCGCAAGAAGAACCTGACCGACATCATGGCCGCGCACCAGGTGCCGTACGCCGCGACGGCGAGCATCGGCCACCTGCCGGACCTGATCCGCAAGGTCGAGAAGGCGAAGGCGCTGCGCGGCTTTCGCATCATCACGCTGCTCATCCCCTGCATCGACGGCTGGGGCCTCGCCGACGACGGCGGCCTCGCCGCCGCCCGCCACGCCGTCGAGTGCGGCGCCTTCCCGCTCTACGAAGTCGAAGACCACGGCCGCCGCTACACCCTCAACCACACCGAACGCACGCGGCCGGTGAGCGAGTACCTCGCATTGCAGCGCCGCTACCGGCATACCCCGCCCGAGGCGATCGCCGCGCTGCAGGCGGAGGTGGATGAGGGTTGGGCGAGGTTGCAGCGGATGGTGGGGATGAATGCGCGGGATGATGTGATGCAGGAGGCGTGAGGCAACTGCCCGTCTCGCGCAGCACGTGAGCAGGAACTCGGGCTGTCAGGCGTGGGGGGATAGGTCCGTGTATGGCGTATCGTGTCGCGCCTGACAGACCGTTTCAGAACAAGGTGGGTGTTTATCGCTGTGTCACCAAGCTTCTTCACTCTGGTTGCGGCTCGCATGTTCTCTCGGCGCTGGTGGTTCCTCGGCGTCTCGGTCGTTGGTATCGCGCTCCTCTTCGCCGCGTTCACGTATGGGTCCTTCCAAACCGCCGGCGTTGTCGTCGCTCTCGCCGGCCCCGTCATCTTCGTGCCGTGGGCGCTGCTTTGCGCGTGTGTGTGGTTTCACCCGGAGCGCGGCAACTTGCAACCTGGCAGCAAGGTCATCGGCAAGCTGCCAAGCGCTGTTCAAACGGGCGTTCGCTGGTATGCCGCGCTCTTTCTGGCTCTGTTCGTAATCGTTGGTGCTCTCGTCTGGCCTGTGTTGTCGTTGGCATGGCTGTGAGTTCACTCGCGGATACACGCAAACCCATCATTCAAGTCGACGCCGCTTCGCGGCGCGTTGAAGGTCCACTGTTAGCCAGCATCATGTACGCACCGGAACTTCTCGCCGTCGTCGAAGTCCCGCGCGACGAGCGCGTGCGTTGCCAAGCCGCTGGCTGCAATCATCCGGTCTTTCGGCGCATTCACGTTGTTCGTGAGGGCGCTGCCATCTCGGTCTACGGATCAGAATGCTTCAAGAGGTTGTTTGCAGAACTGCCGATCGCGGCCTCCTCGCCTCGCTACGGTTCGGCTGACGGGCGCCACCTCACCGACGAGGAGCGTCAACTCCTCATCGAGAACACTGACCGCCTCATTCAGCAGTTCGAAGCGGAGTACGAGGCCGAGGTTGCGCGTCAGGCGGAGCTTGCAGCTGCGAAGGCCGCACATAGCCGCCAAACTTCGCCCGCGCCGCGCCCATCACACTTCCAACCCCAACTCGCGCCTGCACAACCGCCACAACCGACCGTTGCCGAACGGCGTGTCGCCGAGGCGCAGGCAAAGCTGAACGTTCGAGCCAAGTACGACGTCGACCCCGAGCTTCCGGGCTGGCGCGGTTTGGTGCTTGCAGAGATGCAGGTGCTGCTGTCTAGCAAAGCTGGCTGACGTTACGCCCCACAGTCGCAGCGATGTCTCTCACAAGCGTCATCAAGGGATGGGCCGGCGAAGCGATGGGCGCCGTGGCGCATTGGGCTTTCCTGGACAAGTCGATCTACTTCCCGCTCGACAATCTGACCTTGCCGACGAAAAACGGCACGACGCAGATCGATCATGTGATCGTCTCGAAATTTGGCATCTTCGTCATCGAGGCGAAGAACATCGACGGCTGGATCTTCGGGGACGAGCGCTCCTCGGAATGGTCGGTCGTGAAACCGGGGCGCAAGTTCAGGTTTCAGAATCCGTTGCGACAGAACTACCGGCATGTGAAGGCGATCTCGGCGTTTCTCGAGATAGAGGAGGATCGCCTGCACTCGCTCGTGATGTTCTGGGGCGAGTGCGAGTTCAAGACACCGATGCCTGCCAACGTCATGCTCCGGGGCTACGCGAGCTACATCAAGGGCTTCGACAAGCCGCTGTTCTCGGATGACGAGGTCGTTGCCCTTGTCGCCGCGCTGCGCAGCGGATCTCTTCCGAAGACGTGGTCGACACGCAGAGCGCACATCGAGTCGCTGCACGCGCGGCATTCAAGCACGACCACATGTCCCAAGTGCGCAAGCGCACTGGTGCTCCGCACGGCCAAGAAGGGCGCAGCGGCAGGATCAAGGTTCTACGGCTGCAGCGCGTATCCAAAGTGCCGTCACACCGCGCCCTACGCCGGTGAGAACTGACCCCTTTGCAGCGACTTCCCGCGAGAAAGCGCTCTCGCATTCGTACCCCGACTAGCCGCCGCAAACACCCTCAGTGCAACCATTTCGCCATGATCGACTGGTCCACATGCACTGCCGTCGAGCGCGACCCCGGTCGCGTCAGCGGCGCACGGGTTTTCCGTGGGACGCGCGTGCCGGTGGCGGCGCTCTTCGAGAACCTCGAAGACGACGCATCCGTCCATCAGTTCGTCGAGTGGTTTCCCGGCGTGACGCTCGAGCAAGCACGCGCTGTGCTCGAGCACGTAGGGTGAAGCGAGTTTCCAACCGTGTGGGGCGAAGGTCGGCGGCAAGTCTGAAGTTCACTCAGTTGGTCTCCGTGG
>CALMIL010000206.1 GCA_937864005.1 uncultured Burkholderiales bacterium
GGAGGCCTCATGAACATCATGACGTTCTTCGTCGTCCTTGCCGCGACCTGCGTGCTCGGCTCGCTCGTGCTGGGGATCGCCGCGATGGTCAACCACGGCAATGTCGGCCACCACAGCAGCGATCAGTGGATGGCCGCCCGCGTCGGCTTTCAGGGTCTTGCGCTCGCCCTGATCCTGATCGCACTCCTTGTCGCCTGATCGGGCGCAGCCGCGCGCGATTCTCGATCAACCCGCCTGCGGCGCGACCGCCGCGCGATAGGCATGCCACGTCGCATGGCCGAGCACCGGCCCGACGACGAGCAGGCCGAGAAAGCCGGGCAGCATCGCGACGACCACGAGCAGCGTGATGAGCACGCCCCACAGCAGCATCACGCCGGGCTGCGCGAGGCACAGGCGGATGCTCGTCAGGCCCGACGAGATCGCATCCGTCTGGCGATCGAGGATCATCGGGATCGAGACCACGCTCACGGCGTAGATCAGCGCGGCGAAGATGCTGCCGACGCCGGTGTAGGCGATGATGAACTCGACGTTCTGCGGATCGACGAGTTTGAGCAGCGAGCCCTGGAAGTCGGGCATGCCCTCGAAGCTGAGCGCGAAGACGACGAGCGACGCGCGCGCCCAGACCATCTCGAGCACGAGCAGCACGGCGCCGAAGATCGCCATCGTGCCGATCCGCGTGTCCCAGGCGGTGAGCGATTCGCCGAAATCGGGCTTCTCGCCGCGCTCGAGCCGGCGGCTCACGTCGTACAGGCCGATGCACAGGAACGGCCCGACGAGCAGGAAGCCGGCGCTCAGTGCGAGCGTCCAGGCGGGCGAGTACTCGAACACCTTGAGCAGCAGCCAGCCCATGACGGCGAAGCAGCCGCCGTAGAAGAGGCCGATCCCGGGCGCGCGCCGGAAGTCGCGCCAGCCGGCGGCGAGCCAGCGAAACGGGTCCGACCACGCCAGATCGTTGATCCGGATGTCGAATACGGTCGGCGGCGGGCTCGGTGTCGATGCCGGCGCTTCGGGGTCGGTGCCTTCGGTCATGCGCGATTCTGTACGACGGCCGCGATCGATGCACGGTGCCGCAGGCTGCAGCCCGGCCCGCGCGGCAGTTCAGATGACGTTGCGTTCGAGCAGCGGCCTGCCTTCGGCGATACGGCCCGGCTCGAGCGGCGTCAGATCGACGCCGTGCCATTGCCCGCGCGCGAGCCACGAGGCCATGCTGCGTCCGACCGCGGGCGCCTGCTGCATGCCGTGGCCCGAGAAGCCGCAGGCCAGATGCAGGTTGCCCCAGCCCGGCGCCGGCCCGGCGAGGCCGTTGTGGTCGAAGATATTCATCTCGTAGTAGCCGGCCCAGGCGCTCGCGACGCGCAGCGCCTCGAAGGCCGGGATGCGGGCGGCGAGCGCCGGCCAGATGACGCCTTCGAACAATCCGTGGTCGATCTCGTCGAGCGGCAGATCGTCGCGGTCCTCGCCGCGCGGCGGTGCGCCGGCGAGGTAACGCCCGGGACGGCCCTCGGGCCGGACCCAGACGCCGCTCGTATCGATGAGCAGCGGGCAGTCGCAGAGCACCGCCGGCGAGTCGACGACGAAGACATCGCGCTTGCGCGCATGGACCGGCATCGCGACGCCCGCGGTCGCCAGCAGCGGTGCGGACCAGGCGCCAGCGGCAACGAGCACCGCGTCGGCATCGAAGCGCCGGCCGTCGGCCGCGAGCACGGCGTCGATTTGCCCTTTCGCGCCGGCGAGGCGCTGCGCATCGGCGGCGACGAAGCGCGCACCGCAGGCAATCGCCTTGCGCCGCAGCGCCTGCAGCACGCCGTAGCCGTCGAACCAGCCTTCGCCCGAAAGGCCGAGCGAGCCGAGCGCGATGCCGTCGGTCGCGAGCCACGGAAAGCGCGCGCGCAGCACCTCGGGTTCGAGGAGGGCGACATCGACGCCTTCGCCGCGCTGCATCGCATGGACCTCGCGCAGCGCCGCTTCGCCGGCGGTGGAGGCAAGGTAGAGGTAGCCGCGCTGGGCGAGGCCGATTTCGGGCGCATCGCCGTCGACCGCGAGCTCGGCGCCGATGCGGCAATAGAACGCCATGCTTTCGCGCGACAGCGCGATATTGATCGGGGTCGAGAACTGCTGGCGGATCGAGCTTGCCGACAGCGCGCTCGACGCACGCGCATAGCACGGGTCGCGCTCGAGGACGGTCGCCGCGATGCCGTGGTCGCGGGCGAGGAAGCAGGCGGTCGCGGCGCCCATCACGCCGCCGCCGACGATCACGATGCGCATCGCCACCCGCGCTTCATCGCGCCCGCCGCACGCGCAGCAGTTCGTCGGCGATGAGGCAGACGGCGCCGATCGTGATCGCGCTGTCGGCGGCATTGAACGACGGGAAGTACCAGCCGGCGTAGTGGACCTGGATGAAGTCGACGACGTGGCCGTGCAGCAGGCGGTCGATCACGTTGCCGAGCGCGCCGCCGAGGATCAGCGCGAGCGCCCACGCAAAGAGCCGCTGCCCGCCGTGGCGCGCGAGCAGGAAGACGATCGCGACGGCGGCGACGATGCCGAGCACGACGAAGAACCAGCGCTGCCAGCCCGACGCGCCGGCGAGAAACGAGAACGCGGCGCCGGTGTTGTGGGCGCGCACGATGTTGAGGAACGGCGTGACGGTGACGCTGTCGCCGAGCGCGAAGCGGGCGACGATCAGCGCCTTCGTCGCCTGGTCGAGGACGATGACGACGAAGGCGATCGCGAGCCAGGGCAGCAGGCTGCCCGACGATTTGCGCGCCGCCATCACGCGATCTTCCGTGCTTCGCCCGAGCCGAACAGGTTGCTCGTGCAGCGGCCGCACAGCGTCGGGTGGTCGGGGTCGTGGCCGACATCGTCGCGCCAGTGCCAGCAGCGCTCGCACTTGGGCGCGGTGGCGGGCGTCACCTGGACCGCGAGTTCGTCGCCGCGGGCGATCGTCGCCTGCGACGTGATCATCACGAAGCGCAGGTCGTCGCCGAGCGAGGCGAGCAGCAGGTGGTCGTCGGCCGCCGCGGCGATCTGCAGATTCGCCTGCAGCGACGAGCCGACCTTGCCTTCGGCGCGCAGCGTCTCGATCTCCTTGTTCACGCTGTCGCGGATCTCGCGGATGCGCGCCCACTTCGCGAGCAGCGCGGCATCGGGCGTGGCGAACTTCCAGTAGAACTGGGTGAAGATCGACGCCGACTGCCCGGGCGCGAACACCGGCCACGCCTCTTCCGCGGTGAACGAGAGGAAGGGCGCCATCCAGCGCAGCATCGCGTGCGCGATCTGCCACAGCGCGGTCTGCGCCGAGCGGCGCGCGAGCGATTTCGGCGCCGTCGTATAGAGCCTGTCCTTCAGGATGTCGAGGTAGAACGCGCCGAGGTCTTCGCTGCAGAACACCTGCAATTTGGCGACGACCGGGTGGAACTCGTAGACCTCGTAGTGGGCGAGCACCTCGGCCTGGAACTGCGCGGCGCGCGCGATCGCCCAGCGGTCGATCTCGAGCATCTCGTCGATCGGCACGGCCTCGGTCACGGCGTCGAAGTCGCTCGTATTGGCGAGCAGGAAGCGCAGCGTATTGCGGATGCGGCGATAGGCATCGACGACGCGGGCGAGGATCTTGTCGTCGCCGGCGATGTCGCCCGAATAGTCGCTTGCCGCGACCCACAGCCGGATGATCTCGGCGCCGAGTTTCTGGCTCACCGCCTGCGGCTCGATCCCGTTGCCGAGCGACTTGCTCATCTTGCGGCCCTGGCTGTCCACGGTGAAGCCGTGCGTCAGCAGCCCGCGGTACGGCGCGCGGCCTTCCAGCGCGCAGGCGACGAGCAGCGACGAATGGAACCAGCCGCGGTGCTGGTCGTGGCCTTCGAGGTAAAGGTCGGCCTCGGGGCCGCTCGCGTGGCGGCCGGGGTTGCCGGCGCTGCCCTCGTGCGTGCCGCGCAGCACGTGCCAGAAGGTCGAGCCGGAATCGAACCAGACTTCGAGGATGTCGCTGCTCTTGGCGTAGTGCGCGGCGTCTTCGGCACCGAGAACCTCCTCGGTCGTGACGCGGCTCCAGGCCTCGATGCCGCCGGCCTCGACGATATCTGCCGCGCGGTCGAGGATCTCCATCGTCTGCGGGTGCAATTCGCCCGTCTCCTTGTGCAGGAAGAACGGCAGCGGCACGCCCCAGCTGCGCTGGCGGCTGATGCACCAGTCGGGGCGATTCGCGATCATGTCGCGCAGCCGGGCGCGGCCGTTCTCCGGATAAAAGCGCGTCGCGTCGATCGCCGCGAGCGCGGTCTGGCGCAGCGTTTGTTCAGCCTTGTCCTTCGTGAAGACGCCGCGCGTCGACGGTGTCGCTTCGTCCATGCGGATGAACCACTGCGCCGCGGCGCGGTAGATCACCGGCGACTTGTGGCGCCAGCAGTGCGGGTAGCTGTGCGTGATCGTCTCGGTCGCGAAGAGGCGGCCGGCATCGCGCAGCGCTTCGATGATGACCGGCGTCGCCTTCCAGATATTCTGGCCGCCGAAGAGCGGGAAGTCGGCCGCGTACGCGCCCTTGGCCTGCACCGGGTTCAAGATGTCGTCGTGGGTCAGGCCGTGGGCGACGCAGGAGTTGAAGTCGTCGATGCCGTAGGCGGGCGACGAGTGGACGATGCCGGTGCCGTCCTCGGCCGTCGCATAGTCGGCGAGGTAGACCGGGCTCAGGCGGTCGTAGCCCGGGTCGACGTGCGCGAGCGGATGACGAAAGGTGAGCCCGCCCAGTCTCTCGCCGCGCGTCGTCGCGAGCACCTTGCCGTCGAGGCCGTAGCGCTTCAGGCACGCCTCGACGAGCGTCGCCGCCAGCAGCAGCAGCCCGCGCTCGGTATCGACGAGAGCGTAGTCGAGCGCGGGGTTGAGGTTGAGCGCCTGATTCGCGGGGATCGTCCAAGCCGTCGTCGTCCAGATCACGGCGAACGCATCCTTCGCGAGCTTGGCAAGCCCGAACGCCGCGGCGAGCCGATCCGGCTCGGCACAAAGGAAGCCGACGTCGATCGTCTGGCTCTTCTTGTCGGCGTACTCGATCTCGAACTCGGCGAGCGACGATCCGCAGTCGAAGCACCAGTAGACGGGCTTCAAGCCGCGGTAGACGAAGCCGCGTTCGATGACGCGCTTGAAGGCGCGGATCTCGCGCGCCTCGTTGCCCGGGTCCATCGTCGCGTACCGGTTCGCCCAGTCGCCGAGCACGCCCAGGCGCTTGAAGTCGGCCATCTGCAGCGCGATCTGCTCGGTCGCGTAGGCGCGGCTCTTCGCCTGCATATCGTCGCGGCTCAGGTGGCGGCCGAACGCCTTCTCGATCGCGTTCTCGATCGGCAGGCCGTGGCAGTCCCAGCCCGGCACGTAATGCGCGTCGAAGCCGGCGAGCTGGCGCGCCTTGACGATCATGTCCTTCAGGATCTTGTTGACGGCGTGGCCCATGTGGATCGCGCCGTTGGCGTACGGCGGGCCGTCGTGCAGCACGAAGAGCGGCGCGCCGTGGCGCGCGGCGCGCAGGCGCTGGTACAGGCCCTCGTCGTTCCACGTCTTGACCCAGCCCGGCTCGCGCCGGGGCAGGTCGCCGCGCATCGGAAACGGCGTATCGGGCAGATTGAGCGTCTTGCGGTAGTCGGTGGCGGTTGGCTCGGCCATGGCGTGTCCTGGCGGGTGGGTCGCTTGGGGTCGCTCGCGTGAACGAAATGCAGATGCCGGCGGCGCGCTGCCGAAGGCCCGGACCTGCAGCACCGGCCTGCGGTGCCGGCGGCGGGCCGTCAAATTCGGTCGCGCGTCGTCTGCCGGCGCAGGGCCGCGTGGGTGGCGAAATAGGCGCGCGCATCGTCCGCGTCGCGCCGGATCGCGGTGGTGAGCGCTTCCAGGCCGTCGAAGCGGGCTTCGTCGCGGATCTTGTGCAGCAGTTCCACGCGCACGAGTTTACCGTAGCCCCCCTCGCGACCGAGGGCGGCAGGCCAGGCCAGGCAATGGACCTCGAGCAGCACGCGGCCGGCCGATTCGATCGTCGGCCGGATGCCCAGACTCGCGACGCCGGGCAGCGGGTCGTCGGCGAGGCCGCTCACCTCGACGACGAAGATGCCCATCGCCGCCGCGCGTGCGTGAGGGAAGCGCAAGTTCAGCGTCGGGAAGCCGATATCGCGCCCGAGGCGGCGGCCGCGCGTGACGTGGCCGCTGATGCTGTAGCGCCGGCCGAGCAGCGTCGCCGCGTCGTCCATGCGGCCGCCGGCGAGGGCGTCGCGCACCGCCGAGCTGCTGACGCGCAGGCCGTGCACCTCGTAGCTGTTCATGCGCGCGACGTCGAAGCCGGCGCGCTGCCCGGCGGCGTCGAGCAGCGCATAATCGCCGGCGCGGCGCGCGCCGAAGCGGAAGTCGTCGCCGACCAGCACGTAGCGCGCGTGCAGCCCGGCGACCAGCACATCGTCGATGAAGGCCTGCGGCGACTGGCTCGCGAAGCGCGCCCCGAAGCGCATCACGACCGCCTGGTCGATGCCGCAGCGTTCGAGCTCGGAAAGCTTGTCGCGCAGCGTCGCGATGCGTGCCGGCGCGAGTTCGGGCTTGCCGGCGAGTGCGGCGAAGTGGTCGCGCGGATGCGGCTCGAAGGTCAGCACCGAGGTCGGCAGGCCGCGATGGCGCGCCTCCGAGCGCAGCAGCGCGAGCATCGCCTGGTGCCCCCGGTGCACGCCATCGAAATTGCCGATCGTCAGCGCGCAGGCGCGCGCGATGCCGGGGTGGTGAACGCCGCGAAAGACCTGCATGCGGCCATTATCTGCCGCGCCGGCTATTCGTCTTCGCGCCAGAAGCGCTCCATCGCAAGGTAGGCAAAGGATGCCGACCAGCCGATCATCAGCAGGCCGTTCAAGGTCTCGGTACCGGCCAGCAGGCGCACCGGCCCGACAGGGACGATGTCGCCGAAGCCGAGCGTGGTGTAGGTTTCGGCCGAAAAGTACAGGCAGTTGATGAACGAGAAGCCGAGCGTGCCCTGCAACTTGCCGACGCCGAAGTCCTTTACAAGCACGAACAGCGCGACACCGTAGACGGCGATCTCCAGCGTGTGCGCGACGAAGGTGGCGAAGATCACGACCAGCAGCTTGCTGCGGCTCGCGATGCGCAGCGCCGGCAAGCGCCGGCTGAGCACGCGCAACGCCTCGTAGTGAATCACCGTCGTCGTCGAAATCAACAGGATGCAGGCGAGGATGACGGTCAGCATGGGGGCGGCGAGCGGTGTGGTCCTGGCGGTTTGGACGGGTCGGTGCAAGTCGAAACGATGCGATCCGATCCGCGATGCCGAGTTTCGCCGATCCTCATGGCAGGGTGGTGGGCGGTCCCAGCACATCCTGTTCGCCCGCCAGCCAGCGCCATTGCCCTGGCGCCAGATCGGCTGGCAGGCGGAGCTCGCCGAAGCGGCTGCGGTGCAGCGCGACGACCCGATTGCCGGCCGCGGCGAGCATGCGTTTGACTTGGTGGTATCTGCCTTCGAGCAGCGTCAGGCGCAGCGTGCGCTCGCCGGTCTGCTCGCATGCCGCGGCGCGCACCGGGTTCGGATCGTCGCGCAGCACGACGCCTTGCAGCAGGGCTTCGATCTGGCGCGGCGATACCGGATCGGCGGCCGCCACTTCGTAGACCTTCGGCACGTGCTTGCGCGGCGAAGTCAGGCGGTGGATCAGCGCGCCGTCGTCGGTCAGCAGCAAGAGGCCGGTCGTATCGGCATCGAGCCGCCCGATCGGCTGCACGCCGCGCCGGCGCAGCGGCGGCGGCAGCAGGCTCATCACGCTCGGGTGGTGCCTCGGCCTTTGCGAACACTCGTAGCCGGCCGGCTTGTGCAGCATGACGAGCGCCTTCGCGTGCACCGGCCAGCTTTCGCCGTCGACGTCGAGCACGAGGCTTTCGGCATCGATCTCGGCGGCCGGGTCATCGACGGCGCGGCCGGCGATGCGAACCGAGCCGCGCAGCACCAGCGCCTCGCACTCGCGCCGCGTGCCGAAGCCTTGCGAGAAGAGAATCTGCGCGAGGTGCATGCCGGGCGGCGGCTCTACCCTGCGCGCCGCGGCGCGCCGCACGGCGGGCCTCGGCGGGTGGTGCGCATATCGTTTTCGCCGGCGCGCGCGATCAGCGTGGCAGGTCGCGCACCGCGGGCAGGGTCGGCAGGCCGGGGCCGCCGACGCCGTGCGCCTGCGTCACCGCGCGCAGCACGGCGCGCGCCGTCGCTTCGGCGGCGGCGATGCCGAGCAGGGTCAGATCGGGCCTCGCGCGGGCGCTGCCGGTGGCGAGGCAGAACAGCGTGTCGCCGTCGCTCATCGTGTGGACCGGGTCGATGCTGCGGGCGAGGCCGTCGTGCGCCATCTGCGCGAGCTTGGTCGCCTCGGCCTTGGTGAGCAGCGCGTCGGTCGCGATGACGCCGATCGTCGTTGCGCCGCCGATCTGGATCGGCAGGGACGCATCGCCGCGCAGCAGCGACTGCGTCGTGCCGACAGGCCGGCTGCCGTCCTCGCTTCGCGCGCCGGCAACGACGGTGCCGGTGGCCGGGTCGATCACGTCACCGATCGCATTCACCGCGATCAGCGCCGCGACCGTCGCGCCGCCAAGCTGCAGCGACGCGCTGCCGATGCCGCCCTTCATCGCGCGCCCGATGCCGAACAGCTTGCCGACCGCGGCGCCCGCGCCGGCGCCGACCGAACCTTCGGCGGGCGGCGTCGTGCCCGCCGCGACGCAGGCCGCGTAGCCGGCCGCCGCATCGGGCCGGATGCGCGGATCGCCGACCCAGAGGTCGAACAGGATCGCGGCCGGCACGATCGGCACGCGGATCGGTATGCCGGCCCGCTCGCCCGCGCCTGTCTTGCCGACCTCGACGCCGACCTCCCGCTCCTCGAGCCAGCGCATCACGCCGCCCGCGGCGTCGAGGCCGAACGCGCTGCCGCCGGCGAGCAGCACCGCATGCACCTTCTCGACCGCATTGACGGGCGAGAGCAGGGCGATTTCGCGCGTGCCGGGGGCCGCGCCGCGCACGTCGACACCGGCCACCGCGCCGTCCGGGCACAGCACGACGGTGCAGCCGGTCGGCCGGCGCGGGTCGGTGAAGTGGCCGACGCTGATGCCGGCGACGTCGGTGAGTGCGCCGCTTGTCATCGGCCTAGGCGAAGACGCCCGCGCTGTCCTGCATCCGCGCGCTCACCTCGCCGAGATGATGCAGCGTATCGCCGTAGGCCAGTTCGATCATCGTCAGGCGCTTGAAATAGTGGCTGCCGACATATTCGTCGGTCATGCCGATGCCGCCGTGCATCTGGATGCACTGCTGGCCGACGTAGCGCATCGAGTTGCCGAGCTGCACCTTGGCCTGCGACAGCGCACGCCGCCGCGCGGCGGGCCCCTCGCCCAGCTTCAGGCTCGCGAAGTAGCTCATCGAGCGCGCCAGCTCGAGCTGAATCTTGACGTCGGCGATGCGGTGGCGCAGCGCCTGGAAGCTGCCGATCGGCACGCCGAACTGCTTGCGCGTGTTGAGGTACTCGACGGTGAGCGCGACGAATCGGTCCATCACGCCGACCGCCTCGGCGGCGACCGCAGCGATGCCGCGGTCGATCGCCGCTTCGAGGGCGCCGAATGCGGCGCCGGCTGCAAGCAGCTCGATCGCCGGCGCAGCGTCGAGCGCGAGTTCGGCCGCGCAGGCGCCGTCCTGCGTCGGATAGCCGCGCGTCGTCGCCTTCGCACCGCGTTCGACAAGGAAGAGGGCGATGCCTTGCGGGTCGTCGCCGGCACCGCCGACACGTGCTGGCACGATGAATGCATCGGCGTGCGCGCCGGCCGGCACGAGGCTCTTCGTGCCGTGCAGCGCCCAGCCGCCCGCCGCATCCTTCTCGGCACGGGTCGCGACCTTCGCGAGGTCGTAGCGCGCGCCGCGCTCCTGGTGCGCGAGGACGACGATCGCGCTGCCGTCGGCAACGCGTTGTGCAAGCGCTGCCGCTTGCGGCGCCGGGCTCGCGGCCAGCAGCGGCGCGGCGACGAGGGCGACGGCCGCATACGGCTCGAGCACCATGGCGCGGCCGAGTTCCTCCATCACGACCATCGCCTCGACGGCGCCGAAGGCCATGCCGCCGCTCGCCTCGGGCAGCGCCAGGCCGAGCAGACCGAGTTCGGCGAGTTCGCTCCACGCCTCGCGCGAGAAGCCGCCGGCCTTCGCGATCGCGCGGCGGCGCTCGAAGGCGTAGCTTCTTTCGGTCCAGCGCGCCACCGCGTCGCGCAGCGAGGTCTGGTCGTCGGTGAAATCGAAATCCATGGTCAGGCTCCCAGCATGATCTGGGCGATGATGTTGCGCTGCACTTCGTTGCTGCCGCCGTAGATCGTCGTCTTGCGCAGGTTGAAGTAGGTCGCGGCGAGCGGCGCGCAATGCGCCGCGCCGCCCGGCCACAGGCCGCCGAGCGCCTGGTCGCCCTGCCAGCCGGCCTCCATCGCCTCGGCGATGAAGGGCAGCGCGAACGGCCCGGCGGCGAGCATCATCAGCTCGGCATAGCGCTGCTGGATCTCGCTGCCGCGCACCTTCAGGAGCGCCGCGATATCCAGGCTTTGCTTGCCGCTCTTCTCGGCCGACAGCACGCGCAGCACGAGCATCTCGAGGGCGACGACCTCGACCTCGAGCTGCGCGATCAGGTCGCGAAACCGCATGTCGTCCCACACGCCCTCGGCCTTCGCGATGCGCTTCAGGCGCTCGAGCTCGCGCTTCGTGCGGTTCACGTCGGCGATATTGGTGCGCTCGTGGGCGAGCAGGTGCTTGGCGTAGGTCCAGCCCTTGTTCTCCTCGCCGATCAGGTTCGCGGCCGGCACCTCGACGTTGTCGAAGAAGACCTCGTTCACCTCGGCGCCACCTTCGAGCAGGACGATCGGCCGCACCGTCACGCCCTGGCTCTTCATGTCGATCAGCAGGAAGCTGATGCCGGTCTGCGGCTTGCCTTCGGTGCTGGTGCGAACGAGGCAGAAGATCCAGTCGCCGTACTGGCCGAGCGTCGTCCACGTCTTCTGGCCGTTGACGATATAGCGGTTGCCCTGGCGCACCGCGCGCGTCTTCAGCGAGGCGAGGTCGCTGCCCGAGCCCGGCTCGCTGTAGCCCTGGCTCCACCAGACATCGCCGCTTGCGATGCCGGGCAGGAAGCGCTGCTGCTGCTCGGCGTTGCCGAAGGCCATGATGACCGGCGCGACCATCACCGGGCCGAAGGGCAGCAGCCGCGGTGCGCCGGCGAGCGCGCATTCCTCCTCGAACAGATGACGCTGCACGACGTTCCAGCCCGGCCCGCCGAACCGCTCGGGCCAGCCGTAGGCGAGCCAGCCCTTCTTGCCGAGGATGCGGGCCCAGCCCTGCATATCCTCGCGCGACAGGTTCAGCGCGTTGTGCACCTTATGGCTGACCGCCTTCGGCAGGTTGGCCGCGACCCAATCGTGCACCTCGGCGCGAAAGGCGAGTTCTTCGGGGGTGAAATTCAGGTCCATGCACAGTCTCCGGCGGCCGCTTGGCGCAGCGCGCGTTTTAGCACGACCGTTTCATCCCGCCCTGTCCCGGCAGCGACAAGGGCGCCTCGCCCGTCGGCGCGGACGATCAGGAACGCTCGATGCGGCGCTCGTCCTTTGGCAGCGCGACATCGCAGGCTTCGAGCGCACGCGCCGCGTCGCCGCGCGTCACCGGGCGGATCAGCAGCGCGTCGCAGCCGGCGAGCTTGGCGCGCACCCGCCCGGCGGCCGAATCGCGATTCGCGAGCAGGAAGACCGGCGGCACCGGCCCGGCGAGCGCGACACGCTGGTGCTTGATCTCCATGCACAGTTCGAGTCCGTCCATATCCTCGTCGCTGCCCGGCGCGACATCGAGGAAGACGGCCGCCAGTGGCAACTCGGCAACGAGCGCGAGCACGTCGGCGCTGTAGCTTGCATGGCGGACCTGGAAGCCGAAGGCCTGGAGTTGGGCGGCAAGTCCGGCGTCCGCGCGTTCCGGACCGAGCAGCAGCACGTCGCAGAGCGACTCCGCGCCCGCGCGTCCGGCCTGGGCCAGCCTGGCGCGCCGCGACCTGCGCCTGGCCTCGGCCTTCGCCGCGGCGCGCTCTTGTGCGCTTGCCCACTGCGGCTTGGCCGCAGCTGGCGCCTGGACCGGTACCGGGGCCGGTGCCGGGGCCGGGGCCGGCGCCGATTCGGGAACAGCCGCCGGGCTGATCGTATCGAAATCCTCCGGTGCGAGGGCGGGCGGGTTTCTGGGTCGCCGCGCCGGCGTCCAAGGCGCGGGTTCGGGCAGCGCCGCCGCTTCGGGTGCCGCGCGCGATGCCGGGGCGTCCGGCGCCTCGGCGTCGGAGACTCCCTGCGCGCCGGATTGCGGGATCGGCGCGGCCGCTGGCTCCTGTGGCAACGCGGAGCCCGGTTCGGCCGCCGCGATCTCGGCTGCATCGGGCGCCGTGCCGCGTGCGCGGGGACTGGTGATCGGCTCCAGATCGGCGAGGTTGATGAATACCGGCGATCGATCGAAAGCCGCGGGGGCGGTCGGCACGATGTCGGACTCGTCGAGGGTTGGAAAATCCCGCTCGCTCGCGGCCATCGGCAGCACGATGTCGGGCCGCTCGGCGGCCTCGGGCGGCGCCTCGCGCTCGGCCGCCATCTCATCGAGCGCGCGCAAAATCTCCTCGGGGTCGATCGGCCGCTCGACATGCGCGCGCGCGCCGGGCGGCGCGTGCTCGCCGACGAACAGCGTGTCGCGCATGCGCGTGCCGCGTGTCACGCTCGTCGCCAGCATCTCGTGGCTGGCGTCGGCGACGATGAAGTCGGCTTCCGCCGCACGCTCGACCTGCAGATAGGCGGGCTCGCGCGCCGCCGCATGCTTGAGGCAGAACGACAGCGCATTGCGCTCGAAGTCGCTGAAGCCGTGCAGCGCGACGCGGTAGCTGCCGACCGCCTTGGGCCCGGCCCTGGCCCGTCGGAGCGCTGCAAGCTTGAGCTTCATGCCGATTCAGCCCCGAACGGGGTCGCGATCGGGGTCCGGCTCAGTCGCGAAAGTTTTCGAACGAGAGCGGCACATCGGGCAACTCCTTGCGCAGCAGTGTGATCGCAGCCTGCAGATCGTCGCGCTTGGCGCCGCTGACACGCACGCTGTCGCCCTGGATCGCGGCCTGAACCTTCATCTTGCTCTGCTTGACGAGCGTCTGCATCTTCTTCGCGATATCGCCTTCGATGCCGGTCCGCACGACGAGCGTCTGCTTGACCTTGTCGCCGCCGATTTTCTCGATCTTCGCGCCGGTGTCGAGATAGCGTGCGTCGACGCCGCGCTTGGCGAGCTTGGCGAGCAGGATATCCGTGACCTGCGCGATCTGGAAGTCGCTGTCGGCAAAGAGCGTGATCTCCTTGTCCTTGTGCTCGATGCGTGCCGACGAGCCCTTGAAGTCGAAGCGGTTGCCGATTTCCTTGCTGCTCTGGTCGAGCGCGTTGCGCAACTCGACGAGGTTGGGTTCGATGACGGCGTCGAAGCTTGGCATGATGACGAATCCTTGCGCGGGGGACCGGGCGCGCGGCCGGCGTCGGATCGACGAAAATTCTGCCATGCAAATCGAGACAGGCGTGAGCCTGAAACCCTACAACACTTTTGCGCTGCCGTCGCTGGCGCGCGTCATGGTGCGCGTCGCAAGCGATGCCGACGTGCGCGCCGTCGTCGATCATCCCGAACTCGGGCGGGCGCCGAAGTTCATCCTCGGCGGCGGCAGCAATATCGTCCTCACGCGCGACGTGACCGGCGTCGTCCTCAAGGTCGAGGTCGCCGGCCGGCGCCTGCTGGAGACGCGTCACGACGCCTTCATCGTCGAAGCCGGCGCCGGCGAGAACTGGCACGACTTCGTCGCCTGGACGCTGGCGATGGGCTGGCCGGGGCTCGAGAACCTGGCGCTGATCCCGGGCACGGTCGGCGCGGCGCCGGTGCAGAATATCGGCGCCTACGGGGTCGAGTTGCAGGAGCGCTTCGAATCGCTCGACGCGGTCGACCTCGTCACCGGCCGCACGGTGACCTTGACGGCCGAGATGTGCCGCTTCGGCTACCGCGACAGCGTCTTCAAGAACGGACTCGCCGGCAAGAGCCTGATCACGCGCGTGCGATTGCGGCTGCCACGCCCGTGGCGCGCGGTGCAGGGCTACCTCGAACTCGAACGCCGCCAGGCGCAGACCGGCATCCGCAACCCGGACGCTCGCCGGATCTTCGACTGGGTGTGCGAGATCCGCCGCGCCAAGCTGCCGGATCCGGCGCAGGTCGGCAACGCCGGGAGCTTCTTCAAGAACCCCTTCGTCAGCGAGGCGCAGTGCCGCGACATCATCGGCCGCGACCCGGCTGTCGTGCACTATCCGATGCCCGACGGCAACGTCAAGCTCGCCGCCGGCTGGCTGATCGACGCCTGCGGCTGGAAGGGCAAGAGCGTCGGTCGCGCCGCCGTCTACGAGAAGCAGGCGCTCGTGCTCGTCAACCGCGGCGGCGCGAGCGGCGCCGAGGTCGTGACGCTGGCGCGCGCGATCCAGGAGAGCGTCTACGGGCGCTTCGGCATCCGCCTCGAGCCCGAGCCGGTCGTCGTCTGACGCGGCGCGGCGAGGGGCTGCGAGGCGCCCGGCGATCCTGCTGCAAGTCTGCTTGTGCGCCAGGCCGAGCCGCTGTAATGTTTCGCTCGCAGGCTGAGGCGGGAGGTGCAAGCGAGCTCGAACCACCGGCGCCTGCCGTGCCCCCGATCGACCGAGCCTTTGCTTCACGCCGGAGCCGACGCGCGATGGACTCTTCGCTTCGTGACAGCAGCTTCGAGACGCTGAGCGCCGGCCTGCACCGCGACGCCGGGCGCTGGGCGATGGACCTGCACGGGCTCGTCCTCAGGAGCGTCTTCCAGCCGGTGTACAGCCTGTCGCACGGCCGCGCGGTCGGCCACGAGGCGCTGGTGCGGGCGGCCGACGCGAACGGCGCGCCGGTCGAGCCGCAGCATGCGCTGCGCGGCGACGGCTCGTTCGGCGATCTGCTGCACGGCGACCGCGCGGCGCGCATGATCCACGCGCTCAATTTCGCCGAGCTCGTCGGCGACGATCCGCACTGGCTGTTCTTCAACATGCAGACGCAGGTCTTCGTCGCCCTCAGGGAGGTGGCGAGCGACGGCTTCCAGCGCACGCTGCTGTCTCGCTGCGGCCTGCGCGGCAGTCAGGTCGTGCTCGAGGTGCTCGAGCAGCAGGTCGCGGCCGACGCCGACTTCGATGGCGCGGTGCACGCGGTGCGCGCGAGCGGCGCACTGATCGCGATCGACGACTTCGGCGCCGGCCATTCGAACTTCGATCGCGTCTGGCGCCTGACGCCCGAGATCGTCAAGCTCGACCGCGCCCTCGTGCACCGCGCCGCGTTCGAGGCGCAGGGCCAGCGCTATGTCGCCAACGTCGTCTCGCTGCTCCACCAATGCGGCGCGCTCGTCCTGATGGAGGGCATCGAGACCCAGGACGAGGCCTTCGTCGCCCTCGAGGCGAACGCCGACCTCGTGCAGGGCGACCTCTTCGGGCCGCCGCGGCCGACGCTGGTCGACAAGACCGACACCCCGCCTGCAATGCAGACGCTGTGGGAGCACTACGAAACGCGGCGCGCCGGCGAGCAACGCCGCTATCACGACCTGATCCGCCCGTACATCAACGCGATCGGCTTCGCGTCGGGGTTGCTTGCCGACGGCAAGCCGCTGGAAGCGGCGGTCGCGACCTTCCTCGAGCTGCCGCTGGCCGAGGTCTGCTACCTGCTCGGCGCCGACGCGACGCAGATCGGCGACAACGTCTGGGCGCCCGACGAACTGCTCGACCAGCAATCGGCCTTCGCGCCGATGCGCGACACGCACGACGCGCACTGGGCGCGCCGGCCGTACTACCGGCGCGCGATGGAATCGGTCGGCCGGGTGCAGGTCACGCGACCGTACCGCACGCTGCACGGCGCGCACCTGTGCGTCACGGTGTCGGTCGCGGTGCGCGCCGGCGTTGGCCTGCGCGTCGTCTGCGGCGACCTGAGCTGGTCCGGCGAAGCGGCGTGACGGCGCAAGGCGAAGAACGCTCCGGCGGCCTGCCGCTGCAGGGCCTGCGCGTCGTCGAGTTCAGCCACATGGTGATGGGGCCGAGCTGTGGTCTGATCCTCGGCGACCTCGGCGCCGAGGTGATCAAGGTCGAGCCGCTCGCGGGCGACAACACGCGGCGCCTGCTCGGCTCGGGCGCCGGGTTCTTCCCGATGTTCAACCGCAACAAGCGAAGCATCGCCGTCGACCTTGGGCAGCCGCGCGGGCGCGAGGTCGTGCTGCGCCTCGCCGCCGGCGCCGACGTGTTCTGCGAGAACTTCAAGCCCGGCGCGATGGCCGCTCTCGGGCTCGACCACGCGACGCTCGCGGCGCTCAACCCGCGCCTCGTCTACGTCTCGCTCAAGGGCTTCCTGCCCGGGCCGTACGAGCACCGCACCGCGCTCGACGAGGTGGTGCAGATGATGGGCGGCCTGGCCTACATGACCGGCCCCGAAGGCCGGCCGCTGCGCGCCGGCAGCAGCGTGAACGACATCATGGGCGGCATGTTCGGCGCGATCGGCGCGCTCGCCGCGCTCGCCGCGCGCGAGAAGACCGGCCGCGGTCAGGAGGTGCAAAGCGCGCTGTTCGAGAACAACGTCTTCCTCGTCGCCCAGCACATGCTGCAGTACGCGGCCACCGGCGTGCCGGCGGCACCGATGCCCAGCCGCATCTCGGCCTGGGGCGTCTACGACGTCTTCACCGTGCAGGGCGGCGCGCAGGTCTTCCTCGCCGTCGTCACCGACAGCCAGTGGGCGCAGTTCTGCGACGCCTTCGGCCTCGGCGCACTCGCGGCCGACGCCCGCCTCGCGACGAACAACCTGCGCGTGCAGGCGCGCGACTGGCTGATGCCGCTGCTGCGCGAGCGGCTGGGCACGCTCGCCGCGGCCGACATCATGGCGCGCTTCGAGGCACGGGCGCTGCCGTACGCGCCGATCGCGCGGCCGCAGGACCTGTTCGACGATCCGCACCTCGCCGCGACCGGCGGCCTGGCGCCATTCACGCTGCCCGACGGGCGGTCGGCCCGCGCGCCGCTGCTGCCGTTGACGCTCGATGGCGAGCGCCCGCCGCTGCGGCGCGACCCGCCGGCGGTCGGCGCCGACAGCGACGCCGTGCTCGCCGCGATCGGCTACACGGCCGGCGAGATTGCGCAACTGCATGCGCAGGGCGTCGTCGGCGGACCGGCGCCGGATGCAAGCCCCTAGCGACCGCCGGACGGTCAGAAGCTCGATCCGGGCTGCTCGAGGAAGGCGATCTCTTCGGCGCTCGACGCGCGGCCGAGGATCGCATTGCGATGCGGAAAGCGCCCGAAGCGCTCGATGATCGCGCGATGGCGCCGCGCATAGTCGAGCGTTCCGGCGAAGCCCTGCGCCTCGCCATCCAGCCGCGTGTAGAGGCGCATCGATTCGTCCTGCATCGCCAGGTCTTCGGCGTGTTCGAAGGGCAGGTAGGCGAAAGCGCGCTGCTGCGGCGGCAGCGCGAGGTCGCGGCCGTCGGCGACCAGCGCGCGCGCGGCGGCGAGCGCCAATGCATCGCCGGCGAAGGCGCGCGGCGTGCCGCGAAAGACGTTGCGCGTGAACTGGTCGAGCAGCACGATGCGCGCGAGCGCGCTCGCCGGCTGTGCGTCCCACTCGCGCAGGCCGCCGGCCAGCGCGGCTTCGATCAGCGGCGCGAAGCCGCGCTCGATCGCGCGGTCGAAGGCGTCGCTCTTGCGGAACCACTCGGCGCGCGGCTTGCCGTCGGTCGCCGAGCCGGGTGCGCCGAACCAGAAGTCGAGCACCGCGCGCGCGTCGTCGGTCGCAGCGGGCGTCATGCGAGCAGGTCCAGCGTCTCGGCGTGGCGGCGCATATAGGCCTGCACATAGCTGCAGACCGGCCGCACCCTCCATCCGTTCGCGCGCGCGTGGGCGAGCGCGGCGGCAACCAGTTCGGCGGCGATGCCGCGGCCTTCGACCGCAGGCGGCACGCCGGTATGCGTGATCTCCATCACGCCGCCCGCGAGCCGGTAGTCGCAGACGCAGGCGCGGCCGTCGACGACCGTCTGGAAGTGTCCGCGTTCGGGAAGATGTTCGATGACGGTCGGCTTCTTCATGGCGCTGGGTTCAGGTGCAACGGGGTGATCTCGACGGTGCGCGTGGCATCGCTCAGATAGGCGGTAGCGTCCTGCACCGATACCTGCAACTGCATCGAGCGCTGCGTCAGGGCGGCCAGCGCCTGGCTTTGCGCGGCGTCGATGCGAAATACGGCGACATTGCGCGCGCGGCCGATGCGGCCGGCGATCTGGTTCCACCAGACCGGGGTGCTGCTGGCGAAGGCATAGACGCTGACGCGATCGGCGCGCGCCGCGGCGCGCAGGATGCGCCGCTCGTCGGGCTGGCCGACGTCGATCCAGTGCACGATGCGGCCGGTCAGGTCCTTGCGCCAGAGGTCGGGCTCGTCAGCGTCCCACAGGCTCTTGGCGAGTTCGAGCGCGCTGTGCTCGGCCGTCGCCGGCACGTTCAGCGCATAGGCGAGGACGCGGATCATCATCCGTTCGTCGGTCTCGGACGGATGGCGCGCAATCGTCAGCGCGTGTTCCGCGTAGATGCCGCGGTCGATATCCGCCAGCTGGATCTGGGCCTTGTGGATCGTCGCTTTGAGCGCCATGGCGTGATTTTGGTCGGGGCCGGTTGCAGCAGCGCGGCGCGGCGTCGATCGTTGCTGCCGGCGCGAAAGCAGGTCGGTGGCCGGGCTCAATGCTTCTCGGCGACCGCCTTCAGGTTCGCGAGCCCGCCCTCGAAATCGGGGCCGACGAAGGTATCGGCGAACAAGGCGAACCAATGGTAGAGCGGGTTGGCGCCGGTATCGCCGTCCATCGTCCAGGTCACGCGCGTCCCGCTGCCTTCGGGCGCGAAGCGCAATTCACCGCGCGAGGTGGTGTCGAAGCCGGCAAGTTGTAGCTCGAAGGCGACGCGCCGGCCCGACTCGACCGAGGTGAGCGTCATCTTGCCGTTGCCCTCGGACCCGCTTTGCCACGACCACGCCGCGCCGGCGCCGCTTGCCGGCCCGCTGTAGGTGATCGCCATCGCCGGGTCGCGCTGGGTCCAGATCGACCACTGCTTCCAGCGGCGCGGGTCGGCGACCCAGGCGTAGACCTGCTCCGGCGGCGCGCTGACGATCAGGCTGCGCTGCACAGTGAAGGCCGGCGAGAGCATCATGCCGCCGCCGACGAGGCCGATCGAGAGCAGGATGACGACGACGAGGGTCCACTTGCCCAGGCGGCGGATCAGGTTCATGTTCGTTGCGCGTTGTCGGGGATTCGAGCCTCGCCAGAGAGGGCGCTGCCGCGCCAGGCCAACTTGCGCTGACAGTGGCATCATGCACGCCGCGGCGGCGCCGCGCATTTGGACAACCCCCACCCGGATTGCACCATGAATCGACCCCGCAACATCGCCCGCAGGCAACTGCGCCTGCTGATCGCCGGTTTCGTCGCCGTCTTCGCGGTGCAGACCGCGATGGCGCAGAGCGGCACGGCCAAGCCGCCCGCCAAATCGGCAGCCAAAGCGGGCGCCAAGCAGCGCGAGGGCAGCTTCGGCGGGGGCAGCGCCAGCGGACCGATGCTGACGAAGGACGAATTGCGCCAGTGCCTTGCCGAGCAGGACCGCATGAAGCAGGAGACCGCCGACGTGGTCGCGACGCAGAAGAAGCTGGCCGCCGACCGCGCCGAGATCGACCGCGTCAGTGCCGCGCTCGACGCCGATCGGCCCAATGTCGACGTGAGCAACAAGGAGGCGGTCGACGCCTTCAATGCGCGGCTGCAGGCCAAGGGCAAGCTCGTCGCCGACTACCAGGCCACGGCACCGGCGTTCAACGCGCGCGTCGACAAGCTCGACGCCGACGACAAGGCGTTCACCAAGAACTGCCGGGATCGCCGGTATTTCGAGGACGAGTACGACGAGATCAAGGCCGGCAAGTAGCGCCGTGCGAGTGCGAGGAGATGACATGACGAACCCGCTGCTGCAGGACTGGAATACCCCCTACGGCCTGCCGCCGTTCGAGGCGGCGCAACCGGCGCACTTCGTGCCAGCCTTCGAACGGGCGTTCGCGGAGCAGGCCGCCGAGATCGAGCGCATCGCGACCGACGGCGAGGTGCCGGACTTCGACAATACGATTGCCGCGTTCGATCGCAGCGGGCGGCTGCTGACGCGCATCGCGTCGATGTTCTTCAACCTTGTGTGCAGCGAGACCTCGCCCGCGCTGCAGGCGATCGAGCGCGAGATCGCGCCGCGCATGGCCGCGCACGAGAGCGCGATCCACCTGCATGCCGGGCTCTTCGGGCGGATCGCGCTGGTGCACGCGCAGCGCGACGTGCTCGCGCCGCGGCCCGAACAGAAGCGCCTCGTCGAGCGCATCCATCTCGATTTCGTGCGCGAAGGCGCGCTCCTGTCGGCGGCCGACAAGCAGCGCTACGCACAGCTGATGGAAGGGCTCGCGACGCTGACGACGCGCTTCGGGCAGAACGTGCTCGCCGACGAATCGGCATTCCGGCTCGAACTGAACGGCGAAGCCGACCTCGCGGGATTGCCCGATTTCGTGCGCGCCGCGGCGCGTGAAGCGGCCGCCGCGCGCGGCGTGCGCGCCGATGGCGTCATCACGCTCTCGCGCTCGCTGATCGTCCCCTTCCTCACCTTCAGCGAGCGGCGCGACCTGCGCGAACAGGCGTGGCGGGCGTGGATCTCGCGCGGCGAGCACGACGGCGAGCACGACAACCGCCCGGTGGTGCGCGAGATTCTCGCGTTGCGCCAAGAGCAGGCCCGGCTGCTTGGCTACGCCTGCTATGCCGACTACGCGCTCGCCGATTCGATGGCGCAGACGCAGGACGCGGTCGAAAAGCTGTTGACGCAGGTCTGGGCCCCGGCCAAGGCACGCGCCGCGAAGGAGCGCGAGGCGCTCGACGGCGCGCGGCTCGCGCTCGGCGCGGCCGGCGCGCATGCGCTCGAGGCCTGGGACTGGCGATTCCTTGCCGAGAAGGTGCGCCAGGCGCGCTACGAACTCGACGAGGCCGAACTCAAGCCCTACTTCCCGCTCGAGCGCATGGTCGAGGCGGTTTTCGATTGCGCCGGCCGGCTGTTCGGCCTGCGATTCGTGCTCCAGCCCGGGGTTCGGGCCTACCATCCCGACGTCAAGGTCTACGAA
Source organism: uncultured Burkholderiales bacterium (assembly GCA_937864005.1). Lineage (GTDB taxonomy): Bacteria > Pseudomonadota > Gammaproteobacteria > Burkholderiales > Burkholderiaceae_C > CAIKUF01. Next base: position 21,221 of record CALMIL010000206.1, read on the forward strand.
GTGCGGTCTGCCGACGATGCACTCGTCGGCGTCTTCCTGCACGACAACTACGCGCGGCCGACCAAGCGCAGCGGTGCGTGGATGAGCTCGTACCGCGATCAGTCCCGCAACGGCGCGCCGGGCGGCGTGCTGCCGATCGTCGTCAACAACAACAATTTCGCGAAGGGCGCGCCGGGCGAGCCGACGCTGCTGAGCTTCGACGACGCGCGCACGCTGTTCCACGAGTTCGGCCACGGCCTGCACGGTCTATTGTCGAACGTCGACTTCGAGCGCCTGTCGGGGACCAGCGTGCTGCGCGATTTCGTCGAACTGCCCTCGCAGATCTTCGAGCACTGGCTCGAGCAGCCCGACGTCTTGCGCCGCCACGCCCGCCACTGGCGCAGCGGCGAGCCGATCCCGCAGGAACTCGTTGCGCGATTGCTGCGTGCGCGGCGCTTCAACCAGGGCTACGAGACGGTGCGCTATGCGGCGTCTGCGCTCGTCGACGTGGCGGTGCATGCGCGCACCGACGGCACGCCGCAGGATGTCTGCGCTTTCGAGCGCGACGTGCTCACGCGCCACGGCGCGCCGCCGGAGATCGGGCTCAACCACCGCCTCGTTCACTTCCAGCATCTGTTCTCGGGCTCGGCCTACGCGGCAGGCTACTACGTCTATCTATGGGCCGAGGTGCTCGAGGCGGATGGCTTCGACGCCTTCGTCGAGGCCGGCGATCCGTTCGATCCGGCGGTCGCCGAACGCCTGAAGCGGTTCATCTATTCGGTCGGCGATTCGGTCGCGCCGGGCGATGCATTTCGCGCCTTTCGCGGGCGCGATCCGAAGGTCGACGCGATGCTCGAAAAGCGCGGACTGCTCGCGACGAGCGAGCCCTGACGGCGCCGGGCCGATGGCGCTCGTGCGGCGTCAGTCGGCCTGCGCCACGGCCGCGAAGGCGGCGTCGAGTCCGGCCAGAAAGCGTTCGAGGTCGATCGGCTTGGTCCAGTAGTCGGCGAAGCCGGCCGCGAGCGCTCGTTCGACGTCCTGTGCCAGCGCATTGGCCGACAGTGCGATGCAGCGCAGCGACGCGCCACCCGGCGCGGCACGCAGCCGGCGCAGGACTTCGAAGCCGTCGAAGTCGGGGAGCTGCATGTCGACGAGCACGAGTTCGGGGCGCCGCGCGAGCGCGAGCGCGACACCCCGCGTACCGTCGGCCGCGCTCAGCATCTCGATCCCCGGACGGCGGGCGACGAGTTCGCGCACCAGCAGCACGTTGACGGCGTTGTCCTCGATGTAGAGCAGGCGTCCCCGCGCGGCGCTGCTGGCGCTCGCGTCTGCCGCTTGCACGCCGGCTTCGACCGGCAGGCGCGTCGGCTCGCGGGCGGCCCCGGCCCATGTCGCGCCGGGCAGCGTGACGCCAAAACGCGTGCCGCGTCCGGGTTCGCTGTCGACCGACACCTTGCCGGCCATGCGTTCGACGAAGGTCTTGACGATGACGAGGCCGATGCCGCTGCCTTCGACGGCGTCGCTTTCGGCGCCGAGCCGGTTGAACGGCTCGAACAGGTGCGCAAGCTGATCCGGCGTCAGCCCGCGTCCGGTATCGCTGACCTCGATCGTCGAATGCTGGCCGGCGTGGCGCGTGCCGATCGCGACGCTGCCCTGCGGCCGGTTGTACTTGATGGCGTTCGTCAACAGGTTGATGAGCACCTGGCGCAGGCGCGTGCGGTCGGCGAGCACGATGCCCTCGAGGCCCTCGGTGCGCAGCGTGACCTCGTGCTGCGCCGCCATCGGCTCGACCAGCGGCAGCGTTTCGGCGACGAGTTCGGCGATCGAGACCGGCCGCGGATCGAGCTTCATCTCGCCGGTATCGAGCGCGGTCAGGTCGAGCATGTCGTTGATGAGGGCGAGCAGGTGCTCGCCCGCCGAGCGGATCAGCGCCAGGCGCTCCCTGTCCGCTGCCCGGAGCGAGTCCTCGGCTTGCATCAGCTGCGTGAAGCCGAGCACCGCGTTCAGCGGTGTTCTCAGCTCGTGGCTGACGCGCGACAGGAACTGCGACTTGGCGCGGCTCTCCTGCTGCGCGAGCGCGCTCTCCTGGCGCGCTGCCTCGGCGAGCTTGCTCTCGGTGATATCCCAGTTGACGCCGACGCGCCGGATCGGCAGGCCGGAATCGTCCTGCACGGCCATCGAACGCGAAGCGATCCAGCGCTCGCTGCCGTCGGGCCAGCGGACGCGGAATTCGTAGCGGGCGACGCCGGCGTGGGTCCTCGCGTCGGCGCGCGAGTCGAATACCAGGGCGCGGTCGTCGGGATGAAGCATCGCGAGGCGTTCCTCGCGCGATGGCGGCCGATCGCGTACCGCGATGCCGCGCAGGCGAAACATCTGCGCGTCCCAGCGCTCGTCGGCCTCGACGAGGCTGGTCTCCCAGGTGCCGATGCCGGCGCTGCGCGTGGCGAGCGCGGCGCGCTCGTCGGCGCTGCGCAGCGCTTCTTCGGCATGCTTGCGCCGGCTCACGTCCAGCGTCACGCCGAACAGCGTCGCCCGCCCGTCGAGGAAGCCGCGGCGCACCCGATCCTCGAGCCAGCGCGTGGCGCCGCCGGGCAGCCGGACGCGGTAGCTCAGTTCACCGACGCCGCGCGGTGTGGACTCGAGCGCCGCGCGGGCCGCGAGCAGGCGTTCGCGATCGGCCGGATGAATGATGTCGGAGAGCCATTCGTCGCGGCTCGGCGGGACCGGCGTCACCGGCCGGCCGACAAGCGCGAACATCGGCGCATTCCACTGTCCCTTGCCCGAGTCCTCGTCGGTACTCCAGATGCCGACCCCGGCGGCGGCCGCGGCGGCCTCCATGTGCTGCAGCAGTTCGGTGGCGCGTCTTCGTTCCTCGGCCTGGCGGGTGATGTCGAGCGCGATGCCGACGAACGCCACCGGCGTGCCGTCGGCCGCGCGCTCCACGACGCGCCGCGTCATCACTGTTCGCCACTCGCCGTCGATCCCCTTGAAGCGCCCCTCGATATCGGTCGGCTGCTCGGAGCCGAGCGCCGATACCGCCACGGCAGCCACGCGTGCGGCGTCCTCCGGGTGGATGCGCGCGCGGAAGTCGGCGAGCGCGATGCCGTCGCCGTCTCGCGGCAAACCGAAGACCTGGTGTGCGCGTGCGTTATACGTGATCCAGTCGGTTTGCAGATCGTGGCGCCAGATCGCGATATTGCCGAGTTCGATCGCGAGTTCGAGCTGCGCGCTGGCGCTCCCCAGCGCCTGTGCGAGCTCGTACGCTTGCGTATCGTCGAGCAGGATGCCGATCGCGCGCCCGGCACCGCCCTCGTCGTCGGCAATCACATGCCATTTGGAATGCACCCAGCGGATGCTGCCGTCGGCATGCACGAGTCGGTAGCGGCGATCGTAGTGGCCAGCTTGCGGGGTCAGCGAGCCGAAAGGGAAAGCCGCGCGATCCTCGGGATGGATGCGGCTCACCGCCAGATCGAGCGCCGGCACGCCCGCGGCCGGATCGAAGCCGTAGATGCGGAAGACCTGCGGATCCCAGCGGCCGCCGCCGGTTGGCAGTTCGCGCTCCCAGGCCCCCAGGCGTTCGAACGATCGCCCGAGCGAAAGCCATTCCCGCAGCTCGATCGTCTTGCGCTCGAGCCGCCGGACATCGCTCACGTCGGTCATCACGAACAGCCAGCGTGCGGCGCCTTCCGTGCCGGGGCCGAGCCGATGCGCAGCGGCGCGCAGCCAGCGGCGGCCGTCGCGGTGCTCGTTGTCTGGCGACGCCGCGTCGATCGCGATCTCGATCTCGCCGAACGCTTCGCCGCGCGCGACGTGTTCGCACGCAGCTTCCCAGCGCGGCCGACTCTCCGCCGCGAGCGGCAGCAGCTTTGCCAGGGCCTGTCCGGCAAGCGCGCCCGAGGCGCGTGCCAGCAGGCGCTCGAATGGCGGGTTGCACCACACGAATGTGCATTGCGCGTCCGTCACCAGCACGAATTCGCGCGTGCCCGCGGCCCAGGCTTCGAGGGTGCCGGCGGGTGGTGCGGCAGAGGGGTTGGCGCCGGTCGGCAGGGGCATGAGGGTCGGTCGGTCGCGTCGCGGTCGGCTTCAGTGTATTCGCCGCCGTGGAATGGCCGGGCCGTACGACGCGCAAGAAAAAACCGCGGCGAGCCGCGGTTTCTTGGTCACCGAAGGCCGAGGCTCAGAGCGGCTTGATATTCGCAGCTTGCAGGCCCTTCTGGCCCTGCTTCACTTCGAACTGCACGCGCTGGTTCTCGGTCAGCGTACGAAAGCCGGTGCCTTCGATGTCACGGAAATGGGCGAAAAGGTCGGCGCCGCCAGCGTCTTGCGCAATGAAGCCGTAGCCCTTGCTCTCGTTGAACCACTTCACGGTGCCGGTTTGGGTAGTCATCTAGCTTTTCCAATCTAAACAGTAGAACTATGCGCAGCGAATGCGTGCGCATGCAAAACGATGCTCGGGCGGCGAACCTGGTGGGACTCGAGCGCAACCCGGCGCGAGAACCGCGGCGGGACAGCCAGAAATGCCTCGAAGTGCGCGTGACTTGCGTCGTTTCGCGCGGCGATTGTAGCCTGACGATCACGAACGCGATGGCGCGCGATCCGAGACGCCTCGCCGCCTGCGCTATCGTCTGCGGCTTGCGAAGCCTCGCGAGACTTCCCGCATGCGGCTCATCGACTTCGAACTCAGGGGCGACTACATCACGCTCGACGCGCTGCTCAAGGCGACCGGGCTCGCTGGAAGCGGCGGCCAGGCCAAGACGATGATCGCCGCCGCGAGGGTCGAGGTCGATGGGCGCAGCGAAATGCGCAAGACCTGCAAGATCAGGGCCGGCCAGACTGTGGCCGTGCAGGGTGCGCGGGTGCGCGTCACGGCCCCGGCAACGGCGTCCGAGGCGCGCTCGAAGTGATGATCCGCGCGGCCGCCTTGGCGCGATCCGGCGTGCGCACGCCGATCCCGGCACTACTACTTCTTCTTCTTGCCGCGCTCGGGGATGACGGTCGTGATCGGCGCCGCCAGGCTGCCGGCGGAGGCCGGCTTCGGCACCGCATCCTTCTTCGGCTTCTTGGCTTCCTTGTTGCTGCGTTGCTGACCCTTGGGCATCATCTGGCTCCATGAATTCGTGCAGTCCGAAGTATCGCGCAGCCGCGATGCGCGCGGCAGCGCATTCGAGCCGTCGACGGGTCTGCAAACGGCATCCTGAACCAGGGCCGGCCGTCGGTGCGGCCGGCCGCTGCGATAGCCTCGGTGCCCGGCTCAGTTCGCCTGCGCGATACCCGCGATCGCCCACTCGCGGCTGCCGTCGAGCGGCCGAGTGAGGTGCCAGATCTCGTCGAACGGTGCGGCAGGCGCGCCCAGTTCTTCGCGGATCAGGCCATGAAAGCGCACGCTTACGACCTGCTGCGCCTCTTCCTGCTCGAAGTCGATCACCTCGGCGGCGAGTTGCACGACATCGGTCTGCTGCGGCGCGTCCTTGCGGTCCTGCAGGTCGAGCTTGAAGACGGCGAACATCTCGGGCGTTGCGAACTTGCGCAGATCGTCGAGGTCCGCCTTGTCGTTCGCCGCCTGCATGCGGATGAAGATCAGCTTGGCGATGCGCTCGAAGGCTTCGGCGTCGAACCCGGCCGGCAACGCGCCCGTGGCTGCCACCGGGGCCACCGGGGTCGCCGGGGCTGAACCAGTGGCCATGGGCGCCGGCGTTGGCGGCAAGGTGGCGTCACGCCGGAGGTCGGCGCCGGCGTAGCGCATGCCCTGCGGGGCGCCTCCTGCCTGCTGCGGTGCGAAGCGGCGGGCGAGAAAGCGCACCAGCCAGAGCGCGGCGACCGCCAGCAGCACGATCGTCAGGATATTGGCCATCTCTTCGCCCAGTCCGAGATGGCTCATCAGCGCGGCCAGGCCGAAGCCGGCAGCCAGTCCGGCGATCGGGCCCATCCAGGAGCGGCCCGGCGCTGCGGCCGGGGCAGCGCCCGGCGTGCCCGGAGCGGCGGCAGGCGCTTGCTGCGACGGGGGGGTGGCGGGCGCCTGGCGGGCGGGCGCCTTGCGCTGCAGGCCCGACATGCCGCCCCCGCCGAGGCGCTTGGCTTCCGCCTCGACGGCGGCAAAACCGAGGCCGGACAGGGCCACGGCGAGACTCAAGACAAGCTTCAACATCCGTTTTATCTCCAGACTGGGTGAGGGGACCACTGCTTCGGCCGGCAAGGCCTTTGCAGTGCGGGTGGCGGCCGATGCTACATGGAACCCGCCGCCGGGGATGCAAGAGCCACGCGGCGACCGATGCACGTGCGACGAGCCCATGCGTTGCTTTGTCGCCGAATACGATTGACAAGTTCCGCGTCGAGGGCGGAAACTTCGCGCCCTCGCGTCCGAACGCCGTTCGGGCCCCGTTGCAACCCAAGCCGACAGGAGGTGCGCCATGAATCGATCCCACACCCCCTTCCCGTCGGCCGCCGCCTGAAGCGCATCCGCTGCCGCTGAAGCGCCTGGTTGCAACCGCTGCGCCCTCGTCGTAGGGCGCACCGCTCGATCCGCCAGGCTCGAGCCATTTCCTTCGCCGCGCCGCGCGGCCGACATCCGACAGCCAAACGGCCCGGCGCGCTTGCGCATCCGGGCTCCCTGCCCGTTGCCGTTCGCGATCCGAACGGCGCGGGCGTCGAACCTGGATTCGAACCGAAGATGAACGAAATCGATGCCGAGCGCCTGCGCTCGATTGGAATGACGCCGGCCTGCCTGCAGCACGTGCAGCGGGCCCTGATGGAAGAGAACGCCGAAGATTGCGACGCCGATCGCGACACCGATGCCGCGCTGATGCGCCTTGCCGAGGTGCATCGCGAGACGGTGCAGCTGCACGACGGCGACCGCGAGCATGCGGCGCGCGTGATGCCGCGCCTGGCGCGCGCGCTCGCCGAGCGCGGCACCGCGCTCGCGGTCGGCGACTGGGTGCTCGCCGAACGCGATGCGCACGGCGCCTGGTGGGTGCAGCGGCGAATGCCGCCGCTGACGCACCTCGCGCGCCGCGACGCCGACGGCAGGCGCCATCCGGTCGCGAGCAACGTCGATACCGCGCTGCTCGTGATGGGGCTGGACGACGACTTCAACCTGCGCCGGCTCGAGCGCTACCTCGTCCTCGTGGAGGCCGGCGGCGTGCTGCCGGTGGTCGTGCTCAGCAAGGCCGATGCGGCGCCGCCCGAGCGCATCGCGCAGGCGCTCGAGCAACTGCGCGGGCGCGTCGCCGTGTCGATCGAGCCACTCGTCGTCGATGCCCGCTCGCAGGATGCCGCGCGGCAACTCGCGCCCTGGCTCGGCGCGGGGCAGACGCTGGTGCTGCTCGGCTCGTCCGGCGCCGGCAAATCGACGCTCACCAATACGCTGGCCGGCGCGCCGATCCAGGATACCGGCGCCGTGCGCGAGCACGACAGCCGCGGCAAGCACACGACGACGTCGCGCTCGCTGCACCGCCTGCCGGGCGGTGCGTGCGTGATCGACACCCCGGGTCTGCGCGCGCTGCGGCCCGATGTCGACGAAGCGACGCTGGCCGCGAGCTTTGCCGATATCGAATCGCTCGCGCTGCGCTGCCGCTTCCGCGACTGCCGCCATGCGGCCGAACCGGGCTGCGCGGTGCGCGACGGCGTGGCGCCGGATCGGCTGCGCAACTATCACAAGCTGCTGCGCGAGGCGCGCCGCGATACGATGTCGGTCCTCGAGCGCCAGCGCATGGTTGCGCAGTGGAAGATCCGCGGCCGCGCCGGGCATGCGCGGGCCAAGGCCAAGCGCGCCGTCGCCTAGCCGCGAACGTCGGCCACCGGCTGGGTTCCGAAATCCGGCCGCTGCAGGTAGGCGATCACCTTCGCCGCCGCGGCGGCCGGCGAGTCGAGATGGCCGCCGGATTTGAGCGCCTGGAAGCGCGCGACATCAGGGAACTGCGCCGGGTCGCCGCCGCGCAAGCGAACCTGCATGTCGGTATCGATCACGCCCGGCGCGAGCGAGACGATGCGCGCCGGATGCGGTGCGTGCGACTGGTCGAGCGCGACCGAGCGCGAGAAGTGATCGAGCCCCGCCTTCACCGCGCAATAGCCTGCCTGGCTCGCCATCGCCGATCGGCCGAGGCCCGACGAGATATTGAGCACCTTGCACCGCCCGTCGCGGCGTGCGCGCCAAGTCGCGGTGGCGCGCAGGAAGGCGGAGGTCAGCAGCAGCGGCGCCTCGAGCCCGACGCGCAGCGCGCGGGCCAGTTCCTGCGCGTCGACGGCTTCGAGCGGTACGCTGCTGGTGAGCGCGGCGGCGTTGTTGACGAGCGTCGCGCTGTCGAAAGCCTCGCCCGGTTGCGCGGCGAGCCAGTCCTCGACGCGGCGTGCGGCGGCCGCGGCATCGGCCAGGTCGAGAGCCCATTGTTCGAGCGACGCGCCCGCCGCGGCGGCCTTTGCCGCAAGGCCGGCATTCGTCGTTCGCGACAGGCAGACGAGCGTGGCGCCGGGCTGCAGCAGTTGCTCGGCGATCGCCGCGCCCATGCCGCGCGAGGCGCCGGTGAGGAGGGTGAGGTTTCTGGATGCCATGCCTCAGTGTAGGGCGGCTGGCGCGCCGCCCGCGGCGACGGCGGCGCGCTTCGGCAGGAACGGCGCCGCGCTCGTGAAGGCGAGGCGGGCGCCGCTCGCCGGATGCGCGAACTCGAGCCGGCTCGCATGCAGCGCCAGACGCCGCGCCATCGCCTGCACCGCGGGCGTTGCATAGAGCGTGTCGCCGACGATCGCGTGGCCGATCGCCATCAGGTGGACGCGCAACTGGTGCGTGCGCCCGGTCATCGGCTGCAGCTCGAGTTGCGTCGTGCCGGCGTCGGCATCGTGCGCGAGGATCCGGTAGCGCGTCAGCGCTGGCTTGCCGCGTTCGAAATCGACGATCTGCCTCGGTCGTGCGGGCCAGTCGGCGGCGAGCGGCAGGTCGATCTCGCCCCAGCCGTCGCCTGCCGGCGCGGCCGGATGCCCGGCGACGATCGCGACGTAGCGCTTCTCGACTTCGCGCCGGGCAAAGGCGATGCCGAGTGCGCGCTGGGCGGCGGCGCCGCGCGCCATCAGCATCAGCCCCGAGGTCGCCATGTCGAGCCGGTGCACGACGAGCGCGTCGGCAAACCGGCGCTGAACGCGCCGCGCCAGGCAGTCCTGCAGCGCGCTGGTGCGCCCGGGCACGGCGGGCAGGCCGCTCGGCTTGCACAGCACGAGCAGCGTGTCGTCGGCGTGGACGAGGTCGATCTCGTCTGGTTCGCTCAAGCGCCGTGCTTCAGAACGTGTTGACGAGCCCGGCCTGCGCCGCCGACTGCGGGTTCGATCCCGCGTCGAGCACCTGCTGCAGCGCGAGTTCGCGCGGCACGCCCAGACGCTTGAGCAGACAGGCGGCGGCGGTGCCGGTGCGGCCGATGCCTGCGGCGCAGTGCAGCAGCGCCACGTCGCCCGCGGTCAACGCATCGGCAAGCTGCTCGATGCCGGCACGAAAGTCGCGCAGGTTGTCGGCGAGGCCGAAGTCGCGCATCGGCAGCGGCAGCCAGCGCATCGGCAGCGTCCCGGCGCGCAAGGCGGCCTCGTAGGCCGGCGACAGCGATGCGATCTCGTGGCGCGGCGTGAGGCAGACGACGAGCGAGACGCGGCAGCGTTCGGCTTCGCCGAGAAAGGCGTCCCAGCCCTCGAGCCGGCCCGGCATCGAATGCAGCCAGACGGCGCCGGGGATCGCGGCGGGCAAGGGAAGCGGACGAAACGACATGGCAGCGCGCGGTGCGGCCTGCATGCTACCGCCGCCGCGCGATGGCACAGCGCAAGGGGGAATGCGGGGAGCGAGGCGCCGGCGCCGGCGACGATACCGCCGCGAGATGCGCGAGCGGCGCGCAGGCGCCAGGAAGGGGATCGGGCTTGCGGTGACGGGTTCCGGTTTCCGCCCAGTGCTGCGGTCGGTTTCGAGCCTCGATCGCGCCATTGTGCGGCGCCGCTGGATTGCCGATCGCCGAAACAGCGCCCCGATCGGATGCCATTCCGGCGCGCAGCACCGGCCCGCGCGTCAGCCGAGTGCCGTGCGCAGGTGGGCGATCTGCTGCATGAGCTCGGACGATGCCTCGGCGCCGATCTCGCGCGCGATGCGCTGCGCCTCGTCGAGCGCGCCGCGCGCGGCGTCGCGGGCGCCGCTGCCCAGTTCGACATGTCCGCGCACGCACAGCAGCTTGGCCAGATCGAGCGGATCGGCGATCTCGCGCAGCAGCGCCTCGCCGGCGTCGAGCGCAGCACGCGCTTCGGCTTGCAGGCCGCGCCGCTGCAGCAGCTCGGCCAGATTGGCGAGCGTTTCGCCCTCGTAGCGGCGGTTGCCGATCTGCCTGTGGATCGCGAGCGCCTGCTCGTAGTGCTGCTGCGCATCGTCGAGCCGGCCCTGATGGGCGTAGAGGCCGCCCAGGCCGCCGAGCATGATGCCCATCTCGCGGCGCTCGCCGAGCTCGCGCGCGATCGACAGCGCCGTCTCGTAGCCGACTCTTGCGTCGTCGCGGCGGCCGTCGTCCGTCGCGAGCTTGGCCAGGTTGCCGAGCGTGACGACCTCGCCCAGCCGATCGCCGATCTCGCGATGGATCACGAGGGCGGCCTCGTAGGTCGCGCGGGCCGGGCCGAGTTGGCCGCGATCGTTGTAGAGCGTGCCGAGATTGCCGAGCGCAATGCTCTCGGCAAGCCGGTCGCCGACCTCGCGCAGCACGACGAGCGCCGCCTCGTAGTGCGCAAGCGCCGCGTCGAGCTCGCCCTGGTCGTGATGCAGCACCGCCAGATTGCACAGCGCGCCGCCCTCGGCCCGACGGTCGCCGATCTCGCGGTGAATCGCAAGCGCCGCCTCGGTGTGGGCGCCGGCGCCCGGCAGCAGGCCCTGGGCCAGGTCGAGGTTGCCGAGGTTGCTCTCGAAGCCCCCCTCCCATCGCCGGTTGCCGATCTCGCGCGCGATCCCGAGCGCGGCCGTCACCTTCGCCCGCGCTTCGTCGAACTGCCCGGCATGACTCTGCAGCATGCCCGACTGGGCGAGCGTGATCGCTTCGAGCAGCCGGTTGCCGCCGCTGCGCGCCTGCGCCAGCGCGGTCTGCAAGGCGTCGCGCGCGTCGGCGGGGCGCCCGATGCGGCGCAGCGCGAGCGCGTGGACCAGCCCCGCCGCGGCGGCGTTCGGCGCATCCAGCGCGTCGAGCGCACTCACCTGCGCGCCGAGATCGACGCCGGTCGAGAAAGGCCCGCGCCGGTCCAGCACCTCCCACGCCGCGCGCAAGGTCGGCACCGCCACTGCGGCGTCCGCGCGGGCGACCGCGCGGCGGCAGGCGCCGATCAGGTTGTCGATCTCGAGCGCAAGCGCCGGCAGCCGCCGGGCGCCGCCATGGCGTGCGAGCGCATCGAGCGCTTCCTGGCGGCCCAGGCGTGCGTAGTAGCGGCCGTGGAGGCGTTGCGCGGCAAGCGTCGCCGCCGCCGATGCGCCGAGCTTGGCGGCGGCATATTCGTGGATGCTCAGGTACATGCCGAAGTACGGCTCGCCGAGATCGAAGCGCTGCGGCAGCGACGGGTTCCAGGTGCGCAGCAGGCTCTTGTCGACGAGCGACTGGACGGCATCGATCGCGGGCGGCGCGTCGGCCCAGGCCGAGAGGTCGAGCACCGCTTCGGCGGCTTCGAGCGTGAAGCCGCCCTCGAACACCGAACACTGGGCGAGTGCCGCCTGCTCCCAGGCGGCGAGCAGGTTCCACGACCAGTCGATCGCGATCTTCATGGTCGACTGGCGCGCCGCGGCGCCGCGCGCGCCGGCCAGCAGCGTGAAGCGGTCCTTCAGCCGCTCGACGAGCTGGGCCGGCGACAGCACGCGCAGGCGCGCCGCCGCGAGCTCGATCGCGAGCGGCAGGCCGTCGAGCAGGCGCACGACCTCGGCGGCATCGGCGCGGTTCGTCGCGTCGAGCGCGAAGCCCGGACGCTGCGCCGCCGCCCGCTCGGCAAACAGCGTCAGCGCATCGTCTGCCAGCGGCAGCGGTTCGACCTCCAGGATCGCCTCGCCGTGCAGGTGCAGGCGCTCCCGGCTCGTGACCGCGAAATGCGCCTCGCTCGCGCGATCGAGCCAGGCGCCGACGCTCGCCGGGGCGAGGGCGACGATCTGCTCGAAGTTGTCGAGGATGACGAGGCAGCGGCCGCGGCCGGCGATCGCATTGCCGAGCTGCGCGATCGGATCGTCCTTGCCGAGCGGCACGCCGAGCGCGAGCGCGACGGCGTAGGCCAGGGCGTCGGTCGTGCGCACCTCGGCGAGGTCGCAGAAGTAGACGCCGCCCGGCCAGTCGCCGAGCCACGCCAGGCCAAAGCGGCGGATGACGCGCGTCTTGCCGGTGCCGCCCGGGCCGAGCAGCGTGAGCAGCCGGCGCCCGGATTCGAACTCGCGCGCAATGGCACGCAACTCGGCGGCACGGCCGACGAAGGCGTCGCGCTCGGGCGCCAGGTTGTGACGCACCAGACGCACCGGCGACCACAGCGCGCCGGCGCGCACGACGCGATAGCCCTTGTCGGCATCCGGCGGCGGCTCGAAGCGCGCGTGCGGGCGGCGGCCGACCTCGAACAGCTCGATCGGCTGCTCGACGCCCTTGAGCCGGTAGTGCCCGTGGCTCACGACCTCGCAGTCCGGCGGCAGGGCGTCGCCCAGGACGTCGCCCAGGGCGTCGCGCGCCGCGGCGCTCGCCAGCGTCTGCCCGCCACGGGCGAGCGCCATGATGCGCGCGGCGACCGGCTTGGCGAGGCCTTCGACTTCGAGCGGCTTGGCCCCGCGCGCGACGTCGGCGGCATCGTTCCCGCGCAGCGTCACCTCGCCGGTGTGCAGGCCGGCGCGGGCTTCGAGGCCGAGGACGCCGATCGCACGGTGGTAGGCGAGGGCAAAGCCGACGGCGTCGCGCGCCGTGTCGAACAGCAGGAAGAAGCCGTCGGTGCGGTCGATCTCGCGGCCGCGGTGCTGCGCGAGCAGGTCGCGCGCGAGGCGGTCGTGTTGCGACCAGATCTGCGCCGCGCGTGCGTCGCCCACGCGCTCCACGAGCAGCGTGCTGTCGACGACATCGGTGAAGAGCAGCGTGTGCAAGGCAGATCGCCGGTAGGCATCGAGGCGCGGCGCGCGCAACGGTTCGCAGCGTATCAGTTCGGCGCGCGGCGAATGCAGATAATCCGCCGCATGAGCCGCGAAAGGGGGGCCCCGCAAAGCGGGGATCGAAGCGAGCGAATACGGAAGGGCGCCGACGAATCGACGTTGGTGCTCGAACGGCCTTCAGGAGGCGCCGCATGACGGATCCGCCATCGCCATCTCCGACACTGCACATCGTCATCAACGCCGGTTCCGGACACCAGAATGCGGATGCGACGCAGGCGGTGATCGCCGGCGTGCTCGACGAGGCCGGGCGCGCCTACCGCTTTCATCGGGCCGACGATCCGGCGCGGCTGCCGGACGTCGCGCAGGCCGCGGTCGCCGCGGCGCAGGCCGACGGCGGCGTCGTCGTCGCCGCCGGCGGCGACGGCACGATCAATACCGTCGCCCAGCAGGTGCTCGCCAGCGGCCGCCCGTTCGGCGTGCTGCCGCAGGGCACCTTCAACTATTTCAGCCGCGCGCACGGCATTCCGTCCGACACGGCGCAGGCGACGCGCGTGCTCGTCACCGGCACGCCGCGGCCGGTGCAGGTCGGCCTCGTCAACGACCGCGTCTTCCTCGTCAACGCGAGCCTGGGCCTGTACCCGAAACTGCTCGAGGACCGCGAGGCCTACAAGCGTCAGTTCGGGCGCAGCCGGCTCGTCGCCTTCGCGGCCGGGCTGGTGACGCTTTTCGGCGTGCACCGCAAGCTGCGTCTGCAGATCGAATACGCCGAGCTTTCGCAGCGCCTGCGCACGCCGACCCTCTTCGTCGGCAACAACCGGCTGCAGATGGAGCAGATCGGCGCCGCCGGCGCGTTCGAGCAAGGCCAGCTCGCGGCCATCGCGCTGCGGCCGGTCGGTTTCTTCGGCATGCTCGGCTTGCTCTTGCGCGGCGCGATGAGCCGCCTCGCGGATGCCGAGAATGTCGAGAATTTCGGCTTCGACAGCCTGGCCGTGCGGCCGTCGCGCCTGCGCCGCAGGAAGGCGATGAAGGTCGCGACCGATGGCGAGGTGGCGTGGCTCGAGCCGCCGCTCGAGTTCCGTGTCTCGCCGGTGCCGCTGCAACTGCTGACGCCGAACCCGGCGGCGGACGGCGCAAGCGGCACACCATGACGCTGCTGGTGCAGATCTCCGATCCGCATTTCGGCACCGAGCAGGCACCGGTCGTCGAGGCGCTCGTGCGTTTCGTGCATGCGCAATCGCCCGCGGTCGCGATGCTGTCGGGCGACATCACGCAGCGCGCGCGGCGCTCGCAGTTCGACGCCGCGCGCGCCTTCATCGACCGGCTCGAGGTGCCGACGACGCTCGTCATCCCGGGCAACCACGATATCCCGCTCTACAACCTCGCGGCGCGCGTCGCCCGGCCGTATGCCGGATTCCAGCGCGCCTTCGGCGACGATCTGGAGCCCGCCTTCGAGACCGACGACATGCTGATCCTGACGCTGAATACGACGCGGCCCTACCTGCACGAAGCGGGTGCCGTCTCGCGCGGCCAGATCGAGCGCGTCGCGCGCCGCCTCGAGCGTGCGGCGGCGTCGCAACTGCGCATCGTCGTCACCCACCAGCCGGTGAGCGTGACGCGTAGCGAGGATCGCGCCGACCTGCTGCACGGCCACGCGCGCGCGGTGCGGCGCTGGGCCGCTGCGGGAGCGGACCTGATCCTCGGCGGCCATATCCACCTGCCGTTCGTGCAGGCCCTGCAGGGCGCGCGGCCGGGCTCGCGGCACACGGTCTGGGCGGTGCAGGCGGGCACCGCGGTCTCGTCGCGCGTGCGCAGCGATGCCGGCAATTCGGTCAATCTGATCCGCTGCGACGGGCCGGCGATTCCGCGCCGCTGCAGCGTCGAGCGCTGGGACTACGATGTGGCGGCCGATCGATTCGGGCTCGTCGCGCGCAACGCCTTGGTCTTCGATGACACCCCCCACTGACGCGCCGTTCGTCGCGCTCACCCAGGCGCTGGGCGCACACGCGCTGGCGGGCTTCTTCGTCCTGCTCGCGGTCGTGCTCGTCGCGGTGGCGATGGTCGGCGTCTCGCTCGGGCGGCTGTCGCGCCTGCAACGGCGCGCCCGGGCGCACCCGTATGCGACGCTCTTCGTGCGCCTGCTGTTCGGTTTCGCGCTGATCGTCGCCGCGGCGTATGCGTTTGCCGAGATTGCCGAAGAAATCGCACCCGGCGAGAAGCTTGCGCATCTGGACCAGGTCTTCTCGGACGCCGTGATCGCGCATACGCCGGACAGCGTGCGCCAGGTCTTTGCATGGATCTCGCGCCTCGGCGATCCGATCACGCTCGCCGTGCTCGGCGTCGTTGCCGTGCTCGCATTGCTGCTGCGCGGCGAGCGGCTGCTCGCGGTCGCCGTCGCCATCGCGATGGGCGGCAACGCGCTCTTGAACCTGGCGCTCAAGCACGCCTTCGAGCGCGCCCGGCCGCTGCACCACGCGGGGCCGACGCCGTTCGACGGCTACAGTTTTCCGAGCGGGCACTCGTCGGGCGCGCTCGTCGCCTACGGCATGCTCGCCTATGTGCTGATCCGCACCCTGCCGCGCGGCTGGCACCTGCCGGCGGCGATGCTGTGCGCGGCGGCGGCGTTTTCGGTCGGCGCGAGCCGGATTTTCGTCCAGGCCCATTTCGCGACCGACGTCGTCGCCGGCTTTTCCTCCGGCGGCGCCTGGCTCACGATCTGCATCCTGACCGTCGAGTGGATGCATCGCGAGCGCCATGCGAGGCCATAGGCTTCGCGAATTGCCCAGGAGACACGATGCCGACCCTGCCCACGTTCGAAGACGTCGCCGCCGCGGCGAAGCGCCTTGCCGGCCAGGCGCATCGCACGCCGGTGCTGCGTTCGCGCACCGCCGATGCGATGCTCGGCGCCGAGGTCTTCTTCAAGTGCGAGAACCTGCAGCGCGCCGGCGCGTTCAAGTTCCGCGGCGCGTTCAATGCGCTCGCGCGCTTCGACGCCGCGCAGCGCCGCGCCGGCGTGATCGCGTTTTCTTCCGGCAACCATGCGCAGGCGATCGCGCTCGCCGGACGCGTGCTCGGCATTCCGGCGACGCTCCTGATGCCGGACGACGCGCCGCGCGCCAAGGTCGCGGCGACGCAGGGCTACGGCGCCGAGGTGATCCGCTTCGACCGCTATCGCGAAGACCGCGAGGCGATCGCCCGCCGTCTCGCGCATGAACGCGGCCTGACGCTGATCCCCCCGTACGACCATCCCGACGTGATCGCCGGCCAGGGCACGGCGACGCTCGAGCTGATCGAGGAGGTCGGCGCGCTCGACGATCTGTTCGTCTGCCTCGGCGGCGGCGGGCTGCTCTCCGGTGCGGCGCTCGCGGCGCGCGCGCTCGCGCCGGCGTGCCGGCTGCACGGCGTCGAGCCCGAAGCCGGCAACGATGCGCAGCAATCGATCGCGTGCGGCGAGATCGTCCACATCGAGACCCCGCAGACGATTGCCGACGGCGCGCAGACGCAGCACCTCGGCAAGTTGACCTTCGAGATCATCCGGCGCGACGTGGCCGACATCGTCACCGCGACCGATGCCCAGCTCGTGCAGGCGATGCGCTTCTTCGCCGAGCGCATGAAGCTCGTCGTCGAGCCGACCGGCTGCCTCGGCTTTGCCGGCGCCTGCCATGCGGGGCTGCCGCTCGCCGGGCGCCGCGTGGGCGTGCTGATCAGCGGCGGCAACGTCGATCTGCAGCGCTTCGCCGAACTCACGGTGTAGCCCGCGAGCGCCGCATATTCGAGAGCTGCGTCTAGAGCGCGGCCGGGTTTTGGGTGTCGCTCCCTAGGGTTTGTGCGGACACTGCATCCATCGCCGGAGCACGCATCGCAAGACCGAAGGCGCGATCCGAACGAACAATCCGATCCACTCAACCAGGAAAGCAAGGACCATGACCGTTCAGACCCTCAGCAGCGTCACGCTCGAAACGATCGAAAACTATCGCAACGCGGCGATGTTCGCCGTCGATGCCTATCGCGCCGGCAGCCTGCGCCTGATCGACGCCGTCAACAGCGGGATCGACACCGTCTACAGCCGCACCGGCAAGGTCGCGCCGCAGTTGACGAAGACAGCCGCGCAGCTGCGCGGCGATCTGTCCGACGTCATCGTCAAGGGCGTCGACGAGGTGGTGTCGCGCAGCGACAAGATGATCGAGGCGTCGTCCGACGCGGCGGTGACCGGTGTTACCAAGGTTGCCAAATTCGCTTCCGGCATCGACAACGCGATCGTCGTGAACGGCCTCGAGGCCGCGGTCCGCCTGAGCATGCCGGGCGCGCAGGTCGCGCGCACCGTTTCGGCCAAGGTCGCCGAAGGCGCCGATGCGCTGGCCCGCGCCGCGGGTGGCAAGAAGGGTGCGGTTCGCAAGGCCGCCGCCGGTGCCAAGAAGGCGGCTGCAACGACCCAGCGCAAGCTGGTCCGCAAGGCGAAGTCGGCGCAGACCGCGGTGAGCCGCAAGTCCGCCGCGCCGCGCAAGGCGGTGGCCGCGACGAAGGCCAAGGCGGCGCGCGCGAAGCGCCAGATCTCGGCCGCCGTCGGCGCCTGATCGGCACTTCCGGTCCACCGCGCCGGCATGCCGGCGCGGTGATTCGTACACAGGGGTTCGGTTCGCGCCGAACCCCTTGTCGTTTTCGGGTGCAGGGTCGGCTTGCACGCGCGCGACCGCGAAGCGGGCCTCTGGTGCAAACTTGCGCATCCGCGTGCCCGCGCGCATTGGACGATGCGATGAAGATCCCGACGACGGCCCCCTACGGCAGCTGGACATCCCCGCTGTCCGCGCAGCGCATCGCCGCCGGCTCCAGGCCGCTGGCGGCGCCGCAGATCGATGGCGGGAGCGTCTGCTGGCTCGAGGGTTTGCCAGCGCAGGGCGGGCGCGTCGCGATCGTGCGCGGCAGGGTGGACCGGAAGGACGGGGAGGGCGGGGAAGGCGCGATCGTCACGCCGCCGCCGTTCAACGTGCGCAGCCGGGTGCATGAATACGGCGGCGGCGCGATGCTCGCCGACGCCGGCACGCTGTATTTCTCGAATTTCGCCGACAACCTCGTCTATGCGCAGCCGCCGCAGGGCGCGCCGCGCGCGCTGACTGCCGAGCCGCTGCAGCGCCACGCCGACTTCGCGCTCGACCGCCCGCGCCGGCGCCTGATCGCGGTGCGCGAGGATCACTCGCAGCCCGGCCGCGAGCCGCGCGCGAGCCTCGTTGCATTGCCGCTCGCCGGCGGCGCCGGTGTCGAGCTCGCCGCGGGCGCCGACTTCTACGCCGCACCGCGCCTGTCGCCCGCCGCCGACCAGCTCGCCTGGCTCGCCTGGAACCACCCGCGCATGCCGTGGGAGGGCAGCGAGCTCTGGCTCGCCGACGTCGGCCGCGACGGCTTGCTCGCGCGCGCACGGCGCATCGCCGGCGGCCCCGGCGAGGCGCTCGTGCAGCCGCTGTGGTCGCCGCGCGGCGATCTCTTCGTCGTCTCGGATCGCAGCGGCTGGTGGAACCTGTACCGCGTGCAAGGCGACGTACTCGAGCCGGTGCTGCCGATGGCGGCCGAGTTCGGCCGGCCGCTGTGGGTGTTCGGCCAGGCGATGGTCGGCTTCACCGGCGAGGACGAGATCGTCGCCACCTACACCATCCAGGGCACGAGCCGGCTCGTGCGCATCGATCTCGCGCGCGGCAGCGCGCAGCCGCTCGAGACACCCTTTACCGACATCGACGAGCTCGCCGCCGGGCCGGGCTACGTTGTCGCCCTCGCCGCCTCGCCGACCGAGGCGCAGCAGCTCGTGCGCATAGCCGCCGCGACCGGCGCGCACGAGGTGCTCGCGCGCAGCGTCGACGAGTTGCCCGATGCGAGCCTGATCTCGGTGGCCGAGGCGATCAGCTACCCGAGCGCGGGCGGGCGCACCGCGCACGCGTTCTTCTACGCGCCGCGCAACGATGCCTTCGAGGCGCCGGCCGGTACGCTGCCGCCGCTCGTCGTGATGAGCCACGGCGGCCCGACGTCGATGAGTGCCAACACGCTGCGCCTTTCGATCCAGTTCTGGACCAGCCGCGGCTTTGCCGTGCTCGACGTCAACTACGGCGGCAGCACCGGCTATGGCAGCGCCTACCGCGACCTGCTGCGCGGGCAGTGGGGCATCGTCGATGTCGAGGACTGCGTCGCCGGTGCGCGCCACCTGGCAGCGACCGGCCGCGTCGACGGCGCGCGCATGGCGATCCGCGGCGGCAGCGCGGGCGGCTATACGACGCTCTCGGCGCTCGCCTTCCACGATGTCTTCAAGGCCGGCGCGAGCTACTTCGGCGTGAGCGATCTGGCTGCACTCGACGCCGACACGCACAAATTCGAGTCGCACTACACGAGCTATCTGATCGCGCCGCCCGGGCCCGAGCGCGAGCGGCTCTATGCGCAGCGTTCGCCGTCGCGCCACGCCGATGGCATAGCCTGCCCGATGATCTTCTTCCAGGGGCTGGACGACAAGGTCGTGCTGCCTGCGCAGTCCGAGGTGATGGTCGAGGCGCTCGCGGCGCGCGGCGTGCCGGTTGCCTACCTGACCTTCGAAGG
Source organism: uncultured Burkholderiales bacterium (assembly GCA_937864005.1). Taxonomy (GTDB): domain Bacteria; phylum Pseudomonadota; class Gammaproteobacteria; order Burkholderiales; family Burkholderiaceae_C; genus CAIKUF01. Next base: position 40,863 of record CALMIL010000206.1, read on the forward strand.
CGAGGGCCACGGCTTTCGGCGCCAGGAGACGATCGTGCGCACGCTCGAGGCCGAGGCGAGCTTCTACGCGCAGGTCTTCGGCTTCACGCTCGCCGATGCGGTCGAGCCGGTGGCCTTCGTCGGCGGCAGGGCGCCGCGCGCCGCGCGCGGCTGAGGCGGCCTGGCGATCGTGCGCTGGCGATGAGACTGCTCGATACGCTGCGCGACGAACACGTGCTGATCGACCGCGTGCTCGGATCGTTTTGCGCCTACGTCGACGCACTCGTCGCCGGCACCGCGCAGCCGGGCGACGGCAGAAGGTTTGCCGCTTTCTTCACCGCGTTCGCCGGCGACTTCCATCACGATCGCGAGGAGCGTGTGCTCTTTCATGCGCTGGTCACGCAGGCCGATCTGCCCGCCGGCCGCGGACCCATCTACGCCCTCGCACGCGAGCATGCCGAGATGGAAGCGTGGATGCGCGAGCTGGCGCCGCTGCTCGAGCAGATGCCGCAGACCGCGGACGAGCGCGCCCGGCTGCTGGCGCTGGCAAGGCGCTACTCGGGCGCGCTCTGGCGGCATATCGACGCCGAGAATTCCGTCCTCTTCTCCGAGGGCGAGGAGCGGCTGCACCGGTGCGGAATTCTCGAACTCGAGGATCGTCCGATGAGCCCGGCGCAGGCTGCCGCGCGCGACGGCGCCGCGGCCCTGCCGGTGCGCTACCCGCCCGTCGAAGACCCGGACCTCGTTCGCGGCGATGGCTGCTTCATGTGCCGGGCGCACGGCGAGACCTGCAACGGACTCGAGGCCGAGTGGTGGACCGATCTCGAGTGGGACGAATTCCGCCTCAGGGACTCGAGCGACTGAGCGCATCGTCACGGGGCACCGGCCCCGCGCGCCGGTTTCCAGGCTGCGCTCGAGCGGGCCGACTCTGCGCCGCGCAGAATTGCGGGATCGGCGTATAAACCTTCGACGCAGCCCGTCATCGATCACCACAGCGCGCCGTTTCCGGCCGTGCAGGAGCCTTCATGAATACGAACACCTCGCGCACCACCGACGGTCGCGGTCGCCTCTACGGCAGCGTTGTCGACACGATCGGCGATACGCCGTGCATTCGCATCAACCGCATCGCACCGAAGCATGTCCGCCTCTACGTGAAGGCCGAGTTCTTCAATCCGGCTGCCTCGGTCAAGGACCGCCTTGCGATCAGCATCATCGAAGAGGCCGAGCGCCGCGGCGAACTCGCGCCGGGGCAGACGGTTGTCGAGGCGACGAGCGGCAATACCGGGATCGGGCTGGCGATGGTCTGTGCCGCCAAGGGCTACCCGCTGGTCGTGACGATGGCCGACTCCTTCTCCGTCGAGCGCCGCCGCCTGATGCGCTTCCTCGGGGCCAAGGTGATCCTCACGCCGCGCGCGGCCAAGGGGATGGGGATGTATCTGAAGGCGAAGGAGCTTGCCGAAGCGAACGGCTGGTTTCTGGCGCGGCAGTTCGAGACTGCCGACAACGCGACGGTTCACGAGAATACGACCGCGCGCGAACTGCTGGCCGACTTCCGCGGCGAACGCCTCGACTACTGGGTGACGGGCTACGGCACGGGCGGCACGATGACCGGCGTCGCACGGGTGCTGCGCAAGGAACGCCCCGACACCCGGATCGTTCTCGCCGAACCGTCGATCGCCCAGCTGGTCGGCAGCGGCACCGCGCAGGAGCGCGGCCCGGACCGGTCACCCGCCGTCGGCCATCCCGCGTTCACGCCGCACCCGGTGCAGGGATGGACGCCCGACTTCATTCCGCATGTGCTGCAGGAGTCGATCGACAAGCACTACTACGACGAACTGGTCGCGATTGCCGGCCCCGACGCGATCGCCTGGTCGCGCCGGCTGGCTGCCGAAGAGGGCATCTTCGCGGGCATCTCCAGCGGCGCGACGCTCGCGGCGGCGATCCAGGTGGCCGAGCGCGCCGCCGCGGGTTCGGTCATCTGCTGCATGCTCCCGGATACCGGCGAGCGCTATTTGTCGACGCCGCTCTTCGAAGGTATCGCGACCGACATGACGCCGGACGAGGAAGCGCTGTCGCGTTCCACGCCCGGCTATCAGATGCCGGCGGACTGAGGCCGATGATCTTCGCCGGCTGATTGCTCAGCGCGCCGTGCCGGCGTGCCGCCTCCGCAGCACGCTCGCCATGTAGACGACGACGGCGAGGTTCGCGCCCAGCATCGCGAGCTTGAGCGCGCTCGCGCCCTTTGCCAATTCGACGAGCTCGAACGGCACATAGACGAGCCCGCTCGCGACCGAGAACCACGCGGCCCAGCGCCTGCGGTTCCATAGCCCCCAGGCCTCGGTGGCGCGTACCGCGACGTAGGCGAAAGCGGCCGCGGCGAGCAGCTGGAGCTGGCGGTCGGAGATATTGTTCGCCAGTTCGGCGAAGATGCGCGGCGTGCCATTGGCCAGGTTCAGGTGCAGGTGGCCGACGAGGTCATCGACGAACTGTGCCGCGCCGAGGTGCAGTGCATCGAGCACGCCGAACCCCGCGATCAGCACCACCGCACCCTTGGCCGCTTCCATCAGCGCGACGAGGCGCACGCCGCCCGCGGCGCTGCGCGCCTTGTCGTCGATGGCGGCGCGGTCGGTCGCCACGTCAGCGCGCGAACGAGTCCTTCAGCGTCGCGGTGCGGTTGAAGACGAGCCGGCCGCCATGGTGATCGACGCGGTCGGCGACGAAGTAGCCGTGGCGCTCGAACTGAAACTTGTCGTCGGGACGCGCGGCGGCGAGCGACGGCTCGACGATCGCGCTGACGACCCGCAGGCTCGTCGGGTTCAGGCTGGCGAGGAAGTCGCGCCCGCCGGCGTCGGGCTGTTCTTCGGTGAAGAGGCGTTCGTAGAGCCGCACCTCGGCGGGAATGCCGTCGTGCGCCGAGACCCAGGTGATCACGCCCTTGACCTTGATTGCATCGGCGCCCGGCGTGCCGCTCTTGGTGTCGGGGACGAGGCGCGCCTGGACTTCGGTCACACGGCCGTGCTCATCGGTCGTCGCGCCGCTGCACTCGATCACGTGGCCGTATTTCAGGCGTACCTTGTTGCCGGGGTAGAGGCGCTGGTAGCCCTTCTCGGCGGCGGGGCGGTAGTCGTCGCGCTCGATCCAGAGCTCGCGGCCGATGCCGAACGCACGCCGGCCGCGCTCGGGCTGTGCCGGATGGACCGGCGCGCTGCAGGCGTCGATCGCGCCCGCGCCCATCGCCTCGTCCCAATTGGTGAGCACGAGGCGGACCGGGTCGAGCACCGCCATCGCGCGCGCCGCCTTCGGGTCGAGGTCTTCGCGCAGCGCGCCATCCAGGCTCGCATAGTCGGTCCAGCCGCCCGCCTTGCTCGTGCCGGCGCGCTCGCACATCAGGCGGATCGCCTCGGGCGTATAGCCGCGCCGGCGCAGGCCGGCGATCGTCGGCATGCGCGGGTCGTCCCAGCCGGCGACGATGCCGTCGTCGACGAGCTGGCGCAGCTTGCGCTTGCTGGTGACGATATAGGTCACGTTCAGGCGCGCGAATTCGTACTGGTGCGGCCGCGGTTTTGCAAGCAGCCCGAGCGTGCAAAGCGTGTCGAGCAGCCAGTCGTAGAACGGCCGCTGATCCTCGAACTCGAGCGTGCAGATGCTGTGCGTGATGCCTTCGAGCGCGTCCTCGACCGGATGCGCGTAGGTGTACATCGGGTAGATGCACCAGGTGTCGCCAGTGTTGTGGTGCGTCGCGCGCTTGATGCGATAGAGGGCCGGGTCGCGCAGGTTGATATTCGGGCTTGCCATGTCGATCTTCGCGCGCAGCACGGCGGCGCCGTCGGCAAGGTCGCCCGCGCGCATGGCGCGAAAGCGCGCCAGGTTTTCGGCCGGCGTGCGGCTGCGGTACGGGCTGTCGGTGCCGGGGGTGTTGAAGTCGCCGCGCGTCGCGCGCATCTCGTCGGCGCTTTGCTCGTCGACGTAGGCGTGGCCGGCCTCGATCAGCGCTTCGGCGGCGCGGACCATGAAGTCGAAATAGTTGCTCGCGTAGTACAGATGCTCGACGCCGCCGGCCGTCCAGTCGAAGCCGAGCCAGTGCACCGCGTCGAGGATCGCATCGACGTATTCCTGCTCCTCCTTCTCCGGGTTGGTATCGTCGAAGCGCAGGTGGCACACGCCGCCGTACTCGCGGGCGAGGCCGAAATTCAGGCAGATGCTCTTCGCATGGCCGATGTGCAGGTAGCCGTTCGGCTCGGGCGGAAAGCGCGTGCGGATGCGCGCCGCATCCAGCGGCCCGGCGGCATGGTGCGCGGCGTCGCCCGGCGTGCCGGCGAAGCGCCGCCCGGCGTAGGTGCCGGCGGCGAGGTCGCGCTCGATGATGGTGCGCAGGAAGTTGCCGGCCCTGGGTTCGTCGTTCGGGGTATTCATGAAGCGTCGGATTCTATCGACGCCGCCCCGCGCGCCCCGGCTCAGCCGTCGCGCCGCAGGCGCTCGATCTCGGCTGCGAGCATGCGCTTGCGGATGCCCTCGCCGCGCAGGTTGGCGAAGGTGACGATGCCGTGGATTGCAAGTCCGATTCCCCAGCCTGCGAGCGGCCAGACCGCCCAGTGCCCCCCGCCGCGGATGGCATTGACGGCGAACAGGCCGAGGTTGACGAGCACGAAGACGAGCGCGTGCGTATAAAAGCCCATCTTCATGCTGACGCGGCGGCGCGCGCGGGCCTCGATATCGTCGCCGTGAGAGTCGTCATTCATTCGGGGTCTCCTTTCGAGCCGTTCGGCGAAACGTGAGCCGGTTGGCCCGCTTGCCTACATCGCCTTGAACAGGTGCGCATAGAGCCGGCTCGCGACGAGCTTGTCGGACGAGCCGCGCAGGGTGAGCGTGAGCTTGCCCGACTCCTCGCGCACGGCCGTCGCGATCGCGTCGGCGCGCACCACCGTGCTGCGATGCACCTGCCAGAAGCGCTGCGGGTCGAGCTGCGGAAGCAGCTCGCGCAGCGAGGTGCGGATCAGATGTTCGCGCCCGGCGCAGACGACGCGCACATATTTGTCGGCGGCCTCGAAGTAGATCACCTCGTCGATCGGCACCAGATGGATCGCGGCGCCGACGCTGGCCTGGATCACGCTCAGGCGCGGCGCGGCCGGCGCCGGGCCTGCAGTGCCGGTCGCGGCGAGCACGTCGCGTAGCCGGGCGAGGGTCTCGTCGAGCGCCGGCGGCGTCTTGGCGCGCACCGCGAGTTCGGCTTGCAGGCGGCGGCAGGTTCGCTCGAGCCGGTCGGCCTGGACCGGCTTGACGACATAGTCGAACGCGGCGTGCTCGAACGCCTGCAGCGCATACTGGTCGTACGCGGTGACGAAGACGACGAGCGGGAAGGGCTGGCCCTCCGGCCAGTCCTCGGCGAGTGCCTGGGCCGCCTCGAGCCCGGTCAGGCCCGGCATCCTGATGTCGAGGAAAAGCATCTGCGGCCGCAGCGCGAGCGCCTGTTCGACGGCCGCCGCACCGTGCGCGACGCTCGCGACGATCTGCAGTTCGGGCCACAGCCGCGCCAGTTCGGCCTGCAACCCGGCGCGCAGCAGCTCTTCGTCTTCGGCGATCAGCGCGGTGGCGTTCATGCGTCGGCCTCGAGCGGCATGCGCAGCGTCGCGACGGTCCCGCCGCCGGCATCCTGCGCTGCTTCGAGTGTGAGCGATGCCGCCGCGCCGTGCAGCGCGGCGAGCCGGGCGCGCACCTGCTCGAGGCCGAAGCGGCTGCCTGGTGGTGCGGCATCGGCCGCTTCGGCGCCGCTGTCGCGCACGCGCAGCACGAGCTGCGACCCTTCGCGCGCGGCGCCGATGGCGATGCGCCCGCCCGCCACGCTCGGCTCGATCGCGTGCTTGATGCTGTTCTCGATCAGCGGCTGCAGCAGCAGCGGCGGCACGGCGGCGTTGGCGAGCTCGCGTGGAAGATCGAACTCGAAGCGCAGCCGTTCGCCCAGGCGCACCTTCATCAGCGCCAGGTAGTCGGCAAGGCGGGCAAACTCGTCGGCCAGCGAATGGGTGCCGGTGCGCGACGCGGCGAGCGTCGCGCGCAGGAAGGCGATCAGCTGGTCGAGCATCGCCTGCGCGCGCGGCGGGTCGGTGGCGATCAGCACGCGCAGATTGGCCAGCGTATTGAAGAGCATATGCGGCTCGAGCTGCGACTGCAGCAGCCGCAACTGGTTCTCGGCGGCCTCGCGCTGCGCCGCAAGCGCGCGCGCTTCCGATTCGGCGATGCGGGCGCGCGTGCGGAAGAAGTAGGTCGCGCCGAAACCCGGCACGAGCGAGAGCCCGAGAATCGCGAGCGCGCGGCGCGGGCTGCCCTCCAGCAGCCCGGCCGAGTTGGTGCCGAGCACGAAGTTGGCAAACGCATTGCCGAGCGAATAGCCGAGCGCCGTGCCGACGACGAGTATTGCCGCCATCGGCCCCCAGCCCGGCCACCAGTTGCGCTCGGCAGGCGGGACGCTACGCTGCAGCCAACGCGTGGCCAGCATGCGCCCGATGTCGCAGAAGAGCCAGCAGGCGGTCGCGATCGAGATCGAATAGACGAAGGTGATCCAGAAGCGTTGCCCGAAAACGGCCGCGAACATGACCGAAACCGTGACGATCACGATCGCGACGCGCAACGCACGCCGCAGATGGCGCAGCGTTCCGACTGGCGCCGCGAGCGGGGGGGCGATGGCGTCCGGCATGGCAGGCAATTCTCGCGCCGCTGACGTCAGGCGCGCAGGGCGAGCCGCCGCAGCGCGATCGCCCGCGACGCGAAGAGGCCGCTGAAGGCGCCATAGACGAAGGCGATGCCGATCTCGAACGGCGCATTTGCCGCCAGCGCCGGTGTCATCGCGAGGCCGACCCCGACGCCGTACTTGATGCAGAAGAGGCCGAGGATCAGCCCCATCGGCAGCCAGCTTCCGGGCACGTCGAAGCGTGCCGATTCACGCGCGTAGCGTGCGCCGCGCGGCGCGACGGCGTCGATGCCGAACGCGATCGCGAGGCCGACGCCCGCGGCCCACGCGGCGAGCGCCATCGGCTGCGCGCCGAACGCGGTCACGACGCCGGAAAGCGAGAGCGCGAGCATGATGGCCGGCACGATCACGATGCGGCGCGCGCTGATGCGCCGCGGCATCGACTGCGACACGCCCAGGATCACGAGCAGCGCGAGCAGGCCCCAGACCCAGAGCGGCGTACCTTGAAGAATATGGATCAGCATCGACATCGAATCACTCCCGGTTGGCGGCCTCGATCGGCCCGGAAGCGACTGTGCCGGGTTGCGCGGCGCGCTTCCAGCGCGGCGCGACAAAGCGGCGCATGCCTTCGCGAAGCGTGGCGCGTCGGGCGCGAAATGCAGGCCGCGATCGCCATCTGCAGCCGCCATCGCGGCCGCGCCGCTACTGCGTCACGTGCGTGAGGTGCGCCTGGTAGCGCTCCAGCTTGGCGGCGTAGATGTCGCGGTCGTGGCGGCTCGCGCTGGTCTGCATCGCAAGCTCGAGCTGCTCGCGCGCGAGCGGCACCTCGCCCAGCTTGGCGTAGGCGACGGCCAGCCAGTAGTGTGTCTGCGCGTTGTACGGCGCGCGATCGACTTCGCGCAGGAAGAGGTCGCGCGCGGCCTTTGCGTCGCCGTTGCGCAGCGCGGCGAGGCCGCGGTCCAGATAGCCGAACGGCGCCTGCGGCTGCAGCTGCGCGAGCCGCGTCCGCAGGCTTGCCGCCTCGCCGTCCCGGCCCTGGTCGGCAAGAACCTGGGCGAGGTTGAAGACGATCTGCGGATTCTCGGGCTGCTTCGCGTAGGCGGCGCGCAGCGCATGTTCGGCCAGGCCCGGATCGCCGTGGCGCCGATAGACGACGCCCAGCGTATTGAGCGCGCGCACGAAGCCCGGATCCTGGACGATCGCCTCGCGCGCGAACCAATAGGCATCGTCGACGCGGCCCTGCGCGAGCGTCTCGGCGGCGCGGTTGTTCATGTACATCGCGAGCACCGTCGCCTCGGACAGCACGTGCTGCTTCTGGCCGCGCAGATCGGCCGGCGGCAGGAAGTCGATCGTCACCGCCTCGGTGAACGGCCCGGCCCAGTGCGCACCGCCGATACGCTGGCCGAGCGTGATATTGATGTGGTCGATGACGAAATCGATCCCGCCGCCGCGGCCCCACAGCTCGTCGGTAACGACGCTCTGAAAGCGTACCGGAATGCCGAGTTCCTTCGCGAACGCCGCCGTCATGATGACGAGCGACAGGCAGTTGCCAGACCGCGCGGCGAACGCCTGCGCCGCGTTGCGCGTCAGCACCGAGTCGTAGTCGAGTTTCAGCTCGCTCTTCTTGTAGAGCGCATCGACCAGCAGCTCGGTGCGGCCGCGAGCGAGGAGCCGCCCCTCGATGCCGCCCGCGAGGTAGGCCTTCATCTCGGGGCTGAGGGCGAAGACATCGGCGGCGCGGATCGCCGCCGAAGGCGGCGCGAAGCGGGCGTCGGCGAAGACCGACGCATCCGGCTGCGTCGCCACCGGCGAGGTCGTGCAGGCGCCGAGCAGCCCGCAGCAGGTCAGGATCGCGGCAAGGATCTTCATCGCGTCCTCCGGCGGATGCGTCGCCACAAGCGGCGTGCGCCGCCTGTGAACATGGTAGTCGCAATCCGGCGCGGTGTCAGATTGCGCGTGGCCGGGAGCCCACGACGGCCCATGTCGCTGCAAGGGGAGCACGCCCTTCGCCGTACGGCGCGGCGCGCAGGGTGTCCAAAGCGGTTTGTCGCACGACGGCGGCCAGCGCTGCGGTTCGCGCGTCTGGCCGGCCAACTCTGCGCAACATGGTCTGTCCGCGCCCGGTCGAGCGCCGGGTGCATGGCGATCATCGCAAACACCGCGCTCCGATTAGTGCGCCCTCTTGCCGAAGGCGCCCCTGCCGGACCTAAAGAACCGGCATTTGCTGCAAGTGCTGACTGCGAATCTCAGCCGATCGCGGCGAAGTGCAGCGCGAACTGCATCTCGATCAACGGCACCGGATAGCTCATCCGGCAGCGCCAGCCGCGAAACGGCGCGGCGTCGATGCCGGCCCGCGCCAACGCCGCCGCGACGGCGAGGCGCTGGTCGGGCACGCCGTCGAGGTCGAGCGCACGCGCGCCGGGCGGGAGTTGCTCGATGTGCGCCGTCAGATTGACGCGGCGCAGGTGTGGCTGGCCGGGCTCGATCCGGACCGGCGGCGTGCCGCTCGGCCCCGGCAGATAAAAGCCCACGTCGGGCCGCGCGTCGGGCCACACGCCGTGCGCGATATGAATGTCGCGCACGAGCGTGCGGCACGGCGTGTGCAGCATGTAGGTGCGCAGGCTGAGCCACGGCGCGTCCTGCGCGATCGGTTCTGCGCGCAGGACGCGAAACGCGGTCGTCACGCGCGCCGGGATCGGCGAGTCGTGTCCGGGGCGCAGGACGAAGATCGTCGTCGCGCCCTCGGCTTGTACCTGCAGGTCGGGTGGGGGCTGGCTGCAGCCGGCCGCGATCAGGTAGTCGTCGGGTTGCGCGCTCGGCTCGGCGCGGCCAAGCGGCAGCACCTGCGGCGCGTCGTCGCGGCCGGGCTGGGCGGTGTGCACGCTCAGCAGCGGCAGCGCGACGCTGGCCGCCGCGCGCTGCAGGCCGACGCGACGCTGCACCTCGATCACGTCGACCATCCCCGGCGCCGCCGAGGGCACGACGAAGAGCGACGTGGTGAGCGTCTCGCAGAAGTGGCCGAAGAGGAACGACTGCGCCTTGAACGACGCCTGGCGCGCGATCTGCTCGCGCCGTTCGCGGATCGTGCTCGACGCCTCGCCCATCTGCGCGTCCAGCGTCTGTCGCCCGCCGGGCAGGGCGTCGATGAGCGACTCGAAGCGCTTGACCGCCGCCTCCATGTCGCGCAGCAGGCTGGTGTCGGCGAGTCCGGCGGCCTGCTGGATAAGAATCTTCAGGCCGGTCGGCGACGGCACGGTGTGCAGGAATTCGTGGTCGTCGTGCGTGCGCACCGCCTGCACGATCCGGCTGGCGAGGCTCTTGTCGAGGCCGGGGCCCTGCGTCAGCCGCATCGGCCGCGGCGGGTCGCCGGCGAGCGCATGCACGAGCGGCGTCAGGCAGGCGCGCAGCATGGAGGCGACGCTCGCGATCCGAGGCGACGAAACGTGCCCGGCCGCGCCGGCCGCCGGCTCGGGATCGTGGCGGGAGTCCAAGTCGTGCATGGCGGCGTACGCTCGCGATGGGGCGCGCGCGATGTTACGGCTGGCGGCGGATGATCAGGCTGCGCGTCGCGAAGGGCTGGAAGCGCTGCTGCTGCGTCACCGCGATCACCTGGCCATCCGGCGTGACGGCCGCCGAGGCGTATGTCGTCCAGCCGGGCGCCGTCTGCACGCCATTGGCGGCGAGCCAGTCGCTCGTCTTCATCATACCGGTCGCCGGTGTCCAGATGAATGCGTCCGAGGTCGGCTTGCCGGCGTCGGGATTGTTCTGCCCGACGACGACGCTGCCGTCGTCGCTCACGCCGATCGGCATCGACGAGGCCATCGCGCCCGGCCGCTTGGGCATCGTGCCGAGGTAGCTCTTGACCCACGACGTGCCATTCCACTTCCACATCGTCGCCGTCAGTTGGTTGCCGTTGGCCGGGTCCGGCGTCTGGCCGACGACGATCCGGCCGTCCGCGCTGACGGCGGTCGCTTCGGTGAACCAGTCGCTGTCGTCGAGCGTCGTGCGCACGCCGTCGACCCAGACCGTGGCGCGCCAGTTGCGATACTCGGGATGCTCGTCCCAGCCGACGAGCACGCTGCCGTCCCGGTTGGCGGCGTTGATGCGGCTGCTGTAGCCGCTGCTGCCGAGGTCGACCATGCCGCGGGCAGCGGTCCAGCGCATCGCGTGCGCGAGCCAGGTGTCGTTGCCGACCCAGTACAGGCCGGCCGCGACCTTGCCGTCACCCGACAGCGCCCAGGCCGAGCTGTTCTCGCCATCGACGAAGCCCATGTCGGCCGGGCCGCGAACCGAGATCATCTTCCAGCCACCGGATTCGCTCCAGCGGCCGGCGGTCGAGTAGGTGCCGTCGTCCGACAGGATGGTCGCGGTGATGATCCTGCCGTCGTCCGAGATGCCCGGAGTCCCCGACCGATGGCCGAGCGTGTCCATCGTGCTGCGCCCGAGCGGCACGACGCCGGTGGCGAGGCTCCAGCGGAAGGTCTCCCAGTTGCCGGGCAGCTGGCCGGCGGCGACTCGCCCGTTGGCGGACAGGCCCATGACGATGGCGTTGTCGATGCGCCGTACCTCGAGGGTTTCGGCCTGCGCGGTCAGCGCGGGGAAGACCGCCAGCGCGGCGATGGCGCCGACGCGGCGCAGATTCAGGGTCGACACTTCGTGGCTCCTCGAGGTTTGATGTCGTGGCGGCGCGGCAACCGCGCGGGCCCGGCAGTTGCGCTGCTGCAGATTGCGGCCGGCTCCGGGAACGGATGCCAGCGGGTCGGAGTGCTGCCAGAACGGGATGAAAGGTTGCGTTGCAGGCATCCTTCGCCGTATTGCCGCTGGAATATCGGCGTCTCGCATTGCGTTCAGACAGTGAGTCATCATATATGCTTCCAGAGTTCTCTCAGAGAGCAATTACCCTTGCTTCGGAGATTTTTCGCTCCGCCGCTCGCGGGCGCGCTCCCGACGCGCGGCCGCCGTTGGCCGATGCGGCAAACGCGATGGCCACGGATTCGCGCATCGGATGCGCAACGCATGATCGTCTACGCTTGCAGCGATGCAGCGCGAAGCCGTACTGTCGAAACCCGCATGCGCGGCGTAAGCGTGAGGTTCGCTCTATGGCTTGGGTCGCAGAACCCGGCCATGCCTTGCCCAAGGTGCCCGAGACATCCATGAGAGCCGCCTGCTACCAGAGGCCTGACCGTGTCGCGCACGGACTTTGCGGCCAGGAGATCGTCGCGCGCGGTGCCGTCGCGGGCCGAGTCGGCTCGAGCGGCTAGGCGACACATGACCCCCGCACTGCACGTTCAACTCGCCTCCGCGAGCGATGCCGTCGCCATCGCGGAGTTGTCGCGGCGACTGATCGAGCAGGGACTGCCGTGGTCCTGGCGGCCAGAGCGAGTCGCGCGCGCCATCGCCGCTTCGAATACGAATGTCGCGGTCGTTCGCGGGAAGGACCGGCTGGTTGGCTTCGGCGTCATGGAATACTGGGACGAAGACGCCCACCTCGTCTTGTTCGCGGTTCATCCCGCACGTCAGCGCCAGGGGATCGGCAGCGCGATCCTGGCCTGGCTCGAGGCGAGTGCCATGGCCGCCGGATCGAAGCGAATTCGCGTCGAGGCGCGCCGCGACAACGTCGCCGCTCGAAGCTTCTACAACGACCACGGCTACCATGAAGTCCGCCTCGAGCGGGGCATGTACGGCGGCTCGCGGGATGGCGTCAAGCTCGAGAAATGGCTGCGCCCTCAAGGCGGCGACCGCTGAAATGCGCTTCGGACCGAAATCGCGGCGGCCACCGTGTAGCAGTCGGGCCGTGCGGCGTGTCCGCCGATATGCGCTCAGCGCTTGCGCGACCCGCCGAGCAGCGAGCCGAGCACGCCGCGCACGATCTCGCGTCCGACCGACGAGCCCATGCTGCGCATCGCCGAGCGCGCCGCCGACTCGGCCAGACCCTCGTGCTTGCCGCCGCGCGGGCCGGTGGTGCCGAACAGCACGCCCTTGAGTTCGTCGAGCATCCCGCCGGCACCGCCCGCCGTGTTCCCCGTTGCGCCTCCCGGCGCAGCGGTGGGCCCGCCGCCCGCGGCCGTGCCGCGCGCCGCGTCGGCGGGCGCGCGGCCGGCCCCGGCCGCAGCGCGGCTCTGCAGCATCTCGAATGCCGATTCGCGGTCTACCGCCTTCTCGTAGACGCCGGCGACGAGCGAGTTGGCGATCAGCGCCCGACGCTGCTCGGCGCTGATCGGGCCGATCTGGCTGCCGGGCAGGAGCACGAAGGCGCGCTCGGTCGGGCAGGGGCGCCCCTTCGCGTCGAGAAAGCTCACCAGCGCCTCGCCGACCGCAAGCTCGGTGATTGCCGCGGCGATATCGAGCCCGGGGTTCGGCCGCATCGTCTCGGCGGCCGACTTGACCGCCTTCTGGTCGCGTGGCGTGAAGGCGCGCAGCGCATGCTGGACGCGGTTGCCGAGTTGGCCGAGCACGACATCGGGAATATCCAGCGGGTTCTGCGTCACGAAATAGACGCCCACCCCCTTGCTGCGAACGAGCCGCACGACGAGCTCGATGCGCTCGACGAGCGCCGCCGGCGCGTCCTTGAACAGCAAATGCGCCTCGTCGAAGAAGAAGACGAGCTTGGGCGCATCGAGGTCGCCGACTTCGGGCAGGTGTTCGAACAGGTCCGACAGCATCCAAAGCAGGAACGTCGCGTACAGGCGCGGCGCGGCAAGCAGCTTGTCGGCGGCCAGGATGTTGATGACGCCCTTGCCATCGCTGGTCTGCATGAAGTCGGCGATATCGAGCATCGGCTCGCCGAAGAACCTGTTGCCGCCCTGTTCCTCGATCTGCAGCAGGCCGCGCTGGATCGCGCCGATGCTCGCCGCGCTGACGTTGCCGTAGCCGGTCGTGAACTGTGCCGCGTTGTCGCCGACATACTGCAGCATCGCGCGCAGGTCCTTCAGGTCGAGCAGCAAGAGGCCGTTGTCGTCGGCGACCTTGAAGGCGAGCTGCAGCACGCCCTGCTGCGTCTCGTTGAGCGCGAGCATGCGCGCGAGCAGCAGCGGGCCTAGGTCGCTCACCGTCGCGCGCACCGGGTGGCCCTGTTCGCCGAAGACGTCCCACAGCGTCGTCGGGCAGGCGACGCTTTGCGGCGGCTCGATGCCACGCTCCTTCAGCACCGCGGCGAGCTTGGGCGCGATCGTTCCCGCCTGGCTGATGCCGGTCAGGTCGCCCTTCACGTCGGCCATGAAGACCGGGATGCCGCGCAGCGAAAAACCTTCGGCCAGGGTCTGCAGCGTGATCGTCTTGCCGGTGCCGGTGGCGCCGGTGATCAGCCCGTGCCGGTTGGCCAGCGGCGGCAGCAGCAGGCATTCGATGGTTTCGCGCTGGGCGACGAGGATGGGTTCGGGCATCGCGAAAGCCTCGGGTCGGAAACGTAAAATTGCAGTCTATCGAGAAATCGCGTGCCGGCGCCGGCCGCGCACACAGGAGCAGCAGCAGATCATGGCGGGACATTCCAAGTGGGCCAATATCCAGCACCGCAAGGGCCGCCAGGACGAGAAGCGGGGCCGGATCTGGACCCGCATCATCCGCGAGATTGTCGTCGCGGCGCGCCAGGGCGGCGGCGACCTCGGCATGAATCCGCGCCTGCGCCTCGCGGTCGACAAGGCGAAGGCGGCCAATATGCCGGCCGATACGATCAAGAAGAATATCGACAAGGCGACCGGCAACCTCGAGGGCGTGAACTACGAGGAGATCCGCTACGAGGGCTACGGCATCGGCGGCGCGGCGGTGATCATCGACTGCATGACCGACAACCGGGTGCGCACCGTCGCCGAGGTGCGCCATGCGTTCAGCAAATACGGCGGCAACCTCGGCACCGAGGGGTCGGTCGCGTTCCAGTTCAAGCACTGCGGCCAGTTCGTCTTCGCGCCCGGAACGAGCGAGGACAAGGTGATGGAAGCCGCGCTCGAAGCCGGCGCCGAGGATGTCGTGACCGACGCCGACGGCGCGGTCGAGGTGCTCTGCGCGGCGGACGACTTCGAGGCGGTGAAGGCGGCGCTCGAAGCCGCCGGCCTCGTGCCCGACCTTGCCGAAGTGACGATGCGGCCGGAAAACCCGATCGAGCTCTCGGGTGACGATGCGGTGCGCATGCAAAAGCTGATCGACGTCCTCGAGGATCTGGACGACGCGCAAGAGGTGTTTCACAGCGCCGAGCTCGAAGAATGAAGGTTCTCGTCATCGGTGGCGGCGGGCGCGAACATGCGCTCGCCTGGCGGCTCGCGGCGTCGCCCCGCGTGCAGCGCGTCTTCGTCGCGCCCGGCAACGGCGGCACGGCGCGCGACGCGCGGCTGCACAATGTGCCGATCACCGAGCTGGATGCGCTCGCCGATTTCGCGCAGGCCGAGAAGATCGCGCTCACCGTCGTCGGCCCCGAGGCGCCGCTCGCCGCCGGCATCGTCGATGCGTTCCGTGCCCGCGGCCTGCGCATCTTCGGCCCGACGCGCGCCGCCGCGCAACTCGAGAGCTCGAAGGCCTTCGCGAAGGAGTTCATGCGGCGTCACGCGATTCCGACCGCGCGCCACGCGACCTTCACCGACGCGGCGCAGGCGCACGCGCACATCGATCAGCACGGCGCGCCGATCGTCGTCAAGGCCGACGGCCTGGCGGCGGGCAAGGGCGTCGTCGTTGCCCAGACCGCGGCCGAGGCGCATGCGGCGATCGATTCGATGCTGGCGGCAGACGCCGGTGCGCAACAGACTGGCGATCGCGCGCGCGTCGTGATCGAGGAATGCCTGATCGGCGAAGAAGCGAGCTTCATCGTGCTGTGCGACGGCCAGCACGTGCTGGCGCTCGCGTCGAGCCAGGATCACAAGCGGCTGCAGGACGGCGACGCCGGGCCGAATACCGGCGGCATGGGCGCGTACTCGCCGGCGCCGGTCGTCACGCCCAACGTGCATGCGAAGGTGATGCACGAGATCATCCTGCCGGCGATTGCCGGCATGGCGCGCGACGGCATGCCGTTCACCGGCTTCCTCTACGCCGGGCTGATGATCGATGCGAAAGGCGACGTGCGCACGCTCGAATTCAACGCCCGGCTCGGCGACCCGGAGGCGCAGCCGATCCTGATGCGCCTGAAGAGCGATCTGTTCGACGTGCTGATGCACGCGACCGACGGCACGCTCGATCGCGTCGAGCTGCAGTGGGACCGCCGCGTCGCGCTCGGCGTCGTGATGGCGGCCGCCGGCTATCCGCAATCGCCGCGCACCGGCGACGCGATCACCGGACTGCCGGCGGATGGCGACGATCTGATGGTCTTTCACGCCGGCACCGCGCAGCGCGAAAGCCAGACGCTGACCGCGGGCGGCCGCGTGCTGTGCGTCACCGCGCTCGGTGACTCCGTCAAGCAGGCCCAGCATCGCGCCTACGAGGCGCTTGCCGGCATTCGGTTCGACGGCGCGCAATACCGTGGCGATATCGGCCACCGGGCGATCAGGCATTGAACACGACCGCGGTTCGCGACTATCTGCTGGGCTTGCAGACGCGCATCATCGACGCCCTGCAGGCGGCGGACGGCAAGCCGTTCCTGCGCGACGCGTGGACGCGCGATCCGGGCGACAGGCTTGCCGGCGACGGCATCACGCGGCTGATCGAGGAGGGCGACCTCTTCGAGCGCGGCGGCTGCAATTTCAGCCATGTGCGGGGTGACGCGATGCCGGCTTCGGCGACCCAGCACCGTCCCGACCTTGCCGGCGCGGGCTTCGAGGCGCTCGGCGTCTCGCTCGTGCTGCATCCGCGCAATCCACATGTGCCGACGGTCCACTTGAACGTGCGCATGTTCGCCGCGCTGCCCGCCGGCCGCGACGCGGTGAGCTGGTTCGGCGGCGGCATGGATCTGACGCCTTACTACGGCGTCGAGGACGACGCGGTTCACTTCCACCGCGTGAACCGCGCCGCGCTCGCGCCGCTCGGCGCCGATCTGTACCCGCGCTTCAAGCGCTGGTGCGACGACTATTTCTATCTGAAGCACCGCGCCGAGCCGCGCGGCATCGGCGGCGTGTTCTTCGACGATTTCGCCGAAGGCGGGTTCGACAATGGCTTTGCGCTGATGCGCGCGGTGGGCGACGCCTTCCTTCCCGCCTACCTGCCGATCGTCGAACGCCGCCGCGCGACGCCATACGGCGAGCGCGAGCGCGACTTCCAGGCCTATCGGCGCGGCCGCTACGTCGAATTCAACCTGGTCTGGGATCGCGGCACGCATTTCGGCTTGCAGTCCGGCGGGCGCACCGAGGCGATTCTGATGTCGATGCCGCCGCTCGCGCGCTGGCGCTACGACTGGCAGCCCGAGCCGGGGTCGGCCGAGGCGCGGCTGGTCAGCGACTTCCTGCGTCCGCGCGACTGGGCCGGCGCGCCCGAGACGCGGTGAACGAAGCGCAGGCCGCGGCGCAACCGCGGGCGCCGCGCATCGGCCTGCTCGGCGGCAGCTTCGATCCGGTCCACAACGCGCACGTCGCGCTCGCGCGCAGCGCGATCGAAACGCTGGCGCTCGACGAACTGCTGTGGGTCCCGACCGGCGTCGCCTGGCAGAAGACGCGCGCGGCGACGCCCGCGGCGCACCGCATCGCGATGCTGCGGCTTGCGATCGGCGCCGCGCCGTGCCAGCGCATCGAGCGCTGCGAGGTCGAGCGTGGCGGGCCGAGCTACACGATCGATACCGTCACGGAACTGCAGCGCCGGCAACCGCATGCACAGTGGTGGCTGCTGCTCGGCCAGGACCAGCTCGCCAACCTGCCGAGCTGGCACCGCTGGCACGATCTGGTCGCGCGGGTGAAACTCGCCGTCGCGAATCGCGCCGGTGCCGCGCTCCATCTCGCGCCCGAACTCGCGCCCGAACTTGCGGCGGCCGGAGTGAGCGTGGCCGAACTGCCGCTTGCGCCGATGGACGTCTCGTCGACCGCGATCCGCGACCGCGTCGCCGCCGGCCTGGGCATCGCCGAACTGGTGCCTGCGCCGGTGGCGCGCTATATTGAACTCCACGGCCTGTACCGTGACCCCATCAGGAGCTGAATGGACATTCGAAAACTGCAGCGCGCCATCGTCGATGGACTGGAAGAAGTGAAGGGCCAGAATATCGTCGTCTTCAACACCGAACATCTGTCGCCGCTCTTCGAACGCGTCATCATCGCGTCGGGGACGAGCAACCGGCAGACCAGGGCCCTCGCGGCCAGCGTGCGCGATGCGGTGAAGTCCAAGGGGCTCGGTCCGTCGCGCACCGAGGGCGAGGCCAACGGCGAGTGGATCATCGTCGACTGCGGCGCGGCCGTCGTGCACCTGATGCAGCCGTCGATCCGCGACTACTACCGCCTCGAGGAAATCTGGGGCGACAAGCCGGTGCGGCTCAAGATCGACGGCACACCGAGGCGCCTCGTGAAGGCGGATGCGGCGCACGGCAAGCCCGCCGCCGCGGCGCCGAGGCCCGGCGCTCGCGCCGCCGCCGGGGCCGCCGCGCCGGCCAAGCGCAAAGCGGCGCCGCGCAAGGCGGTGTCGCGGACGGTCGGCGTCAAGCGCAGCGCGGCGGGGAGCGCCGCGGCCAATACCGCTGCGCCGCGCAAGTCGGCGGCGGCAAAGACGCCGTTGAAGCCTGCCGTGAAGCCTGCCGTGAAGGCGGCCGGCAAGACGCCCGCCCGGTCCGCGCGCCGCAAGGCATGAAATTGTGGCTGGTCGCGATCGGCCAGCGTCAGCCGGCGTGGGCCGATGCTGCCTACCTGGAGTTCGCGAAGCGCTTTCCGCCCGAGTTGAGGCTCGAGCTCAAGGCGTGCAAGGCCGAGCCGCGCAACGGGCGCAGCGCAGCGCAGTTGATGACGGCCGAGGCCGAGCGCATCGAGGCCGCGCTGCCCAGGGGCGTGCGGCGCGTCGTGCTCGACGAAGGCGGCGAGGGCATGAGCACGCAAAAGCTCGCCGCGCGGTTGCGCGCCTGGATGGCCGACGGCCGCGATGTCGCGCTCGTCATCGGCGGGCCGGACGGGCTTGCGCCGGGCCTCAAGGCGAGCGCCGACGAGACGCTGCGCCTGTCGGAGCTGACGCTGCCGCACGCCCTCGCGCGCGTGCTGCTCGCCGAGGCGCTGTACCGCGCCTGGTCGGTGACGGCGAACCATCCGTATCACCGCGAATGAACGCCGCGATCGATCGCACGCGCCACGACTTCGTCTACCTCGCGTCGCAGAGCGCGCGCCGGCGCGCGCTGCTCGATCAGCTCGGGGTGCGCCACGAGCCGCTGCTGCCGGCGCCCGATGAGGATGCCGAGTCGCTCGAGGCGACCCGCCCCGGCGAACTGCCGGCCGCCTATGTCGAACGCGTGACGCGCGCCAAGCTGGCGGCGGCTCGCGAGCGTCTGCTTGGCCGCGGCCTGCGCGCGGCGCCGATCCTGTGCGCGGATACGACGGTCGCGCTCGGCCGGCGCATCCTCGGCAAACCGCGCGATGCGGCCGACGCGCTGGCGACGCTCGCGCTGCTTTGCGGGCGCAGCCATCGCGTGCTGACCGCGGTCGCGATCGCCGACGGGCGCCGCACGCGGCTCGCGGTGAACGTATCGAGCGTGCATTTCGTCGCCGTGCCGCGCGCCGAACTGCGGCGCTACGTCGACAGCGGCGAGCCCTTCGGCAAGGCCGGCGCGTATGCGATCCAGAGCGGCGCGGCGCGCTGGATCGACCGCATCGCGGGCAGCCACTCCGGTATCATGGGTTTGCCGCTTTTCGAGACCGCGCGGCTGCTGCGACAAGCCGGCGTGCGGTCCTGAATGTGCGGCAGGCGGGGCCGGGCCCCGCCCACCCGGGCCAGGCAGGTTGCGGCCGGCCCCGGTCTTGCACGTGACCAGGCTGCGCGACGACGACGAACGAACCAGGCGATCGCTAGTGCAGTGTTTCATGCTGTGAGGCAGTTAAGAAAACCGATGGATTTGCCCTCGTGGCAAGGCGCAAACCGCAGCCATACCCGGTGGTATGGCGAGGATTTGCAACGCCGCCACGGGGGCAAAGACGCGGTTTTATGTGCCGAACAGCGTGAAACACTGCGCTAGGCTCCCCATGCAAGACATCCTCATCAACTGGACGCCGCAGGAGACGCGCGTTGCCGTCGTCGAGAACGGCGCGGTGCAGGAATTGCACGTCGAGCGCACCGCCGCGCGCGGCCGGGTGAGCAATATCTACACCGGACGCGTCGTGCGCGTGCTGCCGGGCATGCAGTCGGCATTCATCGATGTCGGACTCGAGCGCGCCGCCTTCCTGCACGTCGCCGATCTTCAGCTCTACGGCGCGCCGCGCGCGGCGGGCGGGGCCGGATCGCGCGGCGACAGCGGTGCGGCGGGCGGTGCTTCGCCGCTGCCGATCGAGAAGCTCGTCTTCGAGGGCCAGACGCTGATGGTGCAGGTGCTGAAGGACCCGATCGGCAGCAAGGGCGCGCGGCTGACGACGCAGATCAGCATCGCCGGGCGGCTGCTCGTCTTCCTGCCGCAGGACGATCACATCGGCGTCAGCCAGCGGATCGGCTCCTACGAGCTGCGCGAGGAACTGCGCGCGCGCGTGCAGGCGCTGGCCGGCGACGGCGGGGGCGGCTTCATCCTGCGCACGAATGCCGAGGACGCGACGGATGCGGAACTCGCCGACGATATCCGCTACCTGCGCAAGACCTGGGCTGCGGTGCGCGAGCGCGGCTTCAAGTCGCCGGCCGGGACGCTGCTGCACCAGGACCTCGGCCTCGCCGACCGCGTGCTGCGCGATCTGGTGAACGACGCGACCCAATCGGTGCGCATCGATTCGCGCGAGCAGTTCGAGCGGCTGCGCGCGTTCGGCACCGAATTCACGCCGACCTCGGTCATGAAGCTCGCGCATTACAGCGGCGAGCGGCCGATCTTCGATCTGCACAATATCGACGAGGAGATCGCCTTCGCGCTCGCGCGGCGCGTCGAGCTGAAGTCGGGCGGCTATCTGATCATCGACCAGACCGAGGCGCTGACGACGGTCGATGTGAATACCGGCGGCTTCGTCGGCGCGCGCAACTTCGACGATACGATCTTCAAGACCAACCTCGAGGCGGCGCTCGCGATCGCGCGTCAGCTGCGGCTGCGCAACCTGGGCGGCATCATCATCATCGACTTCATCGACATGGTGCGCGAGGACCATCGATCCGCGGTGCTCGCCGAACTGCGCAAGCAGGTCGCCCGCGACCGCACGAAGACGACGGTGAGCGGCTTCACGCAGCTCGGCCTGGTCGAGATGACGAGAAAGCGCACGCGCGAGTCGCTTGCCCACTTGCTGTGCGAACCGTGCCCGACCTGCGAGGGCAAGGGCCAGGTGAAGACGGCACGCACCGTGTGCTACGAGATCCTGCGCGAGATCCTGCGCGAGGCGCGCCAGTTCAACCCGCGCGAGTTTCGCGTCGTCGCCTCGGCGACGGTCGTCGAGATGCTGCTCGACGAGGAGGGTCAGCATCTCGCCGGCCTGTCGGAGTTCATCGGCAAGCCGATCTCGCTGCAGGCGGATCCGGTCGGCTCGCCGGAGCAGTACGACATCGTGCTGCTGTAGCGCGGCGATCGAAGCGGTGTCCGCAAGCTCGGCTGCTACATTTCGCGCCATGATCGAGAGCAACGAACTCGCCGGCCGCCACATCGTGCTCGGCCTGTCGGGCGGCATCGCCTGCTACAAGGCGGCGGAGCTGACGCGCCGGCTCGTGAAGGCGGGGGCGACGGTGCAGGTCGTGATGACCGACGCGGCGATGCAGTTCATCACGCCGGTGACGATGCAGGCGCTGTCGGATCGCGCTGTCGTCACGAGCCAGTGGGACGCGCGCGAGCCGAACAACATGGCGCACATCAACCTGTCGCGCGGCGCCGATGCGATCGTCGTCGCGCCGGCGAGCGCGGACTTCATCGCCAAGCTCGCGCACGGCGCGGCCGACGATCTGCTCGCCCTGCTGTGCATCGCGCGGCCAATCGAGCGCTGCCCGCTGCTGGTCGCGCCGGCGATGAACCGCGAGATGTGGGCGCACCCGGCGACGCAGCGCAATGCGGCGCAGGTGCGTGCCGACGGCGCGCTGCTGCTCGGCCCGGACAGCGGCGACCAGGCCTGCGGCGAAGTCGGCGACGGGCGGATGCTCGAGCCCGAGGCGCTGCTCGACGAGCTGGTCGCGTTCTTTCAGCCCAAGTGCCTCGTCGGCCGGCGCGTGCTGATCACCGCCGGTCCGACCTTCGAGCCGGTCGATCCGGTGCGCGGCATCACGAATCTGTCGAGCGGCAAGATGGGTTTCGCGATCGCGCGCGCAGCGGCCGAGGCGGGCGCCGCCGTGACCCTCGTCGCCGGCCCGGTGCATCTGCCGACGCCGCGCGGCGTGCGGCGCATCGACGTGACGACGGCGCAGCAGATGCACGCCGCCGTGCTGCCGCTCGCAGCGCGGCACGGTGTCTTCATCGCGACCGCGGCGGTCGCCGACTGGCGGCCGGCGGCGGCGTCCGAGCGCAAGGTGAAGAAGCGCGCGGGCGAGCCGGCGCCGGCGATCCAGATGGTCGAGAACCCGGACATCCTGGCCGAGGTCGCGCGGCTGCCCGACGGCCCGTACTGCGTCGGCTTCGCCGCCGAGAGCCACGACCTGATCGCGAATGCGCGCGCCAAGCGCGTGCGCAAGGGCGTGCCGCTGATTGTCGCCAACCTCGGCCCGGCGACCTTCGGGCGCGACGACAACGCGCTCACGCTCGTCGATGCGCAAGGCGAGCACGAGCTGCCGCGCGCCGACAAGCTGACGCTGGCACGCGCCTTGATCGCCGAGATCGCCGAGCGTCTGCCGGCGTTTGCCGCATGACGGTCATCGACGTCAAGGTGCTCGATGCGCGCATGGCCGCCGAGCTGCCGGCGTATGCGACGCCGGGCAGCGCCGGGCTCGACCTGCGCGCCTGCCTGGACGCGCCGCTCGTGCTCGAGCCGGGGCAGACGCAGCTGATCCCGACCGGGCTTGCGATCCACATCGGCGACGCCGGTCTTGCGGCGATGATCCTGCCGCGCTCGGGGCTGGGCCACAAGCACGGCATCGTGCTCGGCAATCTCGTCGGGCTGATCGACTCGGACTACCAGGGGCCGCTGATGGTGAGCTGCTGGAATCGCGGCACGAGCACCTTCACGATCCAGCCGATGGAGCGCATCGCGCAACTCGTCGTCGTGCCGGTGGTGCAGGCGTCGTTCCGGCGCGTGCAGGCGTTCGAAGCGTCGGACCGCGGCAGCGGCGGCTTCGGCTCGACCGGCGCCGCCTGATCAGCGGCGCGGCGCGCCGTTCGCGGGCCTGGCCTGCACCGCGAACGGCATCTCGCCGACGCTGCCGCGTTCGATTTCGGACTCGGTCGCCGGGCGCACGTCGCGCACCGTCAGATCCAGGCGCAAGGCGATGCCGGCAAGCGGATGGTTGCCGTCGAGCACGATATGGTCCGGATAGACCTCGGTCACGGTGTAGATCGTATCGGCGGCGGCCGGTTCGGTCTTGCAGCCGTCGGGAAGGGTATCGAAGCGCATGCCGACCTCGACCCCTTCGGGAAATACCGATCGCTGCTCGAAGAAGACGAGCTGCGCGTCGTAGTCGCCGAAGGCATGCTCGGGTTCGAGCTGCAGCCGCGTGCGAAAACCGGCTTCCTGCCCGGCAAGCTCCTCTTCGATGCGGGCGAGCAGATCGTCGCCGCCGTAGAAGAATTCGACCGGCTCGTCGAGTTCGTCGATCAGGTTGCCGAGCGTATCTTCGAGCCGCCAGGCGAGCGTGACGACGCAGGGTGCGGCGATATTCATCAAGCGATGATCGCATAGCGGGCGGCCGCGG
Organism: uncultured Burkholderiales bacterium; assembly: GCA_937864005.1. Classification (GTDB taxonomy): domain Bacteria; phylum Pseudomonadota; class Gammaproteobacteria; order Burkholderiales; family Burkholderiaceae_C; genus CAIKUF01. Next base: position 64,345 of record CALMIL010000206.1, read on the forward strand.
GCGGGCGCGGCGGCACAATCCCGCGATGAGAATCGACGCCCCGACCCCGCTGCTCGGCGGGCTCTCGCCCGAGCGCTTCATGCGCCGCCACTGGTACAAGCAGCCGCTGCTCGTGCGCCAGGCGGTCCCGGGCTGTCGTCCGCCGCTGGATCGGGCGGCGCTGTTCGCGCTGGCGCAGGACGACGAGGTCGAGTCGCGCCTGCTCGTGCGCAGCGGCGGCGCCTGGCGCTTGCGCCACGGGCCGCTTGCGCGGCGCGCGCTGCCGCCGCTGTCGCGGCCCGGCTGGACGCTGCTGGTGCAGGGCGTGGACCTGCACGTCGATGCGGCGCGCACATTGCTGGATCGCTTTCGGTTCGTTCCCGACGCGCGGCTCGACGATCTGATGATCTCGTACGCCAGCGACGGCGGCGGCGTCGGCCCGCACGTCGATTCGTACGACGTCTTTCTGCTCCAGGCAAGCGGCCGGCGGCGCTGGCAGATCGCCCGCCGCTACGACCCGCGCCTGCAAAGCGGCCTGCCGCTTGCGATCCTGCGTCATTTCGAGCCCGAGCAGGAGTGGGTGCTCGAAGCCGGCGATATGCTCTACCTGCCGCCGGGCTGGGCGCACGACGGCGTGGCCGTCGGTGGCGACTGCATGACGTGCTCGATCGGCATGCGCGCGCCGCGGCGCGAGGCGCTCGCGCGCGAGGTGCTGCAGCGTGCGCTCGACGAGACCGAGGCCGCCGAGCGCGACGCGCTCTATCGCGACCCGCGCCAGGGCGCGACTTGCGAACCGGGGCGCATTCCGCCCGCGCTCGCGGCATTCGCGAGCGCTGCGGTCGCAAGGCTGGCAGGCGATTCGCGGGCGATGGCGTGCGCGCTCGGCGAGGTACTGAGCGAACCGAAGCCGAACGTGCGCTTCGACCCGGGACCGGCGCGCGAGGCGGGCCGGGGGGTCCGCCTCGACCGGCGCAGCCGCATGCTCCACGACAGCGAACGCGTCTACCTGAACGGGGAGTCGTACCGCGTGGCGGGGCGCGACGCGCGCGCGATGCGCATGCTCGCCGATCGCCGCGAACTCGGGGCGCCGACGATCGCGCGCCTGAGCGCCGAGGCGCGCAGCGTGCTCGACGCCTGGGTGCGGGTCGGCTGGCTGCACGACATTGCCGACGATGGGGACAGATGATGGCCGCGACGAACCAGATCGATGGGCGCAAGGCATTCGAGGAGGCCGTGCGCGAAGCATTCGCCGAAGCGGCTGCCGAAGGCTGGCGCGAGCTTTACCTGTGCGACCCCGACTTCGCGCATTGGCCGCTGGGCGAACGCGCGGTGGTCGACAGCGTCACGCAATGGATCGGCGGCAAACGCCGCCTGACGCTCGTCGCGCTGCACTACGACGAGCTGGCCAGGCGATATCCGCGCTGGCTGCGCTGGCGCGCGCTCTGGGCGCACGCCGTCGATTGTCGCGCGGCGACCGAAATCGCGACCGACGATATGCCGGCGCTGCTGCTTGCTCCTGGGGCGCTGACCCTGCAGCTGGACGATCCGCTGCGCTTTCTCGGCCGCGTCTCGCGCGACCCGGCGGATGCGGTGCTCGCGCGCGAGAAAATTGACGCAATTCTGCAACACTCTGTCGAAGCGCTGCCGGTGACGACGCTTGGTTTATAGGGAATTTCCCTTGGCGCGGTATACTTTAAGGCTGGAAGCAGCGCAGCTTCGTGCAATGCGCTGCGGTCCCTGCATGGTGGATCTCGAAAGTTGAGCCGATCTCCTCCAGAGTCCCCATGCGCGCCCGGTAACAATTCTTTGATTTTTCAACGAGGATGAATATGAAGAAGTCGCTCCTGCTGGCATCCGTGGTCGCTGCTGTCGCCCTGACGGCCTGCGGCAAGAAGGAGGAAGCCGCTGCTCCCGCGCCCGCAGCGGCACCTGTTGCTGAAGCCGCCTCGGCCGTTGCGGATACGGCTGCTGCCGCCGCTTCGGGCGTCGCGGATACGGCTGCTGCTGCCGCTTCTGGCGTTGCGGATGCCGCGGCTGCTGCCGGCTCGGCAGTCGAGGCCGCCAAGGACGCCGCCGGCAATGCCGCCGACGCCGCCGCCGCTGCTGCTGCGGCTGCCGGCAAGGCCGTCGACGCCGCTGCATCGGCAGTGAAGTAAAGCGCTGCGACCGGCTTGCGCACAGGCGCGCAAGCCGCGCCTGCGCAGGATCATCGCGCACGAGCCGCCTTCGGGCGGCTTCGCCTTTTCTGGTGGCCAGGCTCGGCGATCGGGTTGCGGCCCGCCAGGGTGCTCGAGCGGATGCGGCTTTGCCGCTTTGCCTGGCCCTCGCAGTGGGCGGGCCGGGCGTGGCCCGCTCTTGGGGGTGCTCTCAGGCCAGATCGAGCCAGGGCGTTCCGCTGCGCTGTGTGGCGACGGCGATTTCCTGTGGCGGCGCGCCGCAGGCCGCGCCGAGCGCTTCGGCGGCGAGTTGCGGCGCATTGTTCTGTTCGCTCAGATGCGCGGCGACGACGTGGCGCAGCGACGCATGCTGGCAGGCCGCGAGAATCCGCGCTGCCGCATCATTGGCGAGGTGGCCGAGCGGCCCGCCGATGCGTGCCTTCAGCGATGCCGGGTAGCGCGAGCGCGCCAGCATGTCGCGGTCGTGGTTGCACTCGATCGCAAGCGCGTCGCATCGCTCGAGCTGGGCCAGCAGGTGCGCCGTGCAGATGCCCAGGTCGGTCAGGATTCCGAGGCGTCGCGCGCCGTCTGCGCAAGTCAATTGCAGCGGCTCCTGCGCGTCGTGCGGCACGGTGAAGGGGCGCAGTTCGAGCGCGCCCACCGCGATCGCTTCGCCGTCGCGCGCGAAGTGCAGCAGATCGTCGGGCCGCATCGGTTCGTCCAGCGTGCTCCAGGTGCCTCGGCTCATCCAGAGCGGAATCCGCCTGCGGCGCGACAGCGCGAGAGCGCTGCCGATATGGTCGCCATGCTCGTGGGTGACGAAGATCGCGTCGAACCCCTCGGCGGACAATCCGGCGCGCGCCAGCCGCATGTCGAGCTCGCGCAGCGAGAAGCCGCAGTCGATCAGCACGCGGGTCGCGCCGGCGCCGCGGCCCGCCTCGACGACCCATGCGTTGCCTGCGCTGCCGCTGCCCAGGCTGCAAAAGCGCATCGCGCTACTTCAGTTCATTGAGCAGCATCGCGAGGATGCTCTGCACCGCCTCGCCGTCGGCCGCCATGCCTTCGGCGCCGAGCACGGTGACGAGGCTCACCTTGCCGTCGGACTTGACCGTCACGCGGTAGCGCACCGGCTTGATCGCCGGGTTGCTGCCGCTCGTGAAGAGCTTGGTGAAGAAGTTGGGCTCGGCCTGGCCGGCGGTCTTCGGATCGACATAGCGCACGAAGTAGATGCCCTGCGCGCGGTCGCGGTCCTCGACCGTGAACCCGGTGCGGTCGAGCGCGATGCCCACACGCCGCCAGGCGCGGTCGAAGCCGTCGTCGACCTGCAGCGTCGGCGTCGCCGCGCCCTCGACCATGTGCGCGCGCGGCGGCGGCGGTGGCACATTCGTGACGAGCGCCGCCGCGTTGGTCGGCGCCGACGCGCTGGCCGCCTGCGGCAGCGGCTTGGCGGTGAGCTTGAGGAGCAGCCGGCCGAGCATCTCGGCTTCCATCTGCGGGTCGTCCGGAGCCGGCTGCCAGACGGTGTTCGTCTTGTCCTGGGTGTTGTAGACCTCGACCATGCGGCGCATCGTGATGAACACATCCGAGCCGCCGGTCGGATTGCGTTCGACGCGAGTGCGGAACTTGTCGCGCTCGCCGGTAGAGTAGGCCGAATCGAACACCTTGCCGATCGTGCCGCGGATGATGTCCTGCGGGATCTTGGCGCGGTTCTCGGCCCAGTCGGTCTCCATCACGCCGGCCTCCGGCAGGTCGACCGTCAGCGCCAGGCCGCGCTCCTGCCAGAACGTGCGCAGCTGCGGCCAGAGCTGATCGGGCGGCAACGGGGTGTACAGCCAGCGGTCGGTGCCCAGGCGCTCGATGCGCGTGCCTTCGATATCGTTGACGGCCACCTCCTTGGTCTTGGCGCCGCCACCGAGGGCCGGCGCCGGTGCGCTGTTCTGCAGCGCATTCGCGCTGACGGCCGCGCCCTGGGGTGCATAGCGCGGGTCGCGCGACAACTGGGTCAGATCGGGTGGAACGTCCAGCGGCGCCGTCTTGTTGCCCTGCGTGCGGTAGTCGACGCTGTCGCCGTTGACGAGCTGATCGTACGAGCCGCAACCGGCCAGTACGAGCGCGATCGACAGGCAAAGCAACCGTACGGAGTGGGGAAAGGTCACGTTCTGAGTCTCCGAAATGGCGGGCGCCGGGCGCCGCATCGTTTGGGGCGCGGCCGGCCGGGCCGGCGCAGAAAGAGCGCCACTACAGGACGCCGGCTTCGCGCATCGCCTGCTCGACGCGCGCCTGGCCGGCCGCGCCGAGCGGCGTGATCGGCAGGCGCATCGCATTGGCGCCGCGGCCCAGCCGCGACAGCGCCCACTTGGTCGGCGCCGGGCTCGGCTCGCAAAAGAGCGCACCGTGCAGGGCCAGCAGCCGCATGTGAATCTGGGTCGCCTCGCGCACCCGGCCCTCGAGCGCGGCGACGCACATCTCGTGCATCGCGCGCGGAGCGACATTGGCCGTCACGCTGACGTTGCCCTGGCCGCCGAGCAGCATCAGCGCGATCGCGGTCCCGTCGTCGCCGGAATAGACGGCGAAGCCGGGCGGCGCGTGCTTGATGAGCCAGGCGGCACGCTCGATATCGCCGCTCGCCTCCTTGATGCCGACGATGCCGGGCAGCTGCGCCAGCCGCAGCGCTGTCTCCGGCAGCATGTCGGCAACCGTGCGGCCCGGCACGTTGTAGAGCACCATCGGCAGCTCGCAGGACTCGGCGATCGCCTTGAAATGCTGGTAGATGCCTTCCTGCGACGGCTTGTTGTAGTAGGGCACGACCGAGAGCGCGCAATCGGCGCCGACCCTGGCCGCATAGCGCGAATGTTCGATCGCCTCGGCGGTCGAGTTCGCGCCGGTGCCGGCCATGACCGGAATGCGTCCGCGCGCATGCTCGACGGCGACGCGGATCACGTCCCAGTGCTCCTCGACGGTGATGGTCGGCGACTCGCCGGTCGTGCCGACGACGCCGATGCAATCGGTCCCTTCGGCGATATGCCAGTCGATCAGCGCGCGCAGCGCGTCGTGATCGATGCTGCCGTCCTCGCGCATCGGCGTGACGAGCGCGACGATGCTGCCAACGATGGGTTTCATTCGGGTTCCTCGGAATCGGGCGATTTTAGCCGTGCCGCTGCGCCCGGCTTGGTGCCCGGCCCGGCGCTACAGCGGGTAGCGTCTCGGCGGCGCGGCGCCGCCCTCGCGCACCGCGGCGATGCGCTGCACGAAGCGCTGCGGCTCGGCGGCGACGAAGCCGTCCTCGTAGCCGATCACGCGCAGCGCGCTTGCTGCGCGCAGCAGCTCGCCCGGCGCGAGCAGGAAGTCCGGGTTCGCCGGCCGGCCGATCGTCTCGTTGCCGCGCGCGAAGGTCTCGTAGATCAGCACGCCGCGCTCGGCGACGCTCGCGACGATCGAAGGCAGCAGCGCGCGCCAGAGGTAGTTCGTGACGACGACGGCGTCGAAATGCCGGCCGGCGAGCGGCCAGCCCTGCGCTTCGATATCGGCCTCGACCACCTCGACATCGGGCAGCGAACGCAGCGGTGCGAGCGCCGCCGCGTCACGATCGATCGCCGTCACCCTCGCGCCGCGCGCCGCGAACCACCGCACGTGGCGCCCCGAGCCGCAGGCGACGTCGAGCACGCTCGCCGCCGCGGGAACCAGACCCGACCAGCGTTGCACCCAGGCCGAGGGTTCGAGCGCGCCGTGCTGCACGTCAGAAACACGCCCAGATCTGCGTCGCGAGCGAGAACACCAGGTCCGGACGCAGGTAGAGCGCGAAGACGGCGCCGAGCGCGGCGATCGCCAGCAGCCAGAGCGCGCCGCGCAGCAGCGGCCGCCGGGTCGCCGTCATGCCGCCGCCAGCGCCGGCCGCGCGATCGGAGATTCGCGCACCGGCAGGTTGACGAGCGCGGCGAAGACGCCGAGCGCGACGGCGATCCACCACACGATGTCGTAACTGCCGGTCCGGTCGTAGAGCCAGCCGCCGAGCCAGACGCCGAGGAAGCTGCCGATCTGGTGGCTCAGGAAGACGAAGCCGCTGAGCATCGAGAGGTACTTGACACCGAAGATCTGCGCGATGATCGCATTCGTCGGCGGCACCGTCGAAAGCCACAGAAAGCCGATCACCGACGCGAACACGTAGACGCTCGCCGGCGACAGCGGCGCGAGCACGAAGGCGACGATCGCGACCGCGCGCAGCAGGTAGATCGCGGCCAGGATATGGCGCTTGGGCAGTCGCTCGCCGAGCGATCCAGCGATATAGGTGCCGAACACGTTGAACAGGCCGATCAGCGCCAGCGCGTAGGCGGCGACCTCCGGCCCGAGGCCCTTGTCCTTCAGGTAGCTCGGCAGGTGCACGCCGATGAAGACGACCTGGAAGCCGCAGACGAAATAGCCCGCCGTCAGCAGCCGAAAGCTCGGATAGGCGAACGCCTCGCGCACCGCGTCGCCGATGCTTGTGTGCACTTCGGCATGCGCGCGCTGCGTCGTCTCCTTCAGGCCGAGCGCGAGCGGCGCGATCGCGAGTGCCGCGCAGCCGAGGATGACGAGCGCCGTCTGCCAGCCCAGGCCGCCGATCAGCCAGTTCTCGACCGGCACCATCAGGAACTGGCCGAACGAGCCGGCCGCCGCCGTCACCCCCATCGCCCACGAGCGTCGCTCGGGCGCGACGTTGCGGCCGACGACGCCGAAGACGATCGCATACGTCGTCCCCGCCTGCGCCATGCCGAGCAGCAGCCCGGCGCTGCCGGTGAAGCCGGCGACGGTCTGCGCGTACGCCATCAGCATCAGGCCGCCGGCGTAGAACACGCTGCCCGCAATCAGCACGCGCCACGCGCCGAAGCGGTCGGCGACCATGCCGGCGAACGGCCCGGCCAGCCCCCACACCAGGTTCTGCACCGCGAGCGCGAAGGCGAAGTTCTCGCGCGTCCAGCCGCGATCCATCGTGATCGGCTGCAGCCACAGGCCGAAGCCGTGGCGGATGCCCATCGATAGCGTGACGACGGCAGCGCCGCACAGCAGCACCTGCGTCATGGAGAGCGGGGCAGGCGAGGCGGTGCGCATCGGCAGACTCTAGCGGATAGTCGATGGGCCGCGTGGTGGTGCGGTCAAGCTCCTTGCTCGACGTCGTGGCGCCCGGCCGCACGCGAAAGCGCAAACGAGGCAGTGCTCGCAGGCGATCTCAGCCCCGGTTGACCTCGGCCAGCGCGGGCAGTTCGCAGCGTGCCAGCGTGCGCGCTTCTTGTGGCGACAGGCCCACAGTGCGCAGCATCAACTCCGCCGCTTCCGAGCCGATGTCGCGCCAGGTGCGATGGCCTTCGAGCACCGGCAGCATCGCCGCCAGCGTGCCGCCGACGAGCAGGCCGACCATCGCCTGCACCAGATCGCGGCCAATGCTGTAGCGGCCCGACTCGATACCCGCCAGAAAGTCCGCCGTCGGCGCAGACGTCAGCACCTCGCGCAGCAGCACGTCGCTGAAGCCGAAGCGGCTGATGAAGCGGCCCCAGACCGGCTCTTCGTGGGCGCGGCGAATGTACAGACGCATGCCGATCGCCATGCGCCGAGCCGGGTCGTCGATGCCGGCGAAGCCGGCCACGATGCGCTCCGTCATCTCGTGCGCCAGCCCCGCGGCGACCTCCTCGAAGAGCATGTCGATGTCGGGTACGTGGCTGTAGATCGTGCCGCGCGCCATGCCCGAAGCGGCGGCGAGTTCACTGATGCCGACCCGGGTGACGCCGCGCTCGGCGAAAAGGCGCATCGCCGCCGCATGGATGCGGCGGCGCGCCTGGGGTGTCGGTAGGGCACTGGGATCGGCTGCCATGGCTCGTCTCTGCTCGAGTCGATCTGAAGTGGACAACATTGTTCAAAAGCGAGCAAGCATAGGGTTACTACGGATGCACATACATGTTGTGTATTGAACAATCATGTTCATTACAGGCCATACTAGTTCATTCAACAAAGGAGACTTTGATGTCGAGCAAACTTTGCCCTCGGACCCGCGCCGTCGCCGTCGGTGCGCGCCGGATCCACCTCACCGAGTTCGGTTCCGGCGCCCCGGTGCTGATGTTGCACGGCGGCGGACCGGGCGCCTCGGGCGTGTCGAACTACTCGCGCAATGCGGAGCCGCTGGCCGCCGCCGGCTTTCGCGTGCTGGTGCCCGACCTGCCGAGCTACGGCAAGTCGAGCAAGGACATCGATGCCGCCGACCCATTCGGCTGCCTTGCAGATGCAATGCACGGCCTGCTCGACGCACTCGACCTGCCGCGTGCGCACGTGGTCGGCAACTCCCTCGGCGGCGCCTGCGCGCTGCGCATGGCACTCGAGCGGCCCGAGCGCATCGGCCGCGTCGTGCTGATGGGGCCGGGCGGCGTCGGCATCTCGAGCTCGCCGCCGACCGATGCTCTCAAACGGTTGCTGACCTACTACGAAGGCGCTGGCCCGACGATCGAGAAGCTGCGTGCCTTCATCTGCGGCGACCTTGTCTACGACGCAAGCAGCATCAGCGAAGAGATGCTGCAAGAGCGCTTCGAGTCGAGCATCCAGCCCGAGGTGATGGCCAATCCGCCGCTGCGCGCGCCGAAGGACATCGAGGCCTTCAGGCGGCTGGACTTCCTGCTCGATGCGCGGTTGCCGAAGCTTGCCAACCCGACGCTGGTGGTGTGGGGCACGCAAGACCGCGTCAACCCGCCGAGCGGCGCCATCGCCCTGCAGCAAAAGATCCCGGCCTGCGACGTGCTGCTCTTCGGCCGCACCGGCCACTGGGCGCAGTGGGAGCGCGCGGGCGAGTTCAACGCGATCGTCGCGGCGTTCCTCGCCGCGGATGCCTGAGTTCCCGGCGCATCCGGACAAAGGAAGCGTCACGATGAACACCCCGATGGAGATCGCCGCGGCACCCAGCCTTTTCGGGCGCGTCAGTCTTGGCTACATCGTCGTTGCGTCGCGCAAGCTCGACGAATGGCAGCGCTTCGCGCGCGAAGGTCTTGGCCTGCACGTCGACCGCATCGACGCCGGCCTGCTCGCGCTGCGCATCGACGCCCACGAGCGGCGCATCCTCATCGCCGATGGCCCCGCCGAGGACGTCGCCGCCATCGGCTGGCAACTGCGCGACGAACAGGCGCTGGCGCTCGCCCTGGCGCGGTTGCGCGCGCGGCGCGTCGAGGTGAGCGAGATCGGCGGCGCGCAGGCCGCCGAGCGCGGCGTCGAGCGCCTGTTCGCGTTCACCGGACCAAAGCGGCTGCGCTTCGAACTGTTCACCACGCCGCGGGTGAGCAGCCAGCCGCTGGACATGCTCGCAAGCGGCTTCGTCACCGGCGATCTGGGCCTCGGACATTTCGCGATGACAACCCGCGAGCCCGAGGCGGCGCAGCACTTCTTCGAGTCGATGTTCGATGCGCGTCTGTCGGACACGATCGAAGACAGGCTCAACGGTGTAACGCTGGAGCTGAGCTTCCTGCGCATGAACGAGCGCCACCACACGACGGCGCTTGCCGCCACGCGCGGCAAGCGCATGAATCCGCTGCGCACGGCGATTCACCACCTGAACGTGCAGGCCGCGAGCCTGGACGATGTGACGCTCGCGTACCAGCGCCTGCGCGGTATGGGCTGCGCGATCGCCAACGCCATCGGTCAGCATCCGAACGACCGCGAGCTGTCGTTCTACGTCCAGACGCCTTCGGGCTTCGAGATCGAGCTGGGCTGGAACCCGATCCTCGTCACCGACGAGGCGGCGTGGCAGCCCGCCCACTACCGGGGCATCAGCCTGTGGGGCCACTTCCCCGAGAGCCTCACGCTCGGCGGCAAGCTCGGCCAGATGGGTCGCGGGCTCGCCTCGCTGGTACGCCAGGAATACACCGTGGGAGCCGCCGCATGAACACCGCCGACTACGACGTCGTCATTGCCGGCCTCGGCCCCACCGGGCTGACGCTGGCGCACTGCCTGGGCCTGCGCGGCCAGCGCGTGCTCGTGCTCGAGCGCGAGCCGCGGTTCTACGGCAATGCGCGCGCCGTCTACACGGATGGCGAGTGCATGCGCGTCTTCCAGTCCTTCGGCATGGCCGAGCGGCTGGCCGCCGACATGCTGCAGGACGCGCCGGTGCAGATGGTCCTGCCCGACGGCAAGGTGCTGTTCCAGATCAAGAATACCCGGCGCCCGCACGGCTGGCCGGCAAACAACTTCTTCTACCAGCCGCTGCTCGAGACGGCGCTGGCCGAGGGGCTGGCGAAGTTCGCGAACGTCACGGTGCAGCGCGGGCGCGAATTGACGCGCTTCGAGCAGGACGCGGCGGGCGTCGACGTCTTTCACGTCGAGACCAGCGGCACCGGCTACGCCAAGGCCGCGCCGCAGCCCGGCGCGCAGGCAGTGTCGCAGGCAGGCGAGGTGCGGGTGCGCGCGCGCTACCTGGTTGGCGCCGACGGCGGCAGGAGCGTCGTGCGCGCGCAGCTCGGCATCTCGATGGCAGGCAAGAACTTTCCGAACCCCTGGCTCGTCGTCGACATCAAGGCCAGGAACCCCGACGACGGCCTGCGCCACCTGCCGTACTTCAACTTCGTCTGCGACCCGGCGTGCCCGACGGTGAGCTGCGTGCAGCCGGGCGGCCACCACCGCTTCGAGTTCATGCTGATGCCGGGGCAGACGCGCGAGCACATGGAGCATCCCGACACGGTGCGCCACTACCTCTCGAAGTACATCGACGTCGACAAGTTCGAGATACTGCGCACGCTCGTCTATACCTTCAACGCGCTGATGGCCGAGCGTTGGCGCGACAAGCGCGTGCTGCTCGCCGGCGACGCCGCGCACATGACGCCGCAGTTCATCGGCCAGGGCATGAACGCCGGCGTGCGCGACGCCTACAACCTCGCCTGGAAGCTCGACGCCGTGCTGCGCGGCCAGGCCGGCGGCGCGCTGCTCGACAGCTACGAGCGCGAACGCCGCCCGCACGCCGCGGCGATGACGCGCGAGGGCATTCGCATGAAGGAGTTCGTCTCGATGGTCAACCCGCTCGGCACCGTGCTGCGCAACGCGGCGACGCGGCTCGTGACGCGGCTCCCCGGGATCGGCGCCTTCGTGCGCCAGGGCGACTTCATCCCCAAGCCGACCTACACGGCCGGCAGCTACATCGGCCTCGCGCGCAGGCGCTGGCGCGGCGCCGAGGGCCGGCTGATGCCGCAGCCCAGCCTGCGCGGTGCCGACGGGCGGCGCCATCTGCTCGACGAGATCGCCGGCACCGGCTTCGCGCTGGTCGGCGCCGGCGTCGATCCGCGCGCGACGCTCGACCTCGAGGCGCTCGCGGTGTGGCAGGCACTCGGCGCGCGCTTTCTCGCGGTCTATCCGTTCGGCGGCCGGCCCGAGGGCCGTGTCGCGCGCGCGGTGCCCGAGGGTCTGATCGAGGCCGAGGACCCCGACCACGCCTTCTTCGACTGGCTCGGCGCGAGCGGCGGCGGGCGCGGCAGCGTCGCCATCGTGCGCCCCGACAAGTTCGTCTTCGCGCTCGTGCGCGGGCCCGAGCTGGCGGCGGCGACGCGAGCGCTCGCGCGCCAGCTCGGGCGCGACGCCGCGGTCGTCGAGCGCGTCGAGGTGCCGCCCGTCGCGGTGCCGCTGGCAAGGAGGGCGGCATGAGCGCGCGGCACGCAGGCGCCTCGCGCGCGGAGTCGCCCGCCGCGCTGCGCGAGGCCGCGCTCGCGCTGCGCGACGCGCGCGCGCGGCGCTGCCCGATCGCGCCCGTGTCGGCGCGCTTCGGCATCGCCGGGCTCGACGCCGCCTACGCGGTGGCCGAGATCAACACGCAGGCGCGCCTCGCCGGGGGCCGGCGCGTCGTCGGCAAGAAGGTCGGCCTGACCTCGCTTGCGGTGCAGCAGCAGCTCGGCGTCGACGAGCCCGACTTCGGCGTGCTTTTCGACGACATGGAGTTCCTCGACGGCGCCGAGGTGCCGATGGCGCTGCTTGCGCAGCCCAAGGTCGAGGCCGAGGTCGCGTTCGTCGTCGGTAGCGACCTCGCCGCAACCGCACCGAGCTGGGGCGAGTTCATCGTCTCGCTCGCGTGCGCGCTGCCGGCGATCGAGATCGTCGACAGCGCGATCGCCGACTGGAAGATCACGCTCGCCGACACCGTCGCCGACAACGCCTCGTCGGCGCTGTACCTGCTCGGCCAGCAGCCGGTGGCGGTCGGCGCGCTCGCGGGCTGCGAGCTGGGCATGCGCATGTCGGTCAACGGCCGGGTCGCGTCGGTCGGCGGCGCCGCCGCCTGTCTGGGCCACCCGCTGCGCGCCGCGTACTGGCTGGCGCGCACGATGGCCGCGCGCGGCCAGCCGCTGCGTGCCGGCGAGCTGATCCTGTCGGGCGCGCTCGGGCCGATGGCGACGGTCAAGGCCGGCGACCAGGTTTACGCGCAGATCGGCGGCCTCGGCGGCTGCGCGGTGCGCTTCGTTTGAAGGAGATCGAGATGAATGCAAGGGTCAAGGGCGTCGCCGCCCGCTTCGAGCGCGTACGCCGCGAGCCCGCGCGCGCTCGCGCGCGCGTCGAGGGTGGCCGCATGCGGGCGCTTGCCGCGCTCGGCCTCGCCGCTGCGGCAAGTCTGCTCCTGCCTGCGCCGGCCGCGGCGCAATCCGGCGTGCCGCCGCCCAACATCGTCTTCGTGCTGTTCGACGACGCCGGCTTCAGCGACTTCGGCAGCTATGGCAGCGAGATCGCGACGCCGACGATCGACGCCCTCGCGCGCGAAGGCGTGCGCTTCAGCAACTTCCACACCGCGTCCAATTGCGAGGCGTCGCGCGCGATTGTGCATTCAGGCGTCGACAACCACCGCGCCGGCGCGGGCGCGCTGATGCCGGTCATCGCCGACAGCCAGAAAGGCAAACCCGGCTACGAGGGTTATCTGAGCGACCAGGTGCACAGCCTGGGAACGCTGATGCGCGACGGCGGCTATGAGACCTACTTCGCCGGCAAATGGGACCTCGGCCACGGCCTGCAGCACGCCCCGGGAGCGCGCGGCTGGGACCGCTATCTGGTCCTGGAGCAGACCGGCGCCGACAACTACGAGGCCAAGGTCTGGGCGCCGTTCTACACCGAGGCCGTGTGGTGGCAAGACGGCCAGCGCTACCACCCGGGCAAGGACTTCTACTCGAGCAAGACATACGCCGATACCCTGATCCGCTTCATCGACGAAGGCCGCACCGCCGGCAAGCACAAGCCCTTCTTCGCGATGCTGTCGCTGCAGGCGGTGCACTCGCCGCTGCAGGCGCCGCAGGCCGACATCGACAAGTACGCCAAGCTCTACGAGGCCGGGTGGGACGCGATCCGCGCCGAGCGCTACCGGCGTCAGGTCCAGATGGGCCTGATGCCGCCGGGGCTCGAGCTGCCGCACGTGCCGGCGGCGCTCGGCTTCCCGTACATGCGCAGTGACGCGGCGTGGTCCTCGCTCGGCGAAGCCGAGCAGCGCGAGTTCGCGCGCAAGATGGCGGTGTACGCCGGCATGCTGGCCAACGCCGACCAGCAGATCGGGCGCCTGCGCGAGCACCTGAAGCGCATCGGCGAACTCGACAACACCGTGTTCGTGATCATGTCGGACAACGGCGCCGACTTCACCGACACCTCGCGCATCAATCTCCCGTTCCGTGCCTGGTATCGCATGAACTATCCGGCCGGCAGCGACAAGATGGGCGGCCCCGGCAGCTACGTGCACTACGGACCGTACTGGGCCGAGGCGTCGAACACGCCGTTCGCGCTGATCAAGGGCTCGCCGGGCGAAGGCGGCATGCGCGTGCCCTTCATCCTGAGCCTGCCGCCGGCGCTGGCGGGCGGCATAAAAAAAGGCGCGATCGTCGACGGCTTCACCTACGCCACCGACGTGTTGCCGACGCTGCTCGAACTCGGCGCCATCGCGCTGCCCGGCGACGAGTACAAGGGCAAGCCGCTGCACCGCCCGACGGGCCACAGCCTGCTGCCGTACCTGCGCGGCGAGACGCCGCGCGTGCATGCCGCCGACGAACCGATCGGCTTCGAGAGCCTGGGCGCGCAGGCGCTGTTCAAGGGCGACTACAAGGTCACGCGCATGGGTGCGCCGTTCGACGGCAAGTGGCGGCTCTATGACCTGAAGGCCGACCCGACCGAAAGCACCGACCTGTCGGCGCGCAAGCCCGAGCTGCTGAAGGCGATGCTTGCCGACGTCGAGGCCTATGACCGTAGCAACGGCGTGATCCTGCCCGAGCCCGGCTTCGACCCGATCAAGCAGCTGCTGCGCAACAACTGGCCGGTGCTGCTGCAACAGCTCTGGCCGGTGCTCGCCGCGGCGCTGCTGGCGCTCGCGGCCGCGGCGTGGGGGCTGGTGTGGATCTGGCGTCGCTGGCGACGTGGTGGTCGCCGGCTGCAGCACGCGCATTGAGATCGCGAGCACGTCCCGATTGGTCCGACCCACTCCACTTGCACCAGGAGATCGCTCATGCCCGCATCGCACCATGCTCGGCCCGCCGTCCACCACCCCCTCGGCCTGGAAGATGCGAACGTGGTGGCCGCCATGCGTGCGCAGACGGCGCCGTTCAAGGGCGCCGTGTACGGGCCCGCGGGCAGAGAGGCCTACGACGCGATCCTGAACAACGTCGCCGCACCGAAGGACGTCGCCTTCGAAGCGGCGGTCGTCGGCAGCGTCGAAGGCGTCTGGTGCCAACCCGCCGAGCGCCGCACCGACGCCGTCGTGCTCTTCCTGCACGGCGGCGGCTGCGTGATGGGCTCGGCGCGCGCGTATGCGAACTTCGCCGGCCACTTTGCCCAGCGCCTGGCGGCGCCCGTCTTCGTCGCCGACTACCGCCTGGCGCCCGAGCACGCCTTCCCGGCTGCCCTCGAAGATGCGCATGCGGCGTATCGCGGGCTGTCCAACGCGGGCGCGACACGCGTCGCCGTGATCGGAGACTCCGCCGGCGGGGGCTTGAGCCTGTCGTTGCTCTCGCTGCTGCAAGCCAAAGCCGCGAACGCCGCAGCGCGGCCATTCGCCGCGGTCGTCATGTCGCCGTGGACGGACTTGTCGATGAGCGGTCAGAGCATCGTTGGCAAGGCCGACGAAGAGCTCTACCTGACGAAGGCCATGCTCGAAGCCTGCGCCGCCATGTACCTCGGCGGCGCGCAAGCAGGGCACCCGCAGGCCTCGGTGCTGAACGCGCCGCTCGCCGGCCTGCCGCCGCTGCAGATCCACGTCGGCACGAGCGAGATCCTGCTCGACGACTCGATCCGCTACTTCGAGCGCGCTAGTGCGGCGCACGCCGATGTCGCACTGCACGTCTGGGAAGGCATGCCGCATGTCTTCCCGAACTGCCCGGGGGTCCTGCAGGCGGCGGATCAGGCGCTCGACGTCATGACTTCGTTCATCGCCGACCAACTGCGCCGCGCGCGCGGCGCGACGCCGTGACGACCCGCGCCGCCGTCAGTCCGCATCGATGAAGTCGCCCAGGCGGCGCATCACCAGCCCCTGCGCCCAGTCCATGAAGGCCTGGACGCGCGCCGCGCGCTTTCGGCTCGACGGCGTGACCAATTGCAGCGGCAGCGAAGCGCAGCGCCAGCGCGGCAGCACGCGCACCAGAGCGCCGCTTGCAAGATGGTGGGTGGCGACGAACTCGGCGACGTGGACCAGGCCGAGCCCATCGAGCCCGGCGCTGAGCACCGCCGCACTGTCGGTGGTGACGAAGCGCGCCGCCATCTCGACCTCGACGGTACGCTCGTCGTCCTGAAGCCGGATCGGCTGCAGGCGGCGATTCGACGCGGCGAGGTAGCCGACGCGGACGTGGCGCGCCAGATCGTCGGGCGTCTCGGGCAGGCCGTGCGCGTCGATGTAGCGCGGCGCCGCGCACAGCACGAAGCGCAGCTTGCCGACCGCGCGCGCCGTCAGCCGCGAGTCCGGCAACGCGCCGCCGCGCAGCGCGCAGTCCACGCCCTCCTGGATCAGATCGACGACGCGATCGGTGCAGCCGAGCTCGAGCGTGATCCTGGGGTGTCGCTCGAGGAAGGCGCGCAACTCGGGAACGAACACCAGGCGCCCCATCGCCACCGGCACGTCGACGCGCAGGTGGCCGGCGGCCGCCGTCGTGTCCTTGCGCAGCCCGGCCTCGGCGGCGTCGATCTGCTGCAGGATGTCGCAGGCGTGGCGGTAGTAGTGCAGGCCCTCGGCGGTGGGCGCGACCGCGCGCGTCGTGCGCTCGAGCAGACGCGCGCCGAGCCGCTCCTCGAGCTGGCGGATCTGCTGACTCACGCTCGCCTTGTGCAGGTTCAACTGCTGCGCCGCGCGGGTGA